>NZ_MLCT01000038.1:0-132511 GCF_001806145.1 Pseudomonas sp. BS-2016
CCTCGCCTGGGAAAGCAGCCCCGCGCAGGCCGACGGCGCCAGTGGCAAAACCGTCCACTACCTCTACGAACCCGGCACTTTCGTCCCCGTAGCCCAAGCATTGCGCCACCAACCGAGTTACGAAGGTGGTTATGACATTGATGAAGACCCGCTGTGGACCCACACCCCGCAAGCGCTGCCGATTGACGTACTGGCGTACTGGCGTGGTACCAGTGCGACCAACTCGGCACGCCACAAGAACTGACCGACCACACCGGCCAAATCGCCTGGAGCGCGCAGTATAAAGCGTGGGGGAAAGTCAAAGAGCAACGCTCCGAATGGGCAAGGCCTGACCAACCCGATCAAGTGTTTCATGGTTGTAAGCGGTACTGGTATGGTTGTCACGGAGATTTTAACGTGTGCTTGTAAATACCAAAAATTAACAGTAGCAGGGAATATTAAAAGATTAAAGTTGCGAACGTTGCAGATAAAAATAAGTACAGTGCAAGCTTGGCTCGGACGGTGAGTAAACGGTATCTCGATAACCTGATGTGTGCCACATTCAATATGAATGATCTGGAATGGGTTCAGAAAAAATGTCGGTAGTTGATTGGTGTAAGCATGAGTTCCATTGCCAAGGGGGGGATTACATGCCTAGGGCATGTTGCGCGAATGCATGGAGTTATTGATAAAGAGATTATATTGGCAGTGCTGCATGATGTACTGAAAGAGGGAAGGCAGGCCGAACTAGCATGTCCGATGAGATTGAACAGTTTGTGAGAGGCTAATTTTTCACTGCGTACTGATGGTAATTCCTCCGTTCAACGTTCAATATGAAAGTTGAATGGTAAAACATGCGGTATGTGTGAGATCAAGTCGAGACTTCAATAATTTATGACGATACTTCTTCGAACCCCGGCAAACCATTGGCTGCACGCCATTCTTTAACCGTTTGGGTGATGCCTTCAGGTGAGTGATCAGCTCCTTCTTCAGGATAATAAATGAGATCAGAACCCGCTGGATGCTCTGTTAGCTGCTCAAGCGTGTCAAGCATAGGATCGAGCACCTCATCCGGAGCATTTTTGTTAGCAGTGAATATTTCCTGCAAGAAACTGATAAATTCGGCTTCCGTATATTCAGAAATACGCTTTTCCATGGCCTGACTCCTATGAATTTGTTGGCTTGTTAGGCGGACGAAACTTGACTAAGTTAAAAATCTCTCCCTGCCTAAATCAAGTCCACATGATAAATCGTCAAAGTAGTTTTTTCCTGGTTCGCACGGTAACTGAATCATAGTTTGCGAAGCACTGCCCGTTTTTTGATAGATCCCCAGGTCAAGAGATTCGTTATTCGTGAGCCGGTAGTGCTGGCTCGCCAGGTCGTGCCACATTCCGTATGACTGATCGTTCCACTTCTTTGTGTTCCAGCTTGATCCCGAATCGGCCAGACAGCTCCTTTTGCCCCTTGGGCGTTAACGCGAGTGCCCGACTATCAAGGTCTTGGGTCACCCATTTGCGGTTTAAGAGCGTCTGAAGAAACGCTGCTCCGAGGGCCCCGGCAAGGTGAGGACGCCGCATGCTCCAGTCCAGGCATGCGCACGCGAAACGACGTCGTTGGGCCTTTACTTTTTCGAGCTCGATACCGAGGCCGATCATTGCTTTTTCGCCGCTGTTCGTAAGCTGATAGAGGCTCTGCCCAGAGACCGGTGCGGTTAACCACCCGGCCGCCATGAAATGGTCGTGCAGATGGACCGCCAGTGTTCCTGCCATGTGGTCATAACAGGTACGCGCGAACTGCAATCGGGTTGGGGTCGTGGAAACATAGTGTGTGTCTGCGTTCTGGCCGATGACCATGAGGGCCTCGATAGCGTGGGCCACGTGGATGTCCGCCAAACTGTAGTAACGATGCCTGCCCTGCGTGTGCAACCTGACCAGCCCGTCCTCTTTCAATCTTGCCAAATGCGCGCTCGCAGTGGATGCACTCACGTCCGCGATGACGGCCATTTCGGTACTGGTGCGGGCGTGGCCGTCCATCAGCGAACACAGCATTTTCGTGCGCGCAGGTTCGGCAATAGCGCCAGCAACTCGGGATAACGCGCTGTCAGTGTGATGAGCATCCATATTTCGTTCCTGAGCGAATCATCGGCATGAAGGGTGTTCGATAGTAGCCGTTCTTAATCAACAGGACGCGCGCAATGACACCTTTTGAAGCCGTCACCCATGCCGACCCTTACCCTTACTACGCAGGCCTCAGGCGGCAAAGCGGGCTGTTTTTTGATGCAGATCTTCGTTTATGGATTGCAAGTGATGCCCAGTTTGTCGAAGCCACTTTGGGGCATCCTGACTGTCGGGTACGTCCGATAAGTGAGCCGGTGCCTGCCGCGATTGCGCAAGGGGCGGCAGGTATGATGTTCGGGCGTTTGATGCGTATGAACGAGGGCGCTGGGCACCTGTGCCCCAGAAGGGCTATCGAGCCTGCCTTGGCCGCTATCGAGACAAAAAACATCGCAGAGGTCGTGGCGCGCGTGGTCGGGACCCTCGATTACCCGGTCGACAACCTTGATGAGTTGATGTTCACGCTACCGGTTTGCGTTATGGCTGCCGTGACAGGCGTTCCATTTAGTCAGCTTAAGGAGGTCGCGAAGCGGACTCGGGATTTTGTTGGCTGTCTGTCGCCGCTAAGTGACGAAGTTCAACTCGGTGCAGCCCATCGCGGGGCGATCCGGCTAAGCGAAATATTCACCACGCTGTTTGGCAGTGGCGAGCTAAAAAGCCGCTTCTTGAGCGATATCTTGAGCCGGTGCGAAGCCGCTGCCTGGGGAGATCATGATGCGTTGATCGCCAACCTTATTGGCCTGTTGTCACAGACCTGCGAGGCCACCGCTGGCTTGATCGGCAATACCCTCATAGCGCTTCAGCGTGAACCTCACCTGATTGAAGGCGTGCAGCCTACGCCGATGATTGTTGCGGACTTGGTGGCCGAGGTAGCGCGCTACGACCCGCCCGTGCAAAACACTCGGCGATTCGTGGCTAAGCGTTGCACTGTCGGCGGCAGGGTGCTGGAAGAGGGGGATACCGTGCTGGTGCTGCTCGCTTCAGCCAACAGGGATCCTGACGTCAATCCGGACCCCGATAGCTTCTTGCTCAGACGGACGCAGCGACGCACCTTCAGCTTTGGGGCAGCAAGGCATGAATGTCCGGGTCGGGCACTTGCATTGACGATCGCCTGCGAGGCGATTTTGGTCTGGCTGCATAGTCATCCTGTCCCGTTTGCCCGTCAGCTGCGGTGGGACTATTTGCTCTCCCACAATGGCCGCATTCCCACGTTTTATCCTGATGAGGAAACCCGTTAATGATCGCTGTTATTTTTGAAGCATGGCCTCATGAGGTGCAATACCAGCGGTATCTTGACCTTGCCGCTGAACTCAAACCCGTGCTGGCAGAGCTGGATGGCTTTATCTCGGTAGAGCGTTTTCAAAGCCTGAGTGAGCCCGGCAAGGTGCTCTCACTGTCCTTTTGGCGTGACGAGGACGCTATCACACGGTGGCGCGGTCTTGAGCTGCACCGGGCGGCACAATTGGCGGGGCGCAGGCAGGTTTTCGATGACTATCACCTGCGCATTGCCCACGTGGTTCGCGACTATAGTCTTGAGGATCGCCTCCAGGCACCGAGCGATAGCAAACACGCTCATGAGTGAACGGTCGGCGGCAACTGAACGTCAGGCGCGTTCGACCGAAGAGAGTCGACGCGGCGTGGGTGAACGAGAAACGCTTCGGCGTATGAGCCAGGAACCAGCTACTTTCAACAATACCCAGAGGTGCTCCCTTATTTGAGAGGACGGTCATGTTCACATTACGTGTGTTGGCGGCTACGGCCATGTGTTGCTCCCTGGCCTTGACTTCGTTGCCTGTATCCAGCGATCCCGGTAACGGCAAAGGGCCTGATAAAGGTCATGCACAAGGAGGCAAAGGGCAGGGTAATAAGGCGGATCAGGGCCACAAAAATCAGGACTCTAAAGGGAATCAGGGTAATAAAGGCAAGGGCCACCAGGAGGGGGAGTGGGGCCGTTCGCCTCATATCGACAGGGACAGTGTTTTAGGGATTCTGGCAGGCCATCGCAATGACTGGCAGCCTGGCCCGTCACTTCCGCCCGGGATCCAAAAAAACCTCGCGCGGGGAAAACCGCTGCCTCCGGGGATTGCGAAAAAGCTGGACGGCAGGTTGCTAACTCAATTGCCCCACTACGAGGGGTATGAATGGCAACAAGCCGGAGCTGACTTGATCTTGGTTTCGATCGCCAGTGGTCTGATTTATGAAGTGCTTAATGGGGCATTCGATTGAGGTTTCAAGCGGTTTCGAAAATGGGCCACCGCGCGAGGGCTTGCCTGCGCAGCCGTCAGCTCACCTGACCCCCTGAGTCGAGGACGTCTACCCAGGTGTCAAGCGCTGTGATGATTGCCACACGCAACCCCTGGACCTGTGTTTCAAGGCTCATGGAAGCCACTGGCTGAGGCGCCAGCGCTACCTGCTGCGGGAGATACGGCACGTGGATGAATCCGCTGCGTATGCCAGTACCTGCCAGGGCGTGTTGCAGGCAATAGAACACCTGATTGCAGACGAAGGTTCCGGCCGTCTGGGACACTGACGCCGGAATGCCCTCAGCCCTTAACGCCCTCACCATGGCCTTGATCGGCAATGTACTGAAGTAGGCTGCCGGGCCTTCCATGACCACTGGGGTGTCGATGGGCTGGTCGCCCAGGTTGTCGGGAATGCGCGCATCGTTGAGATTGATTGCCACGCGCTCGATGGCAATATCGGTGCGTCCTGGCCCTAGTCCTACGGCAATGACCATGTCTGGCCGCACGGTCTCCAACAGCTCGCGCAAACGGGCCGGGGCTTGGGAAAACACGCACGGCAACTGCCGCGAGACAATCCGGGTGTCTTCCTTTATCAGGCGTTGATCGAGCGCTTTCACGGCTTCCCATGAGGGGTTGAGCGTGTCTTGATCGAACGGTTCGAAACCTGTCAGCAACACAGTACGCATGGGCACCTCACATCAGCAGATAAAGTAGGACAATATTGACCAGCAGCATCATCAGTGCCGTTGGCATTTGCGCTTTGATCACCGCGTATTTGTCCGGAATCTCCAACAGGGCCACCGGCACGATATTGAAGTTGGCCGCCATCGGCGTCATGAGTGTTCCGCAGTACCCCGAGAACATGCCAATGGCGGCCATGACGGCCGGGTTGGCATCGTAAATACCCACCAGCACTGGAACACCCACGCCACCGGTCATCACCGGGAACGCCGCAAACCCGTTGCCCATGATCACGGTAAATAACGCCATGCCCAGCACATACACCATCACCGCGATCAGGCGGTAGTCCATGTTGATGTAGGACGTTGCGACGTGCGCCACGGCTGTACCCACTCCCGCATCGTTAAACAGCAGGCCGAGCATGGCCAGCATTTGCGGCAGCACCATGGTCCAGCCCAGTGCCTCGGTCAGACGGCGTGATTCGCGCAGGCTTTGCAGGGGCGTATCGCGAGTCAGCAGGCAGGCCAGAATCAAGGCCACAATACAGCCCAGTCCCAAGGACACGAACGTGGTGTTTTTGGGGTCCAGCAGCGGCACGCCAGCAATTTGCGTGTGTTTGAGCAGCATAGAGCCGATAACCGTGACCAGAGGAATAGACAGGGCAGGGATGAACAGCTTGTGTCCCAGTCGCCCGGCGCTGGCGCGTGCTGCCTTGACGTGTAATTCGGCATGCGTTCCGCGGCCTACGCCGCCCAAACCTGCGATCACTGCCATGACCAGTACGCCTACGCCTACAGCGAACGGCGGCAAGCGGTCGCCTACCAGAAAAACGATGGCAAACAGTGCCCAGAACAGGCTGCTGCTCCAGCGTTTTGGATGGGTCTTGTCGCCGGCGATCATAGCGGCGGTGACCATTAACAACACGCCTGCCAGCCAGTAGAAGTACTCAATGGAGATGATCATTGTGCAGCCTCCCGCGAGCCAGGCGTGATGGACGATTGCGGCGAGGTCAGTTGGCGCGTCAGCTGCAAGTCGAAGCGATACAGGCGCAGGGCATGCACGATAAAGGCGCAGATAGCCGTGGGAATTCCCCAGAATGCGATGTGTAAAGGTTCTACATCGAGACCCGAGCCCAGTAAAAAGGTATGCATCAAGGCGATTGCGCCAAAGGCCACGAACACATCTTCGCCAAAGAACAAACCGACATTGTCGGTGGCCGCGCACATGGCCAGCACCTTATGACGCAGTGCTTCGGGCAACTTGCCGAACTTGTTTTCAGCCGCGCCCTCGGCCATGGGGGCCAACAAAGGGCGCACCATCTGCGGGTGGCCACCCAGGCTGGTCAAGCCCACCGCCGCGGTGGTCTCCCGCACGAACAGGTACATGATCAGCAGGCGACCGACCGTGGCCCGTTGAAACTTGGCGATCCAGTTCTGCGCGTGCAAACGCAAGCCATGGCGCTCCAGCAAACCGATCACTGCGAGCGGCAGCAGCAGGATCAGTTGCAAGGCGCGGGTTTGCAGAAACCCTTCGCCCATCAACGTGATGATGTGCTCCAGGGAGAAGCTGGCTGCAAGGCCGGTCACGATCGCGGCCAAACTCACGACCAGTAGAGGATTGAAGCGCAGCACGAAGCCCACGACGATGACGAATACGCCCAATAAGGGCCATAGGTTGACGACGGTTTGCATGGGGAGTGAATCCCTTGGCTGGATGCCGCAACGCCAGGGCAGGCTGGGGTGCGCGCAAGGCGAAAGCGGTCGGGCTCACTTTCGCAACATTGATTCGCTGCCGGACTCAGCGTGTTTTTTTATTGTTGGCGCCCGATGATAGAGCGTCATTGAGCGATATCTTTGGGCGCTTTATTCACTGCGTCCAGTCAAAAAAAGTTGTCACGGCCGAACAAAAAAGTTTGGTCAACGGCTTGCCTGGTCGGGGTGGCTTGGGATTGTTGCAAGGGTTTACAGTGGCAGCCTTGTTTGGTGTGGACGGGCAACCCTGCATGAATATGCGATTCCTTTTGACCTTTGTGTGGGTGGCACGGCTCGGCAGCTTTCGACTGACTGCCGAAAAGCTATCCAGTACACAAGCGGCCATCTCCAGCCGTATCTCGGTGCTGGAAGCTGAGCTCGGCGTGCAGTTGTTTCAACGTGACTCGCGGGGTGTCAGCCTGACCCGTGAGGGGCACAACGTGCTGAGCTATGCGCAAGAGATGCTGGCGACCCAGCAGCGCTTGCTCCAATCACTGGGCCAGGCCGACACGTTTTCAGGCCGCTTGCGCATTGGGGTCATGGACACAGTGATTCACAGCTGGTTAAGCGAGCTGATTAATGCCCTGAGCCGGGAATACCCGCAGGTTGAAGTCGAGCTGACTGCCGATACGGCCCTCAACCTGAATGAGCAGTTACTCAAGGGGCAGTTGGACCTGATTTTCCAGACAGACTTATTACGGGCCGACGGTGTGCGTAACAGACACCTGGCGTGCTATCCGTTGCGGTGGGTGGTGGCCAGTGGAACCCCGCTTGATCGCCCGTATGAAGGGCTTGCAGCGCTTTGCCAAGAGCGGATCCTGACCTTTTCGCGGCTGTCCCGGCCGCATCAGGACGTGCTCAATTACCTGCATCAGCAAGGCGTGAGCGCGCCACGCATCAGTTGCATCAATTCGGTGGCGGCCATTATCAAACTGGTGGCTGACGGGTTTGGCATTGGCGTCCTGCCGCCAGTGCTGGTCAGCCGCGAATTGAGTAATGGCAGTCTGGTTGAATTGCCGATGTGTGCTGGGCCCGGCTTTTCGGTCTATGCCAGTTGGCGCGTCGGGGCTGGCCTTGAACTCAATGAAGCGGTTGTCAGCCTTGCGCAAGAGGTGGTGGCCGACTACCAACGTGCCGTTGCTCCGGGCCATCTGGTATTGCCCAAGGCCCTCGATTAGTACAGCTCATCATCTGATCCGTATTTTTATGAATCAACTGCGCCTGTATTGCAGCTCACAATCGGCAGAAAATTGCAGCCAGTCAGATCGCTCAAGCAGGCATCGAACCTTAAACGGTGCAGGGATGCCGTCCGTTGATGCTCACGTTCTGGTTTTCGACATACTTACGGTAGGAACTGATATGGCTAAGATGGGTTGGTTTTTGGGCGGATTTCTGCTGTTGACCATTGGGATCGGTATCCTTGCCACCATTCCGCCGGGTTGATCCCTTTTACATTTAAAGGCCGCTGCGAAATCAGCGGCCTTTTCTGTTTGCGCAAAGGTATTCAGGCGTTGTACGTGAGGGCTTGTTCAACATCAGCCAGCAGATCTTCCACGTCTTCCAGGCCAATCGCCAAACGCACCAGCCCCTCACTAATGTCGTGTCGAGCACGCTCCTCCCGCGTGTAAGCCGAATGGGTCATGCTTGCAGGGTGTTGCGCCAAAGATTCTGCACCGCCCAGGCTGACAGCGCGGCTGATCAGTTGCAGAGCGTTCATGAAATGCCGACCGGCTTCCAGACCTCCCTTAAGCTCGAAAGCAATCATCCCGCCAGGTTGGCGCATTTGGGATTTAGCCAACTCATAGTGTGCGAAAGAGGGTAGTCCTGGATAAGACACTGACTTCACGGCCGGGTGATTCTCCAAATACTGGGCAATCACCTGAGCACTGCTGCAATGGCGATCCATGCGTAAAGCCAGGGTCTTGAGCCCGCGCATGAGCAGGTACGCATCGTGGGGCGACAGCACGGCCCCCGTGAGGTCCTTCAAGCCCTGCAAGCGAATGCGCGAGGCCAGCGCTTGTGAGGTGACAACAATGCCCGCCGTGATATCGCTGTGCCCACTCAGGTATTTAGTGGCCGAGTGCACGACCACATCGGCGCCTGACTCCAACGGTCGCTGCAAGTAAGGGGTGCAGTAGGTGTTGTCGATCACCACCGTGATGTCAGGATGGGCGTGGGCAACGCGCGCAACAGCTGCAATATCGACGAGTTGCATGTTGGGGTTGGCCGGGGTTTCAAAGTAGATCATGCGCGTGGCGGGGGAGATGGCGGCTTCAAGTGCTTGCATGTCGGTCATGTCGACATGTTTGACCTTGATGCCGAACTCCCCGATGCCGTGATGCAGCAGGGCAAAGGTGCAGCCATACAAGGTGCGGCTTACGATCAGTTCATCCCCCGGGCGCAGTAGCGTCCAGAAGGTCGTGGCAATAGCGCCCATGCCAGAACTGAAGGCAATACCGGCTTCGCCGTTTTCCAGTGTCGCCATGCGTGCTTCGAGCAGCGCGAGGGTGGGATTGGAAATGCGTGTATAAAAATGCCCGTCTTCTTCTCCGGCGAAACACGCTGCGCCGTATTCAGCAGTCGGAAAAGCAAACGTGGACGTCAAGTAAATGGGAGGAATCAGGGCACCCTGATTCTCTAGGGCGTTGTAGCCGTGATGGATCGCGCGGGTAGAAAAGCCGAACTCATTTTTTTTGTCGTTCATGCTGGACGCTCCGATATTTCCTACAATGCTATGCTCAAATTCGAAGCGATAAATACCAATTCCAAGGGTTAAATCGAGTGCTATTGGAATAAATACCCTCCACATCGAGATCAAGAGGCACAGTATGCTCAACGCTCTGGATAGAACCGATAAAGCCCTGCTGGCTGCATTGCAAAACAATGCGCGATTAACGGTGGCTGAACTCGCGGAGCAGGTGTCGTTGACCACCTCGCCTTGTTGGCGGCGGGTCAAAATCCTTGAGCAACAGGGCTTGATTACGGGCTATCAAGCGATCATCTCGCCCAAGCAACTGGGGTACGGCGTCACGGCCTTTGTCAGTGTCATGATGGCTTCGCATTCTCAGGAAACAGCCAGAAAGTTCGAGCAGTGCTTACTGGATATTCCTGAGATCGTGGCCTGTCATAACATTTCGGGTCGTTATGATTTCTTGCTTGAAGTGGTGGCTAAAGACCTTGAATCTTTTGGTGAGTTTGCGCGTGAAGTTCTGCAAGCTTTACCTGCGGTCAAGGAGATCTATTCAAGTTTTTCATTCAAGTCGGTAAAACCGCTTCGCAAGATGCCCCTGGGACTTTAACGACCGTTACCCGATAAAAAAGTCGACCGTGTAGCTGTAGGGCCTGGAGGGGTTATGGTGGGTGAGTTGTGAGCGGCAGGGGAAGTCCGGATACTCGGCACATGCACAGTGGTGTGTCCAATAGAATGTCACCTTGGGCGCGCGATGATTAAGTCTTTTCTCATAGGCATATAAGAAACTACTTTCAAAAGTAATGATCGTCTTGTCGAGCGTGTAAGCAGCGCGAGATTCAAAGATGGATTTTTTAACATCATAGTCAATCAGAATGTCACCCCGTAGTTTGGGTGTGGTCACGAACTGAATTTGGTCGACGCGCACGTCAAGATTGTTGTCCGATAGCTCCGGAGGGAAAGCGCCCTGTCTCGCCGTGTGGTGTGCAGAAAGCAAATCCAGTCGGTAGCCCGTTTTATTGATAAATCGCATATTGATATACATGTTGTCGCCAGGATGGCTGGTCATTCAATGAGTTCCTGTAAGGATGGTTCGGTCGTTAATCTGTGTGGTTAAGCCTAAGTATGGTGTGTGTTTTATAAGTAATGCGCAGGATTTACAGAAGGAAATACTTACATTGTTGTACGCCGTTACGGGTGGGGAGCCGCAGTGGGTTAAAAGGGTTGAAGCCGGGTGAATAATGTCGGTTAAAGTTAAATTGTAAGTAGGAAGTGTCTTTTTGCTTCTTGAACGGGTGCGCGCATACACAGAGAGTGCTTAGCTTTTATTTTTATTAATGGTAAGAGCACACGATGTTGACACGAGAGTTGATGATGGGGTTGTTCCCCAAAAGTTCACAGTTTATGAACGATTACTTGCCTTCCTTACAGCATGTGGCGCAGCAGCGGCAGATCACCATCCCGCGCCGGATAGCGGCGTTTTTGTCCCAAGTGGGGCATGAGTGTGGCGGCTTTACAGTGTTGGTCGAGAACCTTAATTACAGTGCGGGTGGTTTGGCCGCGACGTGGGGTTCACGGTTTGCCGAAAAAAATGCGGCTGGCGCCTACATAACCGTCATGGAGGGGGGGCGTTCACGACGAGTGCCCAACAGTGATGCGCAGAAGTTGCATCGCCAACCCGAGGCCATTGCCAATCGGGTGTACAGCAATCGTCTGGGTAACGGTGATGAAGCGTCAGGAGACGGTTGGCGTTACCGTGGCAGGGGGCTGATTCAGATGACGGGCAAGAGTAACTATCAACAATGCAGCCTGGGCCTGTTCGGGGATGAGCGTTTATTGACCACGCCTCAATTGCTTGAACAGTGGCGCTGGGCAGTCGAGTCGGCAGGCTGGTATTGGAGTACCCGTAACCTCAATGCGTTGGCAGATGGCGATGATTTTGAGCGTGTGACACGGGCTATCAATGGAGGACTTAACGGCCATGCCCAGCGCGTAGCGCTATATGAACAAGCCCTCAACCTGATGAGCCAGACATCTGCTGGTTGACTGGCGTTATTAATGGGAGTGAAACCTCAGCTCACTCGGTTTAGATGCCATAATGCGCGCCTGTTTTTTCCAGCCACGCAGGGGTATCTAAACCGTGATGTTTGAACTGAAGTCGATGAGTCCCGAGGCTTATCGTCAACAAACCCGGCGCAGCACGCTTTACATCGCCTTGCTGTTTGCCTTGCTGGCGCTGGTGATTTCTGGCTTGGCAGTGATGCTGGCAGGCGTGCCGGGCGGTGATAACTTCCGGTTGAATCTGGCCGGAGTGATCGTGGCACTGATCGTCACGGTCGGTCTGGTGCGCTACGTGTTCTGGTCCCAGCCCTGGATGGCGGCTGCGGTGTATGGGTGGCAACTCAAGCGCAGCCTGATGCGGGTCACAAATGTCATGCATCACGTGACGGCGGGTGTCATGGCCGGGGATGTCAGCGCGCTCAAGCTGTTGCGTTTTTATCACCTGGGCATCACCCAGATGTATCAGCTGGATGCTAACTCCAGCGCGTTGAGCCAGATGGTGCGCGAGATCGACCTGCACAAGGCGCGGCTTGAAGCGTTGGGCATCGACACTGAGCAAACGCGATTGGACCCTACGTGGATCGAGAAGGTTAAAACGTTCACACCGTTGAAATAAAACGTTAAGGCCAGCCAAGCCATGGGGGCGCCCAGTGCGCACCTGTAGCCCGGCCAGCCATGACGCTGCGTGGTTAGCTCACCACGCGATAGCAGGGCACATACGCTGCACCACCGGGGAGTTTCATGCGGTGTTGCTCGACGAAGGCCTGCAGCAATTTGTCCAACGGCTTCATCACAGCCGCATCGCCATGGATCTCGTAAGGACCATGTTGCTCAATCAGATGAATGCCTTTTTCTTTCACGTTACCGGCCACAATGCCAGAAAAAGCCTGTCGCAAATTGATAGCCAATTCATGGGGTGGCACGTCCTTGCGCAATTGCAGGCTGGCCATGTTGGCATGGGTCGGATCGAACGGGCGCTGAAAACCCTCATCAATCTTTAAAAGCCAGTTGAAGTGGAACGCGTCATTGCGTTCGCGACGGAACTGTTTGACCTCTTTAAGCCCGGCTGTCATCTGGCGCGCCACTTCGGCCGGGTTATCGATGATGATCTGGTAGTGCTTTTGCGCCGCGTCGCCCAGGGTCGCGCCCACGAACTCGTGGAGCTGTTGCAGGTAGGGTTCAGCTTCTTTAGGGCCGGTCAGAATGACCGGAAACGGCACATCGCTGTTGTCGGGATGCATCAAAATCCCGAGCAAATACAGGAACTCTTCTGCCGTGCCTGCACCGCCCGGGAAGATGATGATGCCGTGGCCTACGCGTACAAAAGCTTCAAGGCGCTTTTCGATGTCAGGCAAGATCACCAGTTCATTGACGATCGGGTTGGGCGCTTCGGCCGCAATGATCCCTGGTTCGGTCAGCCCCAGATAGCGTCCGCCCGACAAGCGTTGCTTGGCGTGGGAAATCGTGGCCCCTTTCATTGGGCCTTTCATGACGCCGGGACCACAGCCAGTGCAGATGTCCAGTAGCCGCAGGCCCAATTCATGGCCGACTTTCTTGGTGTATTTGTACTCTTCGGTGTTGATCGAATGACCGCCCCAGCACACCACGATTTTGGGTTCAACACCTGGGCGTAAAGTGCGCGCGTTGCGCAGCAGGTGGAACACGTAGTCGGTAATCCCGGCCGAGGTGCTCAGGTCCATGCGCGGGCTGTCGAGTCCGCTTTGGGTGTACACGATGTCGCGCAGGGCGCTGAACAGCATTTCACGCGTGCTGGCGATCATTTCGCCATCCACAAAGGCATCAGCAGGAGCGTTCAGCAGCTCAAGGCGAACCCCCCGGTCTTGCTGATGAATACGCACTTCGAAGTCTTTGTACGCTTCAAGGATGGTTTTGGCATTGTCGACATGGGCGCCGGTGTTGAGGATGGCCAGCACACATTGGCGGAACAGGGTGTAACTGGTGCCTGAGCCGACTTCACTCAGTTGCTGCACTTCACGTTGCGATAACGTCTCCAGGCTGCCTTTGGGGCTGACTGAAGCATTGATGACGTGTCTTTGGACCATTGAGAACTTCCTTGAGCGGGTCAAAAAATTGCCTGACGCAGTTTTACATGCATACCTGCCGAGTGTATCTACGCCACAAGAAGTCCCGATTGTCGTGGCGCTGGATGTCTGTTCATTGTTGATGCCGGCTGTTTCGCGGCTGGCCTCTACAGTAACACCGCCTGCTCATAAGACCAGCGCACCGCAGACGTTGATGATCAAGTCGGTCGAGCCTGCTTTGTCTGAGGTAACCTGTGCCTGAATAAGGGAAGGTGCAAGACCTCACCTCGCATAAGGAAGGGTTAATGATCATCACCACAACCAACAGCATCGAAGGGCGCCAGATCACGGAGTACCTGGGGGTCGTCAGTGCAGAGTCGGTACACGGTATCAACGTCGTGCGGGATTTCTTCACCGGCATGCGGGATTTTTTCGGTGGGCGTTCTCAGACGCTGGAGCGCGCGTTGAAAGAAGCGCGGGCAGAAGTTACGGATGAAATCCGAGAGCGTGCGGGCGTGCTGCGCGCCGATGCAATTGTGGGGCTGAATTTTGAAATCAGCATGCCGTCAGGTCGCGGTGGCATGCTGGTGGTATTCGCCACCGGCACGGCCGTGCGCTTGAGCTGAAACTGCGCTAAACCTGTGGCAGTTGTCAGACCGTCAGTTTTGGGAAATAGAAGGAGCGTTTCGATGACAGGATTTTTAAAGCGTGCGTTGATGGGGTGGGTCGTGGCGGGTGTCGCAACGGGAGTGGCTGCCGAAAGTCGGCTACCTGAGCTGACCACTCAAGCACCCTATAAACAAGCGTATGCGGCCATGCTGGCTTACCCGGATTGGGTGAAAACCGGTCAGGGCACTGCGGCTCCTGTTGAAAAAGTGGTCATGGACGGTAAAACCTGGACCGTCGGCCAGATGTGCAAACCCCACGATTGTGCAGCCAATCAGTTGAATGTGGTGTTTAGCCCCGATGGCAAACAGGCGTGGGGGCTACTGTCCGTTCGCGCCGAGAATGCCGAAACATTTGATCAGCAATTTTTGGGCATGCCGGATGACACCATTAAACAGCTGCTCAACAAATCGTTTGCGGACAATAACCCTACCGATTGAGATTGCCCTACACGTTCGACCGCCTTTGAGGCGGTCGAACGAGCGGCAACGGGTGGCTTTTACGCTTTCGTCAGGCTGGTTTGAGAGAGTGCCGCCTGAAGTTTTTCTTCTTGCTCGGGGGAAAGCGAGGTGCGCAACACTTTGCCCTTGAAGTTTGAATCTTCAAGTTCCTTCAACACTTTCTCGGGCTGGAACTTACGCAACAGCACGAACAGGGCCGAAGAGTTGTTGGGAATGGTTTCGCTCAGCGACTTGATGAAATCGTCATCGATGCCGTAATCGCTCAACGACCCCGAGAGCGCACCAGTGCCCGCACCGAGCGCGCCGCCGATGGCAAAACCTGCCAGCGGGTTGAGAAACAACAGCCCGACCAGAGCGCCCCACAGGCCGCCAGTGACCAAGCCGGAGGTCGCGCCAAGGGCGGTGAGGTTCACGCTCTGTTTGATGTGCACCTTGCCTTCATTGTTACGAACAACAATGACCGCATCTTCCAGCTCCACCAGATGCTCTTTGCTCAACGACACCATTTTGGTCAAGGCGCGGTCAGCTTTTTCAGTATCGTCAAATCCCACTACGATCAAATCAGACATGTCTTTCATTCCTTGACTGTGCAGTTCCAGCCCGCAACGGGCTGAATGAAGAAGTAGGCCTCAAAGTGTGATGACACCTTTAACACCTTGTTGCGCAGCACAGCAGCGGTTGAGAAGCGGCTGCGAGCAATGAGCGTGGTCGCAGACCTTGAAACCGTCAAGTCGATACCCGGTTCGGGTTGTCGCACCAGGGAGCAGAAGGGAAAACAGCACAGAGGGGAATAGAAAGGAAGAGGAGGGCTGGCTGAGCAGCCCTGACACTTACTCCAAGGGCTGATACCTCGGAGATTTATTGCTGATCGTTTTTGTCCGAAGCAGTCAGGCCAGCCTGGATGCGCTGGTAAATTTCTTCACGGTGTACGGCTACATCTTTGGGCGCGTTGATGCCAATTCTGACCTGTTGGCCGCTGACACCTAAAATAGTGATCGTAATATCGTCACCGATGTTTATGCTTTCACCAACTTTGCGGGTGAGTATCAGCATTTTTTTCTCCTTGATGGCTTTGTATGGCACGTCTCTGAGACGGTGCGGCTTCGGTCATGGCTACAGAATACTGCTAACTGCATATAAATGCGCCGCTCATTACAGACGTCATAGCCAGAGTGGCAATTCCCTGTACGAGGAAAGCTCTCGCCTATGTGTCTTAGATAAGGGCGTATCGGATTTGTTCAAGGAGAGCAAAGGCCGCTGCCCCAGTGATAAAATCGACCCACTCAAAAAGATAGGGGAAACGCAGTGCGTAAAGTCATCGTGATGACAGCAATATTGGCCCTGACGGCTTGCGGTCAGGAGTCTAACGATAAAATTCAACGGGCTAAAGCAGCTTCTGACACATCGACTGTTCAAACGCCGGTGGCTCGCTGGGCGGTAGAGGTCAAACTGGGCGAGACTCAAGCGCTCAGTGATTTGACGGCAAGGCTGCTGGAACATGGTTATAGCTCTTATATTTCGGAAATTGACGGTGTTCATCGCGTGCTGCTCGGCCCCTTCACTAGCCGCGACGAAGCGCAGGCGATGTTGACCCGCTTGATAACCCAACTCGACAACCTGCAAGCCCGGATCCTTGAGTTGCCTGTCGACAAGCCCGCCCACTAAGCAGTCACGGTGCCGTTTTGCTTCCTAAGCGTAGCGGCAACCGGCGCAGGCGCAGGCTTTGAGCCATAATTTTTTTGCACCCTGAGCGTGCCCCGGTGGCGTTGGTCACTGAGCACGCCAGCCACCACCCAATGACGTCAACAACGCCACACTCGCCTGCAACTGGCGGGTGCGCAGGGCCTGCACCTGACGTTGCGCCTGCAACGCGGCGGTTTGCGCAGTGACCACTTCCAGATAACTCACCGCTCCCGCTTCATAACTGCGGGTGGCCAGCGTCTGGGTGTTGTGCGCCGCATTGGCGGCGGCCTGTTCGTCCAGCCGCTGCTGGCGCAGGTCGCGCAACTGCGCAAGGTTGTCTTCAACTTCCCGCACAGCGTGCAGAACCGTGCTGCGGTACGACGCGCTGGCCTCTTCAAATTCGGCCTTGGCCTGACGCGCCTGCGCATTCAGTCGGCCGCCGTCAAAAATGGGCAAGTTGACCAGCGGCCCCAGTGCCCAGAATCGGTTGCCCGCCGCCAACAGGTTGCCTGCCCCCCCGGTTTGCCCGCCGATTAATCCGCTCAGGCTAAAGTCGGGATACCAGGCCGCTTTCGCCACCCCGATCTGTGCATTGGCAGCAAACACCCTGCGCTCCGCCGCTGCGATGTCGGGGCGGCGTTGCAACAGGGCGCCGGGCAGCGTGTCGGGTTGCTCCGGCGGGGACAGCGTTTGTTCGCGGGCGGCCAGTTCAAACGTGCTGGCGGGTTCGCCCACCAGTTCGCCAATGGCATGCTCAGTCAAGTTGCGCTGCCCGCGCACCTCATCCAGTTGCGCCTGGGCTTGGGCCAGTTGGGTCTGGGCGCGGGTGAGGTCGACTTCAGAGGCAATCTGGCCCAGATAACGGGCGCGGGTCAGTTGCAGGGCCTGGCTGTAATCCTGCAGCGAGCGGGACACAATGCGCTGCTGCGCATCCAGACCGTCGAGCTGCACGTACAAGCAGGTCAATTGCCGTTGCAAACTCAAGCGAGCGACCGCCAGATCATCGGCTGACGCCTGCGCCTGTGCATCACCGGCTGCCACCTGATTGCGAATTTTGCCCCACAGGTCGAGGTCGAGATTCAGCGCGAAGCCTGCTGTATTGCTGTTGTACACCGACGGTTGTGTCGTACCCCGTAACGGGCGGCTATCTGATTGACGTTCGCGCAGCGGCTGGGCGCTGGCTGTCAATTGCGGGAACAGACCGGCATGCAACTGGCTGGCATACGCTTGGGCTGCATCAACATGCGCCAGCGCCGCCGCCAGATCGGGGTTGGCGTCCAGTAATTGTTGTTGCAGAGCGTTGAGGCGTGCGTCCTGATACACCCACCACCAATGCGGCGAGTGTTGATCCGCGGGGTGCGCAGGATGCCAGGCACCAGCATCGGCCTGTTCACGATAATGCGTGGGCAATGCGAGCTGTGGCACGGTGTAGGCGGGGGCCAATGAACAGCCCTGCAACGCCAGGACCCACAGCCATAGCGCAGACTTAAGCCTTGGCAGCATGGGGCGCTCCCTGGTTCGCGAGCCGTACGGCATCACCGTCGCGCAAAGCGTCGGGCGGGTTGTCGATGACGGTATCAGCAGGCTTTAGCCCTTGATCGACCACCAGCCGATCACCCAGGTCCAGCCCGATATGGATGGTCTGCAAATGCACATGCTGCGATGCATCCAGCAGCGCCACTTGGGTACCTTGGGCGCGAAAAATCAGCGCGCTGGCGGGAATGCTGACCCCATGGGTGTCAGGCGCCACCGCCAACACGGCTTCGGCATAGTCGCCGGGCATTAGCGCATCGTTGGGATTGGGGACCACAAATTGGGCCATCAGCGTGCCCGAGCGCGGGTCAACCGAGGTTGAGTTGCCCATTAGGCGAGCGCTGAAGGTTTGCCCCGGATGCTCCGGCACCGAGAGTTGAGCTTGCATACCGGGGCGCACCACGCTGGCGTAGTTTTGGGGCACCGGCACATACAGGCGCAGCTGGTGGGTATCCGCGATGTCAAACAGCTCGGTGTCGCTGTCCGTATCGGCCTTGATCAACTGGCCAATGTCCGTATGGCGCGCAGTGATGGTCCCGGCGAAAGGCGCGCGAATGGTTTTGTAGGCTTCCAGTGAGCAAAGTCGTGCGAAATCAGCCTCGGCCGCCTGCGCATTGGCATGGGCGGCGGCCGCATTCGATTGCTTCTCGTCGGCTTCCTGACGTGACACCGAATGCGACGCCAGCAGGTGTTGCCAGCGCGAGGCCGTGGTCGCCGCCAGCTTTGCATTGGCCTGCGCTTGCAGCATCCGGGCGCGGGTTTGTGCCAGTTGCTGGTCCAGATCGGGACTGTCGATCAACGCCAGCACCTGACCCGCTTGCACCTTGCTGCCGATATCGCTTTGCCAGCTCTTGAGGTAGCCGTTCACCCGCGCCTGTATGGGCGCTTTGCTCCAGGCCTCAAGGTGGGCTGGCAAGCGCAAGGTGTCGGCCCCGGCGTTTTGCCGGGGCTGGAACACGCTCACCACCGGCAAGGCAGCCGCTTGCGTCCACTGGCTGACCGCCTGCTCATGCCGGCTGCGGCTCGCCAGTCCGTTGGCCACCAGCAGGGCGGCCAGCGTCAGGCCGCCGATGCCCAGGTACATCAAGCGCGTGTGCGAAGGTGTTTGATCAGACGACATGGGGCGTTTCTCCAGCAGCGCGAGTGTCTTTACGCCCGTGTACCAGGCTGAATACCACGGGCACGAATAACAGGGTGGCAACGGTGGCCAGCATCAGGCCGCCAATCACGGCGCGGCCCAGCGGGGCGTTTTGTTCTTGCGAGAGCGCCAGCGGCAGCATCCCGAACATCATGGCCAGCGCCGTCATGCAGACCGGTCTGAATCGGCTGTAGCCCGCTTCCAGCGCAGCCTTTAGCGCGTCGCCATGCTCAGCCAGGCGTTCGCGGCAAAAACTCACCACCAGAATCGAGTTGGCGGTCGCCACGCCCATGCACAAGATGGCGCCGGTCAGGGCTGGCACCGACAACGAGGTGCCGCTGAGGAACAGCATCCACACGATCCCGGCCAGGGCTGCGGGCAGGGCGGTGATGATGACGAACGGGTCCAGCCAGGACTGGAAGTTGACGACGATCAGCAGGTAAATCAGGACCACGGCCCCCAGCAAGCCCACGCCGAGGCCGCTAAAGGCTTCGTGCAAGGCGTCGATTTGCCCGTGCAGGCTGACGATCGCGCCGTTGGGCCGCAGGTCGGCGGCGCCATCAATCACCTGTTGCACGTCGGCGGCCACGGCGCCCAAATCGCGCCCCTGAATGTTGGCGTACAGGTCGAGGGTCGGCTGGATGTTGTAGTGCGTGACCACGGCCGGGCTGTGTACGCGGCGCAGGGTGGCGAGCCCGCCGAGGATGTGTGACTGGCCGTTACTGCCCGTCACCGGCAAGGCTTCCAGGGCGGGCAGGCTGTCCAGCCGGTATTGCGGTGTGGCAGCGACCACCCCGTACGACACGCCATTTTGCGGGTTGAGCCAGAAGGTCGGCGCCACCTGCGAACTGCCCGCCAGGGACGCCACCATGCTGTTGGTCACATCACGCTCGGTAATGCCCAGCCCGCTGGCACGCTGCCGGTCGACATCCACCTGCAATGACGGGTAACCCACCGACTGCTGAATGCGCAGGTCAGCAATGCCCGGCACCTGCTGTAAACGGCGCTGCAATTGCAGGGCATAGGCGCGATTGGCAGCGTCATCACGTCCGGAAATCTTCACGTCCAGCGGCGCGGGCGCACCGAAGTTGAGGATCTGGCTACTGATGTCGGCGGGCATGAACGCAAATTGGCTGCCGGGGAAGCTGTCGGGCAGTACTTCACGCAACTTTTTCACGTACGCGGCCGTCGGCCCATGATCGGCCGTGAGCGTGACCTGAATATCGCCGTCCTGGGGCCCGATAGTGCCGCTGCTGCTGTAGGCCATGTCGATCCCGCTTAATGGAATACCAATGTTGTCGACGATGCTGTCCACTTGATCGGCCGGGATCACCTCGCGGATGCGCGACTCAATACGGTCGAACGCTGCGGCACTTTCCTCAATGCGCGTGCCCAACGGCAGGCGCACGTGCAACGCCAGGGCGCCAGCATCGGTAGCCGGGAAGAAGTCTTGCCCAAGGCTGGGCAACAACGCGAACGAGGCCAGTACACACCCCATAAACACCAGCAGGAACCGCTTGCGCCACGCCAGCGCCAGTGTCAGCAATCCGTAGTAGCCGTCGCGCACGGTAGAAAAACGACGCTCAAACCCTTGCTGAAAGCGCAGCAGCGCCCGCACCGGCACCGAGTGTGGCTGTTTGGGCTGTACGCCTTCGTGGTGATTGAGGTCGCTGTTTTCCGGGTGATGGCCGACGCCTTGCTCAGGCACATGGGGCTTGAGCAAAAACATCGCCAGCGTCGGCACCAGCGTGCGCGACAGCAGAAAGGAACTGCCCATGGCGAACATCACGGCCAGCGCCATCGGGCGGAACAGGTAGCCGGCAATGCCTTGCAACATAAACATCGGCACGAACACGATGCAAATGCACAACAGCGAGACAAACGCCGGGCCGACGATCTGTCTGGCGCCATCCAGGATGGCCTCACGCACCGATTTGCCCTGTTCAAGGTGCCAGTTGATGTTCTCGATGGTCACCGTGGCGTCGTCCACCAGAATCCCCACCGCCAGGGCCAGTCCGCCGAGTGTCATCACATTCAGGGTTTGCCCCCTCAGCGCCAGCAACGCAATGGCCGCCAGCACCGCCAGCGGGATCGACACTGCAATGATCAGTGTCGAACGCCAACTGCCGAGAAACAGCAGAATCATGGCGCTGGTCAGCAAGGCGGCAATCACCCCTTCCTGCGCCACGCTGCCCACCGACTGTTTGACGAACACCGAGGCGTCGCCCAGCAACGAGGTTTTCAGTGACGGCGGCAGGGTTTCATTGATGCGCGGCAGCATCGCGCGAATGCCGTCGACGATGGAAAGGGTCGAAATGTTGCCGTTTTTCAACGCTGGCATCAGCACCGCGCGGTGGCCGTCCACCCGCACGATGTTGGTTTGCGGCGGCGATCCGTCACGCACGTGGGCCACTTGGCCAATGGTAATCAACGCGCCGTTCACGGTTTTGATCGGCAAGTCGTTGAGTTCGTCGATGGCCTTGGGGCTGTTATTAAGCATCACCGTGTACTCATAGGTGCCGAGCTTGGCCGTGCCCACGGGGATGATCTGGTTTTGGGCCGCCAGTGCAGTGCCCACGTCCTGCGCCGACAACCCCTTGGCGGCCAGCGCTTGCGGGTCGAGGTCCAGGGTAATCTGGCGCTGTTTGCCGCCCATGGGGGTGGGCATGGCCAGCCCGGGCAGGGCGCTGAGGGGCAAGCGAATGTTGTTCTGCACCAGGTCGCGGATGTGCGCTTCTGACAGCGTAGGGCTGGAGAACGCCAGTTGCAGAATCGGCACGGTGGAGGCGCTGTAGTTGAGGATCAGGGGCGGGGTAATGCCGGGCGGCATTTGTTTGAGCACGGTTTGCGACACCGCGGTGACTTGGGCGTTGGCCGTACGAATGTCGACGCCGGGCTGGAAGAAAATTTTCACGATGCCCATGCCCGGCAACGATTGTGACTCGATGTGTTCGATGTCATTCACGGTGGTGCTGAGCGAGCGCTCATAGGTGTAAATCACCCGTCCCGCCATGTCGGCGGGCGCCAGCCCGGTGTATTGCCATACCACGGCAACCACCGGAATGCCGATGTCCGGGAACACGTCCGTGGGCGTACGCACGGCGGCCAGGGGGCCAATGATGCAGATGAAAATCGCCAACACCATAAAGGTGTAGGGCTTGTGCAGTGCGGTCTTTACCAGCCCGAGCATGCCTGAACCTCCGGGGAGTGGAATTGCAAACCCCGGCAGTCTTGCCGCTGGAACCTAACGCGGCGCTTTCAGGCAGGTGAAGGATCCTTTAAGAAAGGGCTGAAAATCCCTTCATTTACCTTCATTTGGCGCTGTGCCCGAAGGCGGCCAAGCTGATGGCCTGTGTGACGGAGGCAGGTCAGCCCCGTCGTGTCCATGGTCTGTTTTCGAGGCGCGTTGCGATGATTGTCAAACCGTTGCTGTTGATTCCGGGCCTGAGCCTTGCACTTTTACTGTCGGCCTGCGCCGGTCCCATGCCCGCGCAGGACCCGAGCGAGGCCTGGATTGGCCTCAAGGAAGAGGGCACCGGCGACCTGATGGCCGAGCGTGTGGATGGCCAAAACACCCGTGACGGGCGTTTTTTTGAGGTGACACCGGGCGCCCACCGACTGGACGTCACGTTGTACGAAGGGGCCAGCGGTGATCAAAATCAGGTCGATTGCCAGGGTAACGTCAGCTACCAGGGCTTCAAGCCCGGCGGCCATTATCAACTGATCGAATCGAGCCTGGGCGCGCAGATCAGTGCCCGGCTGGTCGACGGGCAGGGCAAGGAAGTGGCCCACACGGCGGACTTTACCTGTCTGCCCGGTTAGCCTGAGGCCCCGGTGCCGGGCGCGCTAAAACGAGCGCACGATTTTGCCGAGGGTTTCCATGGCTTTTTCACAGGCTTCATCCCACGGGCTGCCGTAGTTGAGGCGGATGCAATTGCGAAATCGCTGGGTTGCCGAGAAGATCGGCCCCGGCGCGATGCTGATGCCTTGGGCCAGCGCCATCTGAAACAGCTTGAGCGAGTCCATCTGTTCGGGCAGCTCCAGCCACAGGAAGTACCCCCCCGTGGGCTGGCTGACACGGGTTTGCGCCGGGAAGTAACGGCCGATCGCGGCCAGCATGGCGCTTTGCTGTTCTTCCAGCGCGTACCGCAATTTACGCAGGTGACGGTCGTAACCGCCGTGTTGCAGGTAGTCAGCGATGGCCGCCTGCGCGGGCATTGACGCGCACAGCGAGGTCATCAGTTTCAGGCGTTCGACTTTTTGTGCGTAGCGACCCGCCGCCACCCAGCCGATCCGGTAGCCCGGCGCCAGGCTTTTGGCAAACGAGCCGCAATGCATCACCAGGCCTTCGGTATCGAAGGCTTTGGCCGGTTTAGGGGCGTGTTGGCCGTAATACAGTTCGGCGTACACGTCATCTTCGATCAACGGCACCTGATGGGTACGCAACAGGTCGACCAGTGCCTGCTTCTTGGCGTCGGGCATGCTCGCGCCAATCGGGTTCTGGAAGGTGGTCATGCACCACACCGCCTTGATCGGGTGACGCTCCAGGGTGTGTGCCAGCACCCCAAGGTCAATGCCGTCGCGCGGGTGCACGGGGATTTCCACGGCCTTGAGCTTGAGTCGCTCCAGCACTTGCAGGCAGGCGTAAAACGCTGGCGCTTCAATGGCCACCAGATCACCGGGTTCGGTCACCGCTTGCAGGCACAGGTTCAAGGCTTCCAGCGCCCCGTTGGTGATCAGCAACTCCTCCATGGGCAGCATCAGCCCGCCCACCATGTAACGCAGGGCAATCTGGCGCCTGAGTTGCGGGTTGCCGGGGGACATGTCGGTGACCACCATGCGCGGGTCCATTTCGCGGCTGGCGGTGGCCATGGAACGGGCCAGGCGCTGCAACGGAAATAATGTCGGGCTCGGGAAGGCCGAGCCAAAGGGCACGGTGTGCGGGTCCTTGATTGAATCCAGCACTGAAAACACCAGCCCGCTGACGTCCACTTCCGTGGATTCGGTGACGTGGCTGCTGAACGCCGGTTCACAAAACGGGCTGGGTGTATGGGCATTGACGAAATACCCGGAGCGCGGCTTGGCCCGGATCAAACCGCGGCGCTCCAGCAGGTAATAGGCCTGAAACACCGTGGACGGGCTGACGCCGTAAGTCTGGCTGGCATAGCGCACGGAAGGCACCCGTTGGCCAGGGCCGAGCACCCCGGAGCGGATCAGTTCGGCAATGTCGTCGGCAAATTTTTCGTAACGTTTCATGTGGGCAAGGCTCGGTCCGGCGTTATTCAAAAAGTTTCAGCACCGACACTCTACCTGTCGCCGCCGCGCATCGCAGCGGCAACCGGGCCGGTGTGTGCTCGGCGGGTACGCCTCAGCGGTTGAGCGGCGCTACGAAACGGCTGTCAGCCACACCGCGCACGCTGGGCTGATCGGTGTCCGTGACCACGAACGTGATGGTCTGCGAGCTGCTGGTCGGGCGATCGGCCAGCAGGGCAACCGAGACCGGCAGGTCGGTGATTTCGCCGGGTGCCAGGGTCAACTCGGTTTTACCTTGCAACTGGTAACCCTCGCCGTCCTTGAGCGACACACGATAGTGCTGGGTATCCTGGGTTTTGTTGATGATTTTCAGGCTGTAGATGTTTTCGATCTGGCCCTGGCTGTTCTCACGGAACAAGCCGCGGTCTTTGATCACATCCAGTGACACCATGCTGCGTTGGTTCAACGCCACCACCAGAGCACCGATCATGACCACCAGCACCACCGCATAGCCAATCAGGCGCGGGCGCAGCAGGTGGGTCTTGCCACCCTGCAATTCGTGTTCGGAGGTGTAGCGCACCAGCCCGCGGGCATAGCCCATTTTGTCCATCACCGAATCACAGGCATCGATACAGGCCGCACAGCCGATGCATTCCATCTGCAAGCCGTCGCGAATGTCGATACCGGTCGGACACACCTGCACACACATGTGGCAATCGATGCAATCGCCCAGCCCGGCCTGTTTAGGGTCGGTCCCGCGTTTGCGCGGTCCACGGGATTCGCCACGGGCCACGTCATAAGAAATGGCCAGCGTGTCCTTGTCGAACATCACACTCTGGAACCGCGCATACGGGCACATGTGCATGCACACGGCTTCACGCAGCCATCCCGCGTTGATGTACGTGGCGCCGGTGAAGAACAGCACCCAGAACAGACTGACGCCAGCCATTTCCAGGGTCAGCAGTTCTGTGGCCAGCGGCCGAATGGGTGTGAAATAGCCGACAAACGTCAATGCCGTCATCACGCTGATCGCCAGCCACAACGCATGCTTGGCGGTACGGCGCGCGATTTTCGGGAGGCTCCAGGGCGCGGCCTTGAGTTTGATGCGTTGGTTGCGGTCGCCTTCGGTGACCTTTTCGCACCACATGAACAACCAGGTCCAGGTGCTTTGCGGGCAGGTGTAGCCACACCACACGCGTCCAGCAAACACCGTAATAGTGAACAAACCGAACGCGGCTATGATCAATAGCCCGGACAGCAAGATGAAGTCCTGAGGCCAGAAGGTGGCGCCAAAGATGTGGAACTTGCTTTCGGACAGGTCCCACAGGACGGCTTGACGCCCGTCCCAACTGAGCCAGACAGTGCCGAAGAACAGCAGAAACAGAAACCCTGCACCGATTAATCGAAGGGTACGGAACAGACCAGAAAAACTGCGGGTATGAATCGCGTTATCGCTGGATGCGTTTTTGGGTTTTGCGGCTCTGGGTCGAGAAGCCTCAAATGATTCAATAATCTGGACGGGAATATGTTCGCTCATGGTCTTCGCTCATCAGCCTCCATCAGGCCGGAGCACTATGCCGAGCGGACTGTTTGCATAACAGACTCAGCTATCTGTTTTAAAAGCGGATCAGATGGTTTTTTCGAGGTGCCTGCGACAACCGGCTGCACCCCGCTGAAGAGCAGTATTTATGGGGTGTCAGCTTGTAACCGAATGCGTCTTGGATGATGCTGATCGAGATCAAGGAAAATGCGACTCACCTGACAACAGAGCTCCAGAATTGAGTAGGGTGAGCCAGCGCTTATGTGTGTGTTGAGGAGTAAATGAATGTCAGCCGGGGCGTGGTTTGAACCAGGTTCAGAGTCAGATGGAATAAAAAGCGGCCTGGAGCTGCCGCAGATCGTGATCGAAAACACCGAGCCGGTTGTTGATTTCGGCCAGCAACCGGCCAAGGCCGTGGTCGGCCAGTTATTAAAAATCACCAGTCATGCGTATTGCCTGACGTCCGGACCGCTGGCAGTGATTGTGCGCTGGCGGCATGTCGACAGCAGTGACGGCGACAGCCTGCACCTGCATACCTTGGGCAATCGCGTGTGGTACGGCCAGATCCTGATCGATCAACCGGGGCCCCATGTGTTTTGCATCGACGCGTGGATCGACAGATATGGCGGGTTTTGTCTGGCGCTGGAAAAAGCGGTGCAGTCAGGCGAGCCGCCGCAATCACTGATCGATACCGGGCTAGCGCATATCGTGCAGGCGCTCGAGCGGTGTGATGAGCAGCGACAACACCCGTTACAGGCGCTGCACCACCATGTGAGGCGTTTGTCGCCGCCTGAGCAAATTGCCTGTTTGATGAATGAACGCACCAAAGCCTTGATGCGTGATGCCCAGCCGCGTACCTGCTTGACCCTCAGCCCTGAATACCCGCTGTACGTGGTGCGTTGACCGTAGCGGTGAGCACCGGGGTAACGGTGCTCGCCGTGGGGGCAAAAGGACGGTTCAGATCGGTGAATCCGGGCTGGTGGCGTGCCGCATGTTCCGTTGATCCACCGCGCCTGCGCCGACCAGGGTTTCTGCCTCTTGCTCGGTAATGTTGATGAGTACGTGGCCAACCCGTGCTTCTGATAGGCCTGAAGGGTTGTTGTTCATGACGATGATCTTGGGTAACGGCACCTGTAACTCACCTTCACTGCGTGAAAAGACGCAGATGCCGCGATTTCGATCGATGACAAAACTCATGGTGGCTCTCCTTAATCTGCCTCTTAAGCGGCGGGGTTGCCCTTGATGGGCGGCATCTCGCTGGGTGGGTCGCCCACCGGCTTTGGATCGGCCAGCGGTGGGTCCTGTTCAGGAGCCGGTGGCGGGTCAGAGGGCGGGATCACCGGATCGTCAATGTTCGGGTCCGGCGTGTGCGCAGGAATCGGAATACTCATCAGTAGGCCTCATGGCTGTTTTCAGCGGCGGATAAACGTCAGGTCTTCCTAGGGGTTGACCGGTGACCTGCACAAAACACTCCCGCCACACGACCAACGGAGCCTTTTAAAACAGTCTGAACTTTTAAAGCGGATGCTCCCTCCCAAGCTAGGGTCTGTTCCCGTTTCAGGGCAAGCCGCGTCGTTGGCTACCCGTGACATGCGACCCGAAGGGACGAACGCCCACGTAACGCAGGGCGGCGTTGCTCCAAGCGGATTGGGAACAGACCCCTAGATGCCCGGTGTCAATGCCGGAAAGTGCTTTGAAACGACACACGTTAGCGTCCATGGGCGTGAGGAGTGATGCTCGATGACTGCTGATTTCCAGGATTCAGATTCAACCGCTGTATTGCCTCTGTCCCATGCGCTGCTGCTGCCGCGCATTGCCATCGAAAGCACCTCCCCGGTGCTGGAAAACGGCCAGTTTGCCGTCAAGGCAACCCAAGGGCGGACGGTGGACGTCACCACCAAGGTCTTCACCGATGGCCATGATCAACTGGCCGTGATGCTGCATTGGCGCCGTGCCGAGCATCAAGAATGGTCCACCGCGGCCATGACGTTCGTGGGCAATGATGGCTGGGCGGGGCAGTTCGAGGTGCCGTTGCAGGGACGCTATGAGTTCTGCATCGAAGCCTGGATCGATCGCTTTGCCAGTTTTTGCCATGAGCTGGAGAAAAAACACCAGGCCGGGGTGCCGGTGAGCCTTGAGCTGCAAGAAGGCCGCGTGCTGGTGCAACACGCCATTGAGCGCACCCAGGGTGAGCTTCAGGCGCAGTTGCAGACGCTGTTGATTCAACTGGCCGGTTTGCTCGAAACCGAACAGGTGGCGCTGTTTCTCCATGAAAGCAGTGCTCACCTCATGGCACAGGCGCAATATCACGCCTACGTCAGCCTCAGTCCTCACTACCCGGTCGAGGTGGAGCGCCCGCTCGCGGAGTTCGCCAGTTGGTACGAGCTGTTCCCGCGTTCGATGACCCACGATCCCGCAAGGCACGGCACCTTTAATGACGTGATTGAGCGGCTGCCGATGATTCACGACATGGGCTTTGACGTGCTGTATTTTCCGCCGATTCACCCCATCGGCCGCCGTCATCGCAAGGGGCCCAATAACACCCTGCAAGCCGGGCCGGACGATCCCGGCAGCCCGTATGCCATCGGCAGCGAAGAAGGCGGGCACGAGGCGATTCACCCGCAGTTGGGCACCCGCGACGATTTTCGCCGTCTGGTGCAGGCCGCCGCTTCCCACGGGCTGGAGATCGCGCTGGATTTCGCCATCCAGTGCTCCCAGGACCACCCCTGGCTGACCCAGCATCCCGGCTGGTTCAACTGGCGCCCGGACGGCACGATCCGCTATGCGGAAAACCCGCCGAAAAAATACCAGGACATCGTCAACGTCGATTTCTACGCGCCGGATGCGATTCCTTCGCTGTGGCTGGCCCTGCGCGACATCGTGCTGGGCTGGGTGCAAGAAGGGGTCAAGCTGTTCCGCGTGGACAACCCTCACACCAAACCACTGCCGTTCTGGCAATGGCTGATTGCCGAGGTGCGTAGCGCGCACCCCGAGGTGATCTTTCTGGCCGAAGCCTTCACCACCCCGGCGATGATGGCGCGACTGGGCAAAGTGGGGTACTCCCAGAGCTACACCTATTTCACCTGGCGCAACACCAAGGCCGAGCTGACCCAGTACTTCACCGAGCTCAACCAAAGCCCGTTGCGCGAGTGCTTTCGGCCCAACTTCTTCGTCAACACCCCGGACATCAACCCGCGCTTTCTTCAGGAGTCGGGGCGTGCGGGGTTCTTGATCCGCGCCGCGCTCGCCACCATGGGCTCGGGGTTATGGGGCATGTATTCGGGGTTTGAGCTGTGCGAGTCCGCCGCCTTGCCGGGACGGGAGGAATACCTGGATTCCGAGAAGTACCAGATCCGCCCCCGTGACTTCACCGCGCCCGACAACATCGTGGCCGAGATTGCCCAGCTCAATCGCATCCGCCGACAAAACCCGGCCTTGCACACGCATCTGGGCGTGACGTTCTACAACGCCTGGAACGACAACATTCTGTATTTCGGCAAGCGCAGCGCCGATGGCAGCAACTGGGTGCTGGTGGCCATCAATCTGGACCCGCATCACGTGCAAGAGGCCCATTTTGAATTGCCCTTGTGGGAAATGGGCTTGCCCGACGATGCCGCCACCCGCGGCGAAGACTTGATGAGCGGCCATCGCTGGACCTGGTATGGCAAAACCCAATGGACGCGGCTTGATCCAGCGGTCCAGCCCTTCGGCATCTGGCGCATCAAACCTCTTTAACCGAGCCTTGAGCCGCTGCCCGGGCGGCCTCGCGCGTGCGAATCAGCAGGTATTACCCATGGCAAAGAACGTCGCAACCGCAAGTTTTATCAACGACCCGCTCTGGTACAAGGACGCGGTGATTTATCAAGTGCACGTGAAATCGTTTTTCGACTCCAACAATGACGGAATCGGCGATTTTCCGGGCCTGATCAGCAAACTCGATTACATTGCGGAGCTGGGGGTCAACACCCTGTGGCTGCTGCCGTTCTACCCATCGCCACGGCGTGACGATGGCTACGACATCGCCGATTATCGCGGCGTCCACCCGGATTACGGCACCCTGGCCGATGTGAAGCGTTTCATCGCTGAAGCCCACAAGCGTGGGCTGCGGGTCATTACCGAGCTGGTGATCAACCACACCTCTGACCAACACCCCTGGTTTCAAAAGGCGCGGCACGCCAAACCCGGCTCCAAGGCCCGGGATTATTACGTGTGGTCCGACACCGACGAAAAGTACGACGGCACGCGCATCATCTTTCTCGACACCGAAAGCTCAAACTGGACGTGGGACCCGGTCGCGGGCCAATACTATTGGCACCGTTTCTACTCCCACCAACCCGACCTTAACTTCGACAACCCGCAGGTCATGAAAGAAGTGCTGGCGGTGATGCGCTACTGGCTGGACATGGGCATCGATGGCCTGCGCCTGGATGCCATTCCGTACTTGATCGAACGCGACGGCACCAACAATGAAAACCTGCCCGAAACCCATCAGATTCTGAAACAGATCCGCGCCGAAATTGATGCGCACTACCCGGATCGCATGCTGCTGGCCGAGGCCAACCAATGGCCCGAGGACACCCAGCAGTACTTCGGTGACACCGACGGCATCAATGGCGACGAATGCCACATGGCGTTCCATTTCCCCTTGATGCCGCGCATGTACATGGCGCTGGCGCAGGAAGACCGCTTTCCGATCACCGACATCCTGCGCCAGACCCCGGAAATCCCCGCCAATTGCCAGTGGGCGATCTTTTTGCGCAACCACGATGAGCTGACGCTCGAAATGGTCACCGACAAAGAACGCGATTACCTGTGGAATTACTACGCTGCGGACCGTCGTGCGCGGATCAACCTGGGCATCAGGCGGCGCCTGGCACCCTTGATGGAACGCGACCGTCGGCGCATTGAGCTGCTCAACAGCCTGTTGCTGTCCATGCCCGGCACGCCCACCTTGTATTACGGCGATGAAATCGGTATGGGCGACAACATCTATCTGGGCGACCGCGACGGCGTGCGCACCCCCATGCAGTGGTCGATTGACCGCAATGGCGGGTTTTCGCGCGCCAACCCGGCCAGCCTGGTGCTGCCGCCGATCATGGACCCGTTGTACGGCTATCAATCCGTCAACGTCGAGGCCCAGTCCGGCGACCCGCACTCGTTGCTCAACTGGACTCGCCGGTTGCTGGCCGTGCGCAAGCAACAGCAAGCCTTCGGCCGCGGCAGCCTGAAAATGCTGTCACCGAGCAACCGCAGGGTGCTGGCCTACATTCGCGAATACACCGACAGCCAGGGTAAGAACGAAACCATCCTCTGCGTGGCCAACGTGTCACGCAGCGCCCAGGCGGTTGAGCTGGACCTCAGCGAGTACGGCGGCCGGGTGCCGGTGGAAATGCTCGGTGGTAATGCGTTCCCGCCGATTGGCCAGTTGCACTTCATGCTGACGCTGGCGCCATATGGCTTCTATTGGTTCCTGCTGGCGCCGGAAAGCCAAATGCCGGGCTGGCACGCCGAGCCGGTACAAAGCCTGCCGGAGCTGGTCACGCTGGTGATCAAAAAACGCATTGAAGAAGTGCTCGAAGCGCCGACCCGCACCACCCTGGAGCGCGTCACCCTGCCTGCCTGGCTGCCCAAGCAGCGCTGGTACGGGCAAAAAGGCGCGCCTATCGAGCACGTGGAATGGGTGTACGGCACACGCCTGGGGCAGGCCGACACGCCGATGTTGCTGACCGAAGTGCGGGTGACCGCGGGCGGTCAGCCGCGTCGCTACCAACTGCCGCTCGGGGTCGTGGGTGAAGATCAGCCCGTCAGCGCCCTGGCTCAGCAATTGGTCCTGTGCCGCGCCCGACGGGTGCGTCAGGTCGGGTTCATTACCGATGCGTTCAGCCTTGAACCGTTTGTGCGCACGGTGTTGAGCCACCTACACGCCGGTACGGTGCTGGACAGTGACGCAGGTCAGATCCGGTTCACCCCGACCGCGCAGTGGGCTGAACAGGATCTGGATGAAAACAGCGAGATTCGTTACCTGTCGGCCGAGCAGTCCAACAGCTCGGTGGTGGTCGGCGGCACCCTGGTGCTCAAACTCATTCGTCAGCTCAGCACCGGCGTGCACCCGGAGCTGGAAATGGGCGCTTACCTCACGGCGGCGGGCTACCCGAATATTTCTCCGTTGCTCGGTGCCGTGGAGCGCCATGACGCCGACGGCGAAAGCACCTTGCTGATGATCGCCCAAGGCTATCTGAGCAATCAGGGCGATGCGTGGACCTGGACCCAAAACAATCTGGAGCGCGCCATACGTGACGAACTGGCGGATGCCATGTCCGAACACGATCAGCACTACAACGCCCTCGGCGAGCTGGCCGACTTTGCGGCCGTGCTGGGCCGCCGGCTGGGCGAAATGCATCAGGTGCTGGCCAGCGCGACCGACAACCCGGATTTCACGCCGCAGACCACCGGCGCGAAAGAGGCACGCCATTGGGCCACGGCCATCAGTCGGCAGGTCCACGCGGCGTTGCAGCAACTCGACGCTCACCTGTCGCAGTTGTCCGCCGAGGATCAGACGCAGGTCAAGCACTGGCTCAAACATGAGCGCGAGATCGGCGCTTACATCACCTCCTTGGCCGATCACACCCTCGGCGGTCCCCTGATTCGCGTGCATGGCGACTTGCACTTGGGGCAGGTGCTGGTGGTGCAGGGCGATGCGTATTTCATCGACTTTGAAGGTGAACCGGCGCGGCCCTTGCAAGAAAGACGCAGCCGTCACAGCCCGTACAAAGACCTCAGCGGGCTGCTGCGTTCGTTCGACTACGCCGCCGCCATGGCGGTGGCACAGGTGCAACAGGCGGACCATTCGCCCGAAGCCGACCTGGCCCGCCAGCGCGTGGTCGAGCGTTACCTTGAGCAAGCGCGCGGTGCCTTGACGCAGGCGTATTCCCACGCAACAGCTAATCTGGCTTCAGGCTGGAAGGTGGAGGGTGGCCCGCAGGCTGCACTGACCCTCTTCAGCCTGGAAAAGGCGGCCTATGAAGTGATCTATGAAGCGGCCAACCGGCCTGCCTGGCTACAGGTTCCACTGCGCGGGCTGAGCGCCTTGCTCAGTCAGGTGCCAGGCATGTCCAAGCCTTTGAACGGAGAGAAACAATGAGTGCTGGCAAGGATCTGGGTAAGGCACGTGGTGGTTTATTGCCCACTCGGCAAGACATTGAGGCGTTGATTAACGCCGAGCACCGCGATCCTTTTTCGGTGTTGGGCCCCCATGCGGACGGGCTAGGCGGGTATTACATTCGGGCGTTTTTACCGCAGGCGTTGAGCGTCAATGTGGTCGACCGCGAGACAGGCGACGTGCTGGGGCCGTTGTCGTGCCCTGACGTGCCGGGGTTGTTCGTCGGCCAGTTCGCCGAGCCGCGTGCGTACGCATTGCGTATCCAGTGGGCCGGGGGCGAGCAAACCAGCGAAGACCCCTACAGCTTCGGCCCGCTGTTGGGCGAGATGGACCTGTACCTGTTTGCCGAAGGCAATCACCGCGACCTCAGTCATTGCCTGGGCGCTCAGGTGATGAGCGTCGACGGCGTCCCCGGCGTGCGCTTTGCCGTGTGGGCGCCCAATGCCCGGCGCGTGTCGGTGGTGGGCGATTTCAATATCTGGGATGGCCGCCGCCACCCGATGCGCCTGCGCCATCCGAGCGGGGTGTGGGAAATTTTTATCCCGCGTTTACAGGCGGGTGAAGCCTACAAATACGAAATTCTGGGTGAACACGGGATTTTGCCGCTCAAGGCCGACCCCATGGCCCTTGCCACGCAACGGCCGCCGCAGACCGCGTCCAAAGTCGCCTCGCCGCTGGCGGTGGACTGGCAGGACCAGGACTGGATGCAGGCCCGTGGCCAGTTGCAACGCCCCGACGCGCCGTTGTCGATCTACGAACTGCACGTCGGGTCGTGGCAGTGCGAAGTGGACGAGGTGGGCGAAGTGGCCCGCCAATACACCTGGCACGAATTGGCGCAGCGGCTTATCCCTTACGTGCGTGAGATGGGCTTCACCCACATCGAGCTGATGCCGATCATGGAACACCCGTTCGGCGGCTCGTGGGGCTATCAGCCGCTGTCGCAATTCGCTCCGAGTGCGCGGTATGGCTCGCCGGATGACTTCGGCGCGTTTGTGAATGCCTGTCACGTGGCGGGTATCGGCGTGATTCTGGACTGGGTGCCGGCGCATTTCCCCAATGACGAGCACGGTCTGGCCCAGTTTGATGGCACGGCGCTGTACGAATACGCCAACCCGCTCGAAGGCTTCCACAAAGACTGGAACACCCTGATCTACAACCTGGGGCGCACCGAAGTTCACGGTTTTATGCTGGCGTCCGCGCTGCACTGGCTCAAAGACTTCCACATCGACGGGCTGCGGGTGGATGCAGTGGCCTCCATGCTGTACCGCGATTATTCGCGTCAACCCGGTGAGTGGATCCCGAACCGGCATGGCGGGCGGGAGAACCTGGAAGCCATCGACTTTTTGCGCCACCTCAACGACGTGGTGGCACTTGAAGCCCCCGGCGCGCTGATGATCGCTGAAGAGTCCACGGCCTGGCCGGGCGTCAGTCAGCGCACCGATGAAGGCGGGTTGGGGTTTTCCTACAAATGGAACATGGGCTGGATGCATGATTCGCTGCACTACATTCAGCAAGACCCGGTTTACCGCGCGCACCACCACAACGAGCTGAGCTTCGGGCTGGTGTATGCCTGGACCGAGCGCTTTATCCTGCCGATCTCCCACGACGAAGTGGTGCACGGCAAACACTCGTTGATCGACAAAATGCCCGGCGATCGCTGGCAGAAGTTTGCCAACTTACGGGCGTACCTGAGTTTCATGTGGACCCATCCGGGCAAAAAGCTGCTGTTCATGGGCTGTGAGTTTGGCCAGTGGCGCGAGTGGAACCACGATCAGCAACTGGACTGGTACTTGCTGCAATACCCCGAACACCAAGGCGTGCAGAAGCTGGTGGGTGACTTGAACCGCCTGTACCGCGATTGCCCGGCCCTGCACGATCAGGACGACGTGGCGCAGGGCTTTCAATGGCTGATCGGCGATGACGCCACCAACAGCGTGTATGCGTGGTTGCGCTGGAGCAAAGATGGCCAGCCGCTGTTGGTGGTGGCCAACTTCACCCCCGTGCCGCGTCAGGGATACCGGATTGGCGTGCCGTTCGCGGGCACTTGGCAAGAAGTGCTCAACAGCGACGCCGATACTTACGCGGGCTCCAACTATGGCAATGGCGGAGGCGTGGGCACTGAGGCGCTGCCCAGCCATGGGCAAACCCATTCACTGGCCCTGAACCTGCCACCGCTGGGGGTGTTGATCCTTAAACCGCACTGACCGGTCACTGCCGGGGCACGCCCCGGCAGTGACTAGCGGCAGTGACTACAAATGCACATCGACCGACAACGGCAAATGGTCCGATAGGTGAGTCCAGGGTTTGCCGTCGAGGATTTGCGGGTTGCGGCTGCGGGCGTTGCGCAGGTAAATGCGGTCCAGCCTCAGCAGGGGCCAGCGCGCCGGGTAGGTTTTCGCCAGTTTGCCGTGGTGGCGCTCGAAGGCCTCATGCAGGTCGTCTCGCTGCCTGAGGGCGGCGTTGCCTTGCTGTTTCCAGTCGTTGAAGTCCCCGGCGATGATGACCGGGTCTTCGGGCGGCAAGGATTTGAGCAGTTGGTTGAGCAACACAATCTGTAACTGGCGATGACTTTCCAGCAAGCTCAAGTGCACGCAAATCGCGTGCACTTGGTCATGGCCGGGTACATCCAGTACGCAGTGCAGCAGGCCGCGGCGTTCCGGGCCGGTGATGGAGACGTCCAGATTGCGCCACGATTTGATCGGGTATTTGGACAGCACGGCATTGCCGTGGTGGCCGTCCGGGTAAACCGCATTGCGACCGTAGGCAAAATCGTTCCACATGCTGTCGGCCAAAAACTCGTACTGCGACATGGCAGGCCATTGGTCGTAGCGCGAGGCGTGTTTCTCATGCTCGCCGAGCACTTCCTGCAAAAACACCAGATCGGCCCCGGTGCTGCGCACGGCGTCGCGCAGTTCCGGCAGGATGAAACGTCGATTGAAGGCGGTAAACCCTTTGTGGGTGTTGACGGTCAGCACCTTCATGCGGTGCACGGCAGGCGCTGTCAGCGGAGCAGGGGGTTCAAGGTTGTTACCGGCTATATCGAGGGTCATGGTCTCTCCTGTGCGTGGGGTCACCTGGGTTCGACGCAGGCCGAGACAGACCGTTCAGGTGCGGCACTGCCTTTTTATAGCGCGTCGGGTCGCGACCCCGCTTGATGTTGGTCATGTTCGGCCACGCTAAGCAGCGACCTTAAGTAATCACCAAAGCCGCCTGCGGCGCGGCAGTCGAGCCGGGCGCTGGTGATGACTTGCGGGCGGTGGCTCCAGGCGATGGACGCGCCGCACGCCTCCAGCTGCTTGACCAGGTGCACGTCTTCGTGACACGCCAGCGGCTGGAATCCCCCGGCGCGCCGGTAGGCGTTGGCACTGAAGCCCAGGTTGGCGCCATGGATATGCCGATGGCCGTCCCGTGCTTCATAGGCCGCCTGGTAGCGGGCGCGGGCGGCCTCATCGATGGCGCTGCCCCAGTCTTCGACGGTCACCGTGCCGCACACCGCGTCTTTGCCCAACGCCAACTGCGCCACCAGCCAATCTTCTGCCACGCGGCTGTCGGCATCGGTACACGAGATCCAGCGTGCGCCGCGTTCCAACAGCCATTGCGCACCGGCGCCACGGGCGGCGCCCACGTTACGGGCATTAATCGCCAGCACGTCGACGTCGTATTGCGCCGCAATGTCGGCCGACAGGTCGTCGCAACTGTCGAGCACCACCAGCACGCGCACCGGTTCTGCCTTGAGCTGCGGATGACGGCTGGCGCTGAGCACGGCATGCAGGCAATGGGCAATCAGTGCCTGTTCGTTATGCGCGGGAATCAGCACGCCGATCATCGCAATCCCTCCAGGCTGGCTACAGACATAGGGTCGCGGCCCCACACTTCAAGGATGAAATCGTCTTCAACGTGCTGCGCCAGTCGCGGCCAGCCCAACGCGTTGTGGAGCAGGGCGTGCACCTCGTCACCGGTCAGCGCGCAGCCTTCGATGGCCGGTCGCCAATGACAGGCCAGCAGTTGGCCGTCGGGGGCCAGGCTGAGCAGCGCCAGTTCGATCAACTCTTCCAGCGCTTTAGGGTCCAGGTAATACGCCACTTCGCTGATGACGATCAGGTCGAAGCGGCGCTCGGGCCACTGTTCAGGCACGCGGCTTTTGCGCACTTCAACGTTGGGGCAGTCGCTCAGACGCTGGCGCGCCAGTTCCACGGCCTTGGTCGAGGTGTCGCACGCCAGCAGCCAGTCGGTACGCTGCGCCAGCCCGGCGCTTAACTCGCCATTGGCGCAGCCCACCTCAAAAATCGCCGGGTAATGCTGGCGCGGCAGGCTGGCCAGGGTGATGGCGCGTTTGCGTTGTTCATACCAACGCTCGCGAAAGGCCCACGGGTCATTGTTGTGGGCGTAGAGCTGATCAAAAAAAGCAGTCGAGACACTCATGGTTCATCCCTGTACAAAAACAACTTCATAGGGTTGCAGCAACCGTTCCAGCGCCAGTGCGCCGAGTACCGGCCCGGCACCGGTGCTCGGGTCTTCGTGGATCTGGCTGGTGAAGGCCTGTGCGGCATAGCGTTTGCGCGCCACCGCGTGGGCGCTGAGGTCGAGGCGTCGAGCCCGTTCCCACGGCACGCGCGGGTCGTCGTCATGCGCCCAGTGCCAGGTCCAGATCGGCAGTTCATGCACGCAGGCGCCCACGTTGGCCGCCGCTTGGCGGCTGGCGCGGCCGACGGCGTCGTGATCGCAGTGGCCATCGCGGCACCACGTGCTGAACACCACATCGTCGGGTTTAAGGTGCTGTTCGATAAAGGCGGTGAGCAACGCTTCATCGGCCGCCACCTGGCTGTCAGCAAAACCGCCCCGGACCCAGTGCAGTTCAGTCACCGGCAGGCCCAGGCGGGTCAAGGCTTCTTCCGATTCGAGGGCGCGTTGGTACGCCAAATCGCACGCGGGCCATAAGCTGGAGCCGGGATGGCTGGCGGTGCCATCCGTGACCGAGATCAGCAACAGCGGGAGGTTGAGGGTGTTGATCAGTTGCAGCAGGCCGCCGGTGCCCAACACTTCGTCGTCCGGGTGCGGGGCGACGATGACCGCCCGCGAGCCTTGCGGCACCAGTTCGGTCACCTCCACCGACGGCAAATTGGCCAGCCGTTGAGAGTCGCGCCAGTGTTGCAGCGGTGTGCCGCTGCCCACAATCAGGTTTTCTTTCATAGGGGCCAGTGCCTCCGAGGCGTTTGCGCGGCCCATTCGCCCAAGGCTTCCAGGTCGCGTTCAGCATGACTTTGGCGCAGGTAAACCGGCAGGTCAGCGCTCAGGCGGGCAAAGTGCGGGTCTTTGCAAAACGGCCCGGCCCCCAGTGCGCGGCCGACGTGGCGAAGCACCTGTTCGGCAACGTCTTCGACCTGCGCCCGGGTTTGGCGGGCCAGTGCCTGACAGTCGGCGGTGGGCGCTTCGTCCAGCTGCCCTGCGCACACGATAAGGGTGTTGCGTGCCCCGAACAGCGCCGCCTGCACCGCGCCCAAATGCGCCAGTGCATGGGGTTCGGCGCGTTGGGCAGCGTGTTGTTGCAGGGACTCGCCCAGCCGGTACGCCGCGCCATACCAGCACGCGGCAATGCCGATGGCGCCCTGCCAAAAGCCGGGGCGACGCAAATAGTCGCCGGGTTGGCCCACGCGGGTGCAGGGCACCTGCTCAAACAGAATGTCGACACTGGCCGTCGCCGCCATGCCCACGGCTTCCCAGCCTTCACTGGAAACGCTGACCCCCGGCTGTTGCATGTCGACCGCCACCAGTTGCTGGCCGCCTTGTTCATCCCAGACCGTGAGCAACCCGTGGCTGACCACGCCCGCCCCCGAGCACCAGGCTTTACGCCCGCTGATCCGCCAGTGGCCGTTGACCTCGCGCAGGTGCACGCGGGCGTTGGGCGGCTCGGCGGCCCACAGGCCCCACGTGCTGCCGGGAGGCACCGGCCGGGCGCCCAGTTCACGCAGCGTGGCCAGTGCATCGGTGTGGCCTTCGTACACTTTGCACAGCCCCAGGTCATGCCCGGCCACCAGCGCCAGTTGCTGCCAGCGTTGCAGGGTCAATCCGCTGCCGGGCAGGGGCAATTGATCCAGCCCGGCCTCGACCATGTGCCGCAAGCACTGCCCCAGTGCCTGCGGGGTGTTCAGGGGCGAGGCACAATCTTCGAGAAAATCATGCAGATTCATGGTCAGCCCGCGTCCTTGAGATGCTCCAGTTCGAACAGCGCCACCGAACGGCCGTTAACGCCGTACGTGCTGCCGAACGCCAGGGTGTGCGGGCTCTTGAAGTCCGGGTCGAAGGTGTCGAACTTGCAGATCCAGCCTGTGCCTTCGGGCACGTGGGGCAAGATGAAGTCCACGCCGTCGTGCTGGGCGTTGAACGCGATCAGCAACGTGGCGTCGGCGCCTGAGCGCTGGACCCCGGACACCTGCGCCCGGCCGTCGAGCAGCATGCCGAAACTGCGGCTTTGCGGGTCTTCCCACTGTTCGATGGACATTTCATTGCCATCCGGGGCCAGCCACGTGACGTCCTTGACCCCCAGCTCCTCGTTGTAATGCCCCACCAGAAAGCGGCCACGGCGCAGGATCGGGTAGCTGTTGCGCAATTTGATCAGGCGCTTGACGAACTTGAGCAGCGACTTGCCGTCCTCGTCCAGGTCCCAGTTGATCCAGCCGATTTCGCTGTCCTGACAGTAGGCGTTGTTATTGCCGTGCTGGGTCCGGGCGAATTCATCCCCGGCGACGATCATCGGTGTGCCTTGGGCCAGCAGCAGGGTGGCAAAGAAGTTGCGCATCTGGCGCAGGCGCAGGGCATTGATTTCGGGGTCGTCGGTAGGCCCTTCGACGCCGTGGTTCCATGACAGGTTGTTGTTGCTGCCGTCCTGGTTGTTTTCGTCGTTGGCTTCATTGTGCTTGTCGTTGTAGGACACCAGGTCGTGCAACGTGAAGCCATCGTGGGCGGTGATGAAGTTGACCGAGGAATAAGGCCGCCGTCCGCGCTGGTTGTACAGCTCGCCGGAGGCGGTCATGCGTGCCGCGAAGTCGGCCAGTTGCCCGTCGTCGCCTTTCCAGAAGGCCCGCACAGTGTCGCGAAAGCGGTCGTTCCACTCGGCCCAGCCCGGCGGGAAGCCCCCGACCTGGTAGCCGCCGGGGCCGCAGTCCCAGGGTTCTGCGATCATTTTCACTTGCCGCAGCAATGGGTCCTGACGGCAGGCCACGAGGAAACTGTGCCGCTCGTTAAAACCGTCGTGGTAGCGGCCCAGAATCGTGGCCAGGTCAAAGCGGAACCCGTCGACATGCATCTCATGGGCCCAATAGCGCAGCGAGTCGGTGACCATTTGCAGCACGCACGGGTGGCTCAGGTCCAGCGTGTTGCCGGTGCCGGAATCGTTGATGTAGTAGCGCTTGTCGTCTGGCATCAGGCGGTAGTACGACGCGTTGTCGATGCCGCGCATGGACAGGGTCGGGCCTTGCTCGTTGCCCTCGGCGGTGTGGTTGTAGACCACGTCCAGAATCACCTCGAGCCCGGCCTCGTGCAGGTGCGCGACCATTTCCTTGAATTCGGCAATCTTGCCGCTGGCCAGGTAGCGCGGGTCGGGGGCGAAGAACGCCAGGCTGTTGTAGCCCCAGTAGTTGGTCATGCCCTTTTGCAGCAGGTGCTGGTCGTTGACGAACGCATGCACCGGCAGCAGCTCGACGCTGGTGACCCCGAGTTTGCGAATGTGCTCGATCACCTCGTCTACCATCAACCCGGCAAAGGTGCCGCGCACGGCGTCCGGCACGTCGGGGTGGCGCATGCTGATGCCGCGCACGTGGGTTTCATAAAAGATGGTTTTGTCCCACGGCACGATCAGGCGGTGGTCGTGGCCCCAGGTATGGGCCGGGTCGATGACCTTGCATTTGGGCACGAACGGCGCGCTGTCGCGTTCATCGAAGCTCAAATCGCCGTCCGGGTGGCCGATGGTGTAGCCGAACAGGGCTTCGGACCACTTGAGTTCGCCCACCAGTTGTTTGGCGTAGGGGTCGATCAGCAATTTGTTGTGGTTGAAGCGATGGCCGTTTTGCGGGTCATACGGGCCGTAGACCCGGTAGCCGTAGATTTGGCCGGGGTGCGCATCGGGCAAATACCCGTGGTAGGTCTCGTCGGTGTACTCCGGCAGTTCGATGCGTTCGAGTTCCACTTCACCGGTTTCATCAAACAGGCACAGCTCGACCTTGGTGGCGTTGGCCGAAAAAATCGCGAAGTTAACACCTAGCCCGTCCCATGTGGCGCCGAGCGGGAAGGGCAGGCCCTCCCTGAGGCGTGAGGGTTCAACGTCCGGTGTAACGGGTGGGGCTGACTTGCGCTTGGTCATAGTGACTCCTGGCTGTATCGAGGGCTTCACAAACGGCAGGCAAAGCGCGGCCGTCAGGCATTACGGTCCTGTTAAAAACGGGGTGCGGTGCGGTGCGTCAGGGCGTGACGCACCGGGCAGTCAAGACGCGGGCTTGCGCGGTGCGCGCGGTTTTTTCGCCGCGGGCTCTTTAGCGGCCGGTTTCACGCTGGCGGCCGGGGCTGCCTTGGGTTTGGCTTTGCTGGAGGCGGCTTTTTTAGGGGCCAGCGCTTCGGCCTGGGCCAGCGTGTGGGCCATTTCCCAGTGACGTGCTTCCTGACCTTCGGGTTTGCCTTCGGATTCCCAGATCTGGTAGGCAAATTCACGAATGCGTTTGTCGTCGTTATTCATCGCAAAGCTCCTGGAATCAAGTGGTGATCATGAGGTTGACGGGGAACGAACCGAGAGCGTCGCTGACCCTTATCGCCTTATTGTTAGTGACTACGGGGTGCGCAAAAAATCCATTTAATTTGTGCTCAGTTCCGTCGAACGGTAATTCGAGGCGGGTATCTGCCCATTCACGTGGATTAATCAACGGCAAAGGGTTGTTTTGCAGCAGTGGGGCACTCAAACGGGGGACCACCACCACGGCCCATTGACCTTGCCACTCACGCGCAAACGCCAGCACCCGATCGGCATGGGGGCCGGTCACGTGCAACGGCTGATAACGCCCGCGTGCGAACAACATCGGGTGTTCAGCGCGCATGGCCAGGGTGCGGGCGATTACGGCCTGTTTGATCGCACCGCTGCGCCAGTCATCGAGCAGCGCAGGCGCAGGCGCGTGGATGTCCAGCTGTTGCTGGCGCAGGGCGAAGTCCACGGGGCGGCGGTTGTCGGGGTCGACCAGGCTGAAGTCCCAGAACTCGGTGCCTTGATAGAGGTCCGGCACGCCCGGCGTGGTCAGTTTGAGCACGCATTGCGCCAGGCTGTTCAGGGCGCCAGCCGGAGCCAACTGTTCACTGAAGGCATGAATCTCGGCGCGCAGGGCGGCGCCTTGGGGATGTAATAGCAGCTGTTCAATGAAGGCCTGAACCGCTTGCTCGTAAGCCTCGTTGGGCGCGGCCCATTGGGTGTCGAGTTTGGCCTCGCGCAGGGCCTTGAGCTGCCATTGCCACACCCGTTCGTTGTAGTGCGCCAAGCCGTGCGGGTCATCGGGTGATAGCGTCAGTGGCCAGGTCGACAGCAGAATCTGGTAGAGCAGCAACTCATCGCCCGCCGATGGCCCTTCGCGGTGGCTGCGCAGGGCGCGGGCCATCGGGCGCCAGCGTGCAATGCACCGCGCGTAGTCGGCGCTCTTTTCGCTGATCACCGCCAGCCGTGCGCGGCAGTCTTCGCCGCGCTTGTGGTCGTGGGTGGCCGTGGCCAACAGAGTGTCGGGAAAATGCAACAGGCGCTCGGCACAGGTCTGGTGAAAGACCTGCGCCGGGGCGCTGAAGCGTTCGGCATCAAAGCCCACATCGTTACGCGAGAGCAGCGCCCCATAGCGGTAGAACGCGGTGTCTTCCACCGCCTTGGCAGCGGTGGGTGAGGTGAGTTGTTGAAAACGCACGCAGGCGCGCTTGAGCAATTTGCGCGAGCGCCCGTAAGGCCGGGTGCGCCAGTTATCGCCCCCCAACCAGCGTTGCAAGGACTCCAGCACCGGCCAGTCGGCTTCGCTCAGGTCATTGCGGGCGCCCTCCATGGCGCGGCGAAACACCTCGTCATCGGCCGCACTGCGCCCGGCGGCGTTGATGTAGGTGCGGTACACGCTGAAATGCACCACCAGCGCTTGCAACGCACGGGTAATGGCGCCCAGCGTCAGGTCGCGGGTCATCAGGTCGTCACGGGCCACATCACGCAGGGCCAGGGCGACGCGGTCGCAATCGCCCGCCAGCGAACCGTTGAGGATCTGTTGTCGGGCCAGCAGCGCCTGCTCGCGGAAGTCGCCGGGGCGTTCGCTGTGCTCGGCCCAAAGGCTGGCCAGCGGCGCGGCGCCTGCGGGGTCGTGTTGTAACAGCGAGACCTGGTCCATGAACTCGTAGCCGGTGGTGCCGTCAACCTGCCAGTCATCGGGCAGGGATTCTTCGGCCCCCAGGATTTTTTCGACATAGATCGGCACGTGGCGGTCGGGTGCGAGGGCATCCACGCGGCGTCTTAACTTGCGGCAGTAGCCACGGGGATCGGCCAGACCGTCCACGTGGTCGATGCGCAAACCGTCCACCAGCCCGTCGCGGATCAGGTCGAAGATCTTCTGATGGGTGGCTTCAAACACGCGGGGCCGCTCGACCCGCAGCCCGGCCAGTTCGTTGACATCGAAAAACCGCCGCCAGTTGATGTCGTCGGCAGCCGTGCGCCAACTGGCCAGCCGATAAGACTGACGTTCGAGCAGGGCATGCAGGCGTTCCAGGCCGCTGGGGTGGCGCGCATCGAAACACGTCAGTTGCTGTTCAATGGCGGCCAGCACCTCAGGTCGGGCACTGAGCGCGGCCAGCTCCGCATGCAGCGGCGCCGAGTGCTCCCGTGGGTGGGGCAGCGGATGCAGCGCGGTAAATCGTTCGCCAAGAAATTGCAGGTCGGGCTGGCCGCTGATGTGCAGCAAGAAGCCATAATCCAGCGGGCAAATCGGGAAGTGGTGATGACCGTGCTCGGTGTAGAAGCGGCCCAACTGCGCGTCGTAACGCAAGGGCAGTTCCCCGGCATTTAACGTGGCGCCGTAGTCGTTACCCAAAAAGGGCAGCAGCAATTGCCCTTCGAGCAAGGGGTCGGGGGAATGCCACTGGATGTCGAAAAACTCCGCGTAGGGGCTGGCGCGGCCCCAGGCCAGCAGGTCCAGCCACCACGGGTTGTCAGCACCGCCCACCGCCATGTGGTTGGACACCACATCGAGGATCAGCCCCATGTCATGGGCGCGCAGCTCGGCCACCAGGCGCCGCAGCGCAGCTTCACCACCGAGCGCGGGGCTTACGCGGGTCGGATCGACCACGTCGTAGCCGTGCATCGACCCGTCCCGCGCCGTCAGCAACGGCGAAGCGTAGAGGTGGCTGATGCCCATGCGCGCAAAGTACGGCACCTGCAGGCGCGCATCGTCCAGGGTGAAACCTGTGTGAAATTGCAGACGCTGGGTGGCGCGCAGAATCGGTGTGCTCAGTGTGTGCATTCATCACGCTCCTGCGCCTGCAGGCGCGCACAGGCCAGCAGCTCAAGGCGGCGGGCGACCTGGGGAAGGTCGAGCAAGGCAGCACACTCGACCGGCAGGCGTCGTCGCCAGTTGGGGTGAGTGCCCACGGTGCCCGGCAGGTTGGCTTGCTCCAGCACGCCCAGCGCATCCTCGACAGGCAGCAACACCAGAGGCGCATGGGTGTGGCCCAAAAAGCGCGCGCTGGCGTTGAGCACCTGATCGGCGCCGGTGGCTTCTTCCTGAAAATTCTGCGGATCGAGGCTCAGCGCGTGATGCAGACCGTTGCGCTCGTGGGCACGGTTGTCGCGCCAATGGTCTTCGGTGTCGGCGTCCACCAGCCCCAGTTGTGCGTTCCAGTCGATGTCCCGTTCATGCCACCAGCCATTGAGGGTCGGCAGATCATGGGTGCTGGTGGTGGCCAGTGCCGTGTCCGGCCATTCCAGCACTGGCCTGAAGCGGGCGCCGTAATCTTGTTCAAACAACAGGATGCGCATGCCGAGGATGGCGCGTTCGCTGAGCTTGTCGCGCAAGCCTTCAGGCACCGTGCCCAAGTCTTCACCGAGGACAATCGCGCGATGGCGCAATGACTCCAGGGCCAGCAGGCGCAGCAGGTCTTCAACCGGGTAATACAAATAGGCACCGTCAGCCGGGGTTGCTCCCAGGGGAATCACCCACAGCCGTTGCAAGCCCATGACGTGGTCGATGCGCAGGCCACCCGCGTGGGCAAAGTTGGCCCGCAGCATTTCGATGAACGCACGAAAGCCGTTGCGCTTGAGGCCGTCCGGTGAGAATGCCGAAATGCCCCAGCCCTGACCTTGGCGGTTAAGCAGGTCGGGCGGTGCGCCCACGGTGAGTTGCGACAGCAGTTCGTCCTGTCGGCACCAGGCCTGACTGCCGGCGCCATCTGCCCCGACGGCCAGGTCAGCGATCAGGCCCACGGCCATGCCGCTGTCGCGCGCCGCTTTGTGGGCCTTGGCCAGGCAGCGTGCGACCAGCCATTGGCAAAACGCGTAAAAGCCGATGTCATGGCGGTGTTCTTCAGCAAACAGCAACAGGGCAGGGCTGTTGGGGTCGCGCCACTGTTCGGGCCACTCGCGCCAGTCCTGGCTCAGTTGCTCGCTGCGCCGCTGAACCTGCAAGGCTTCGAAGCGGCAGTGGTTTTCCAGTGATTCGCCGCCGCTGTCGCAAAAGGCGTTGAAATCCTCTCGCAGCGGCTGCTCGCCCACCACGAAGTCTTCGTAGAGTGCGCGCAGCAAGGTTTGCCGGGCACGGGTGGCGGCGGGCCAGTCGATCAGCGGCAGGTGTTCCAGGCGCTGCCATTCTTCGCGCAGGCCGCTGTCATCAATGGCCTGCTGTACCACGCTGTCGCCCAGCACGCTGGCCGGGGCGGCATAGAGATAGTTGAGGAACAAACGGCTGGAGGGTGAATACGGGCTGTAGCGGTCGGGGTCGCAACTGAACATGGCGTGCATCGGGCTGATGGCCAGTGCATCGGCCCCCCGTTCTCCGGCGGCCTTGGCGAAGGTTTCCAGCGCCTGGGTGTCGCCCAGTCCACCGTCGCCCGGTCTTACAAGGCTGTATAGCTGCGTGCTTAAGCCCCAAGTGCGCGGCGTATCGCTGTCCGTCGCATCTGCGATGCTGTAACAGCGTGCGGGGGCGACGGCCAGCGTGAAGTGTTGTTCCCCGATTTGCGCCCGGTGATAGCCCACCGGGATCATGCCCGGCAGGTAGGCGTCGGCGTCCAGCTCAATGTCCAGCGAGCCGCCGGTTTCGAGGTGAACCACGCATTGGCTGTGCGGGTGAAAGTAGCGGGTCAGGTCCAGGCTGCGGCCCACGTCGGCGGTCAGCAGGGGCGGCAGGCGCTTGTTTTGCTGTTCCAGTTGCAGGTTGAGCAGGCTTGTTTCGATGGCTTCGTCGCTGTCGGCGGGCAAGCCCAACCCGGCGAGCACCGCCCGCAGCACAGGGGGTGAAACCCGCTGCGGGGTGCCGTTGGCATCTACCCAGTCCACGGCCAGTCCGGCACGGCTCGCCAGTATTTCCAGTTGCGCGTCACTCATGGGCGCTCTCCATCAAGGGCGAAAGGGTCGGTGGCGGCACCAGGCTGACTAGCGCGCTGTAAGGCACCAGCCGCTGATGCTGTTGCACGTCGAGGGTCATATCGGGTGGGGTCTGGAACAGGACCGGTTGGGCAAGTGGCGCCACAAAAGGCACGCTCTGCCCGCTCAGGTTCACGGTGATGTGCAGCACACTGGCATCGCCCAGACGCCAACTGGCGGTGACGGCGCCTTCGGCCAGCACTTTGCTGCCCAAGGCCTGCGAACCTTCAAGGCGCGGCACGATCTGTTGCTGGCGCAGTGCTAGCAGGTGCTGGTACAGCGTGAGCATCTCGCGGCGCGGACCACGCTCCGGCACCCGAAAATCCGGGCGCGAGCGGGCAAAGGTTTCAGGGGCGTTCGGGTCGGCCACGGTCGAATGCGCGTCAGGCGAGGCGAAGGTGCTGAACTCGGCAAATTCCTTGCGTCGGCCTTCACGCACAGCGTCGGCCAGTTCGCCGGTGTAATCGGTGAAAAACAGAAACGGTTCGGGCGCCGCGCTTTCATCCCCCATAAAGAACAAGGGGATCATCGGCGACAACAGCAGCAAGGCGGTGGCAGCCCGCAAGGCCTGGGGTGCACACAAATGGTGCAAACGCTCGCCCGCTGCACGATTACCGATCTGATCGTGGTTCTGCAAGAACAGCACAAACGCGCTGGGCGGCAGATGACCGCTGGGTTCACCGCGCGCCACCCCGTGTCGGTTGTCTTCGCCCTGGAACACAAAACCCTGGCTCAGGCAGCGCGCCAGTTTTTGCGTGGGGTTGTCGGCGAACTCCGCGTAATAGGCGTCTGTTTCGCCGGTCAGCAACACATGCAAGGTGTTATGGCCGTCATCATTCCATTGCGCGTCAAAGGATTTTTCCAGCAGGCCCGCCTGATTGAACTCGTTTTCCAGGGTCAGCCACACATGGCGGTCCGGCGCGGTGTGGCGCCGTACCTGATGGGCTAACTGATGCAAGAACGCCGGGTCGTCAATGGCGTGTACGGCATCCAGGCGCAAACCGTCGAAGCGGTACTCCAACAACCACATCAAGGCATTGTCGATGAAGAAGTCGCGCACCGGCGGGCGTTGGTAATCGATCGCGGCGCCCCACGGGGTGTGGCTGTCTTTACGAAAAAAGGGGCTGGCATAGCGCGACAGGTAATTACCTTCCGGCCCGAAGTGGTTGTAGACCACGTCCAGCATCACCATCAACCCCAGGCCATGGGCGTCGTCAATCAATTGCTTGAGGGCTTGCGGCGAGCCGTGGCTGTCGTGGGGCGCATACAGCAGGGCACCGTCATAGCCCCAGTTGCGTTGGCCCTGACATTGGGCCAGCGGCATCAACTCGATGGCGGTCACCCCCATCTCAGCCAGCCGGGGCAGGTGCCGGGCCACATTGGCATAGCCGCCCATGGCGCCGACGTGAACCTCATAAATCACCGCTTCCTGCCATGGGCGGCCTTTCCAGTGAGGATGGCGCCAGTGATAGTCCCGGGGGTCGACCACCACGCTCCAGCCTGCCAGCCCGCCGTCCTGCGCCCGTGACGCCGGATCGGGCACCTCGAGTTCGCCATCAATATTGAAGCGATAACGGGCGCCGGCCGGGCACGGGATTTCCAGTGCAAACCAGCCATCGGCTTGCGGAATGAGGGGCAGGGAGCGTCCGTCGCGCAGCTCCAGGCTCACGTAAAAGGCATCGGGCGCCCACAAAGTGAAGCGCGTGTGATGCGCGTCCAGTCGCTGAGCACCATGGGAGCCGTGTTCCACGGTTTTTAAAGGCATCGGTACACGCCTCGGGTCAGGGTTTGCCGGCTCTGCTCAGGGATTTGACCACCAGTTGTTCATAAAGATGGGCGTAGGGTTCCACGGCCTGACACCAGTTGAAGGGGGCCGACATGGCGCGGCAGCGCATGGCGTTCAGCAGGTCGGGGAAGGCGAAAACCTTGAAAGCGCGGCTCAATGCCTGCTCGTAGCTGTCTACGGTGGATTCGTTAAACAGAAAGCCGGTGATGCCATCTTCAATGGTGTCGGCCAGCCCGCCGGTGTTGCGCGCCACGGGCAATGAGCCATAGCGTTGCGCGTACATTTGACTCAGGCCGCAGGGTTCATAGCGCGAAGGCATCAACAGGAAGTCACTGCCAGCGAACATGCGTCGGGCGTCGGTTTCATTGAAGCCGATGCGCACGCCGATCTGGCCGGGGAAGCGCAAGGCCAGCTCGCGCATGGCTTGCTCTTCTTCAGGCTCGCCACGGCCAATGATTGCGATTTGCCCACCGTTGGCCACGATGTAGGCGGCCACGCCTTGCGTGAGGTCCAGGCCTTTTTGGTACACCAGTCGCGAGACCACGGCAAACAGCGGGCCTTTGGACGGGGCCAGGCCAAACAGGCTGCGCACGTGATCGGCGTTGGTGGCCTTGCCTTGCCATTCACCGAGGGAGAACGGTGCTATCAGGTGCGGGTCGCTGGACGCTTCCCAGCTTTCATCGATGCCATTCGGGATGCCACTGAGCAGGCCTTGCTGGGTCTTGCTGTGCAAAAAGCCGTCCAGCCCGCAGCCAAAGGCCGGTGTGGTGATCTCTTGCGCGTAGGTGGCGCTGACGGTGGTGATGTGGCTTGAATAGGCCATACCCGCCTTGAGAAACGACAACTTGCCGTAGAACTCCATGCCTTCCTGTTGCAGGGCGTGGGACGGGATGCCCAGTTCCGGGCAGCAAGCAAGGCTGACCACGCCCTGATAGGCGAGGTTGTGAATGGTGAACAGCGTCGGCGTGCGCTGGCCGCGCCAGTGCATGTACGCCGGGGCCAGACCTGCGGGCCAGTCGTGGGCGTGCACCAGGTCGGGCTGCCAGTGAATTTGCGCCAGGTTGGCGGCGATATCGGCCGCCGCCAGCCCTAACCGGGCAAAGCGGATGTGGTTGTCGGGCCAGTCGCGGCCATTGTTGGCGCCATAGGGCGTGCCTTCGCGCTCATACAGCTCGGGGCAGATCAATACGTAGATCACCAGCCCGTCCTTGAGGTCCATGCGCCCGATCTTGCACGGTGGCAGCGCGGCATGGCCGCCCAGTTCGCCAATCACGTGGATCGGGTTGTCGCTGTTCATCACCTGCGGATAGCCCGGAATCAACACACGGACATCGTGCAAGTGGCGCATGGCGCGTGGCAACGCCGCTGAAACATCCCCCAAGCCGCCGGTTTTTACCAGATCAGCCAGCTCGGAGGTCACAAACAGGACTTTCTTTTTATTCGGGTTGATCGGGAGCGCTTCTGCGATCGGTACGGCTACTTTGCCAGCCGGTGTCCGGGTGGCACCGGCTATCACCTCATTGACCAGCGTATTCAGGCAATTCTGTGGGTTTGTCGCAGCAGCACTGATCATGGTGTTCTCCCGTTATCTTTATTGATCTGCCCCGACCCCTGGTCGGGTTCTTACTCACTTCCTGTGGGCAGGCACAACACTGCTTGGTGTATCGCGTGGTAATGCGCAAAGGGTGAGGAGGGCGTTGCAAGGATTGAACCAAGAATCGACGACCCTACTGTTAAGCTGACCCGGTGCAATTGCAGAAGGTTCGTTTTTTTTAGCGTTAAACATCCGAAGGATTTACGAAGCCATGAGTGTAGGAGAGAAGCCGGATTACGGACGTCTAAGTCATGGATAATGCGTAGGAAATTTATCTCCAATTGCGTCAGATCAATCTTCATTGATGGCGCGCGTGCCATCGGGCAAACCGGTAGGCGCCAGGCAGCCGGATTAGAAGCAGTGTGCTCGTGGTTTTTTCACGTAGATGGCAATAGATCGATGCAGAACTCAATCGTATCGTGCGATATGGGCTTATCGACTGCCGATAGGTGTAGTTCTACCAAGGAACGCGGGGGAGGGCCAACCGGGGGTTAGAACGATTTGGAATGAGCCAGAACCGGGTGTTTTAACGCCGACGGTTCGCCAGCCCGCCGTGACTGGCTTGATGCCTTGAAGCGCACGCGGGCTGGCTTTTCGGGGTCAGTTACCGGGGTACTCGGCAACGACCACATCTCGACCTTCTTGGGTCAGGCCGATCACCTGGTAGGCGTCTTTGCGATCGCCCATCTCCATACCGGGAGAGCCGATCGGCATGCCGGGAACGGCAATCCCTTTCAAGTCGTCGCGCCGGGTCAAGGCAACCACCTGGTCGGCGGGCACGTGGCCTTCGACGAATTTGCCGTTAATCACGCCGGTGTGGCACGAGGCCAGTCGGGGCTGAACGCCGAGGCGCTGCTTGACGCTGCTCATGTCGGCTTCGACATGGTCATTGACCTTGAAGCCGTTCGCCTGCAGATGTGAAATCCAGGTTTTGCAGCAGCCACAATTGGCATCGCGGTGAACATCAATGGTCAGGGGTTCGGCGGCGTGGGCCATGCCGCTCAGTAACAGGGCCGAGAGTGCGGCAACGCGCAGTGGGGTTTTCATTGAGGTCCTCTTCAGCTTAAAAGGCGCAGATGCAGCCTTGAGAAAATGTCAGCCTGACCGACACCTGCTGTCAGTCAACTGATGGCTGGATGACAGTTTTGTCAGGTTGGGGAGGGTTGCCAGGGATTCAAGGTGCCAGGCGCCGTTTATTGACTGAACCGCAGGCTGCCGCGAATCCCTTGCACTTGTGGTTCGGTGGCTTTATAGCCGTCGGCGGGGCCTGCGTAAGACAACGCGTAGGCGTGCGCCTCGCGGGTCGCGGCCACCAGCGTCTGAGTGATGACGTGGTTGCCGTTCTGGGTGATTTTGCAGGTGGTTTCGAGTGCCTTGAGGCCGCCCAGCGTGCTCGGGTGGATCTTGTTGCAGGCGCTTTGATAGCCGCCCTTGGCGAAGTTTTGCTGCAGGGTTTTACGCATTTGCAGCAAAACGGCCTCCATGTTGACCTGGTGCTCGGGCGCCAAGGTGGTCTGGGTCAGTTCCATCACCATCAGCGGGTCGCCGTTGGCGTCGTTCTTCACGGCGCGCTGGCGCTGGCCGTTGTCGTCCGGGGCGGGCGGCACGTCTTGAACCTCCCAGCCGGCGGGCCAGGTGATGAGCGTTGCGTCGGCCAGGGCGGCAGGCACAGTGAGGGCGCAGATGAGTCCGATCAGTGCTGTGCAGCGGTGCGAGACAGTCATGGGAGGACAGGCCTTATGGGCGTAGGTTGAGTCAGCGGAGTGTATCAATAGGTGTCTGTAGATGGCTTTGGCCTAGCAAATGTTTTTTACCTTTGCTCAGCTAAACCTTTGCTTCTTATGTCTAATCCCGGACAATCGCGCCCTTCTTATGGCTGGGGCGTTGTCTGTAAGGTGTGTTTTGTCCGCCCCGGCCGCGTGGTAACGACCGGCTAGCGGAGATTCGACCGGATGAATGACCAGGCTAATAGCGTCGACGATTGTTTCGACGAGACACCCGCGACGCTCACTCGCTGGAACCGCCAAGACACCACCTGGATGCTGGGCCTGTTCGGCACAGCGATTGGCGCAGGCACACTGTTTTTACCGATCAACGCCGGGCTGGGCGGTTTCTGGCCGTTGTTGATTCTGGCGTTGCTCGCGTTCCCGATGACCTTTTACGCCCACCGGGGCCTGACCCGTTTTGTCCTCTCCGGGCGCGAAGGTTCTGACATCACGGACGTGGTCGAGGAACACTTCGGTCTCAAGGCCGGTGCAGTGATTACGCTGCTGTACTTCCTGGCCATCTTCCCGATTTTGCTCATCTACAGCGTGGCGCTGACCAACACGGTCGGCAGTTTCATGCTCAACCAACTGTCGATCACGCCGCCTCCCCGGGCGATTCTGTCGCTGGTGCTGATCCTCGGGCTGCTGGTGGTGGTACGTTGCGGCGAGCAAGTGATCGTCAAGGCCATGAGCATGATGGTTTACCCGTTCATCGTGGCGCTGCTGTTTTTGGCGGTGTTCCTGATCCCGCACTGGAACGGCGGCATTCTCACCACGGCCAGCACACTGCCGCAGCCTTCGGCGTTTCTGCATACGCTGTGGCTGGCGATTCCGGTGATGGTGTTTTCGTTTAACCATTCCCCGATCATCTCGGCCTTTGCCGTCGACCAGAAGCGCCGCTACGGCGACAACGCCGATGAGCGCAGCTCGCAGATCCTGTCCCGTGCGCACCTGCTGATGGTGGTCATGGTGCTGTTCTTTGTCTTTAGCTGCGTGCTGACCCTGACCCCGGCGCAACTGGCCGAAGCCAAGGCGCAAAACCTGTCGATCCTGTCGTACCTGGCCAACCACTTCAGCAACCCGACCATCGCGTTCGCTGCGCCGCTGATTGCCTTCGTGGCCATTGCCAAGTCGTTCCTCGGGCACTACATCGGGGCCAGCGAAGGCTTGAAAGGCCTGGTGCTGAAAACCGGCAAGCGCCCGGCAGCCAAAACCCTGGACCGCATGACCGCCGCCTTCATGCTGATCGTGTGCTGGGCCGTGGCGACCCTTAACCCGAGCATCCTGGGCATGATCGAAACCATGGGCGGCCCGGTGATCGCGGCCATCCTGTTCCTGATGCCGATGTATGCCATCCGCCGCGTGCCAGCCATGCGTCAATACTCGGGCACGATCTCCAACGTGTTCGTCACCGTGATCGGGCTGGTGGCCATCTCCTCGCTGGTCTATTCCCTGGCGCAAACCTTTCTCGCCTGAGTGGCGCTGTTGTCACTGCGTACGCGCGCAGTGACACCCCTTGAGCACCGCGACGGCGCCTTCAGTGCGCCGTCGATCCCTTTGGGTCTGCGCGCTTGAAAAAGCCTTGACCCGCCTCAATGTCGGACCTGCAAACACGCCTAGGCTGAAACCTTTCATGCATCGGCAGGAGGTCCTGGATGAGCATCATCGTGACCGGGGCTGCGGGTTTTATCGGCAGCAACCTGGTGAAGGCGCTGAACAGTCGCGGCGAGCGCGACATCATAGCGGTGGACGACCTGACTGACGGCGATAAATGCCGCAATCTGGCCGACTGTGATATTGCGGATTACTTCGACAAACGTGACTTCGTGCAGCGGTTTGCGGATCGCCAGTTGGGCGATATCCGTGCCGTTTTGCATCAGGGCGCTTGTTCCAGCACCGTGGAGCGTGACGGTCGTTTCATGATGGAGAACAACTACCGCTACAGCTGTGCGTTATTGCAGGCCTGTCAGGACCAGTCGATCCCGCTGATTTACGCCTCGTCGGCGGCGGTCTATGGCGCCCATCGAGATTTTCGCGAGGTGCGCGAGTGCGAGCGGCCGCTCAACGTGTATGCCTGGTCCAAAAGCCTGTTTGATCAGAAGGTGCGCCAGCTACTGCCCAAGGCGCGCAGTCAGGTGGTGGGATTGCGGTACTTCAATGTGTACGGCCTGCGCGAACAGCACAAAGGGCGCATGGCGTCGATGGTCTGGCATTGCTTTAACCAGTACCGCGAGCGGAGCTACGTCGAGTTGTTTGGCGAATATGGCGACTACCCGGCGGGCGGGCATCTGCGCGACTTTGTGTCGGTCGAGGATGTGGTCAACGTCAATCTTCACTGGCTGGACAACCCCCACGTCAGCGGTATTTTCAACGTCGGCAGCGGGCGGCCGAGGGCGTTTAATGCGTTGGCGCTGGCCACCATCAATGAAGTGCGGGCGGCAGAAGGCCGTCCACCGCTGACCTTGGAGACCGCGTTACTGGAAGGGGTGATTCATTACGTTGAGTTCCCGGACAGCTTGAAGGGCAAATATCAGGTGTATACCTGTGCCGATCTGACTCAGCTGCGTGAGGCGGGCTACCGCGCGCCGATGCTGGGGCTGGAGGAGGGCGTGAGCCGGTACGTCAGGGGGTTGCTGGAGCGCTGTTGAGTCGTTGAGCGCGCAGCGTGGCAGCGACTGCCTGATCGGGTCGTCGCTGCCGCCGGATGGGATTGATGTCGGCGGGTTATTTGACCGACAACAGGGCTTCCAGTTTTTCCTGATCGCGGGCGAACTGACGAATGCCCTCGGCCAGTTTCTCGGTGGCCATGGCGTCTTCGTTGGAGGCCCAGCGGAACTGCGCTTCGTTGAGGATCAGGCGCGGCTCGCCCGCATTGCCCGGGCTCAGTTTGCGTTCCAGCGGGCCGTCTTCCTGCGCGAGTTTTTCGATCAGGTCGGGGCTGATGGTCAGACGGTCGCAGCCCGCCAATTGCTCGATCTGGTTGAGGTTGCGGAAGCTCGCGCCCATGACCACGGTCTTGTAGTCATTGGCTTTGTAGTAGTTGTAGATGCGGGTTACCGATTGCACGCCCGGATCTTCGGCGCCGGTGTAGTCGATGCCGGTGGACTTTTTGTACCAGTCGTAGATGCGGCCCACGAACGGAGAGATCAGAAACACCCCTGCGTCGGCACAGGCGGCTGCCTGGGCAAACGAGAACAGCAGGGTCAGGTTGGTTTGAATGCCTGCCTTCTCCAGTTTCTCGGCGGCGCGGATCCCTTCCCAGGTCGATGCCAGCTTGATCAGCACGCGGTCACGGCCCACGCCTGCTTTGTCATACAGCTCGATCAACTGGTTGGCTTTTTGCAGCAAGGCCGGTTCGTCAAACGACAGGCGGGCATCGACTTCTGTCGAGATGCGCCCCGGAATCACTTTCAAGATACCGCTACCCACAGACACCGCGAAGTGATCGCAGGCCAGGCCGACATCGCCCTTGGCGTGGCTGATGGCGTTTTGCAAAAGTTCGGCATAGCCCGGCATCGCGGCCGCTTTGAGCAGCAGCGACGGGTTGGTGGTGGCGTCGACGGGTTTAAGGCGGGTAATCGCGTCGAGGTCGCCGGTGTCTGCGACCACGGTGGTGAACTGCTTGAGTTGTTCCAGCTTGGAAGTCATGGGCGTGCTCTGTCCGAAAAAGTGTAATGGCTGTACAGATTGAGTGCGTCGTCGATCAAAAGTTCGCAAAACATCAGGTCTGGCAGAATGCCGCCGATGACCCGGGTTATGCAACCAATGTCTGCGCTCAAGCGCCTTTACAGGTGTTCGCAACCCGCGTTTTAGAGCTTCAGGGTGCCCCAGCCCGGCGGGCGCACGGCTTCGTCGCTGACCTGTACCGCCTCAATGGTCTTGCCCGTGGCTTGTTCGACCCGGCGCGCCACCTCGGGGTCGTCCGCGAACGGGATCAGGCTGGCGTCATCGATATCGCGCTCGGTCTGATGCTTGAGGCACCAGCTGATTGAGAAGTAGAGGCTGGTCACAGCCAGCATGTTCAGGGCTATTTCTATCATGGTCACGGCTCCGTGCCCGTGGCGGCGCACACCCGCAGGTGTGCGCCGCGTAGGTCAGGCGATTTGCGCCGAGAGTTCGGCTTTTTTGAAGTCAGGGACGCGAACGGTGCGCCACACGTTGTAAGCCATTAGCAACATGCCCGTCAGGAAGAATATTCCGCCCACCAGGCGCACCACGAAGCCTGGGTGGGTGGCTTGCAGCGACTCCACAAACGAGTAGGTCAAGGTGCCGTCATCGTTGATCGCCCGCCACATCAGGCCCTGGGTAATGCCGTTGACCCACATCGAGGCGATGTACAGCACGGTGCCGATCGTGGCCAGCCAGAAGTGCAGGTTGATCAGCGCCACGCTGTGCATCTGCTCACGGCCATAGAGTTTGGGGATCATGTGATAGACCGCGCCAAAGGTGATCATCGCCACCCAGCCCAGCGCCCCGGCGTGTACGTGGCCGATGGTCCAGTCAGTGTAGTGAGACAGGGCGTTGACAGTCTTGATCGCCATCATCGGACCTTCAAAGGTCGACATGCCGTAGAACGCCAGTGACAGCACCAGAAAGCGCAGGATCGGGTCGGTGCGTAACTTATGCCAGGCGCCCGACAGGGTCATCATGCCGTTGATCATGCCGCCCCAGCTCGGCGCCAGCAGAATGATCGACATGGCCATGCCCAGCGACTGGGCCCAGTCGGGCAGGGCGGTGTAGTGCAAGTGGTGCGGGCCGGCCCAGATGTACAGCGTAATCAGTGCCCAGAAATGCACGATAGACAGGCGATACGAGTAGATCGGACGTCCGACTTGTTTCGGAACGAAGTAGTACATCATTCCGAGGAACCCGGTGGTCAGGAAGAAGCCCACGGCGTTATGCCCGTACCACCACTGCACCATGGCGTCTGTGGCGCCGGAGTACACGGGGTAGGACTTGAACCAGTCCACGGGAATGGCCAGGTGGTTGACCACGTGCAACATGGCAATCACCAGAATGAAGGCGCCAAAGAACCAGTTGCCGACATAAATGTGCTTGGTCTTGCGCTGCACCACCGTGGTGAAGAACACGATGGCGTAGGCCACCCACACCACCGTCATCCACACCGCACCGGTGAACTCGATCTCGGCGTATTCCTTGGTCGTGGTGTAACCCAGCGGCAGGGTGACCAGCATGATGACGATCACTGACTGCCAGCCCCAGAACGTGAAGGCCGCGAGTTTGTCGCTGAACAGCCGCACCTGACAGGTGCGCTGCACGGCGTAGTAACTGGCGGCAAACTGCGCGCTGCCGGCAAAGCCGAAAATCACCAGGCTGGTGTGCAGCGGTCGCAAGCGGCCGAAGGTGGTCCAGGGCAGGTCGAGGTTCATGGCGGGCCAGGCCAGTTGAGACGCGATCCATACGCCCATGGCCATGCCGATGACGCCCCACACCACGGTCATGATGGTGAACTGGCGGACGACCTTATAGTTATAGGCCTGCCCGTTTAGTGCTGTGCTCATGCTCAAGTCTTCCACGGTTCAAAGTCCTGCCAGACCACGTGGTCTGGCGCAGGGTGAACTGTAGGAACCCACTGCAGAACAAAACAGATCCAGAAAAAGTTAAATACTACGGATCAGATTAAAAGGCGTTTTATTGGGCTTCGGTGTGTATCTGATCTGCTTTTCAGGCGTCATAACCTGTTCGTGCTGCCTCTGCGCCGTATTGACGCAGGCCGCGCGTAACGAATTTCGAAGGCAGATTCCCCTTCGGCATTAAAAGCGTGCAAATGAACGACGCTTTTCCATGGCTTGGCTATACCTAAAACACCGTACGCATGCGGTGGCGCTTTCTACAGGAGTTTGACAATGAAGTTTGGCTTAATGATCGGTACGCTGTGCCTGGCCTCGATCGGGCTGGTCGGTTGTTCAAGCAATGTCACGCAGCCGGATGAGTATTCCGGTTTTTTGAAAGACTACAGCCGGCTCAAGGAAGCCAAATCGCCTTCGGGTGCGGACGTGATGCGTTGGGTTGATCCCCAGTTGAAGGCTGGCCAGTACACCGCCGTGTACATCGAGCCGAGCCAGTTCTACCCGGCCCCCAAGCCCACCGCCAAAATCCCGCAAAGCACACTCACGGCCATCACCCATTACTACGATCAGGCCCTCAAGCGTGAATTGGGCAAATCGTTGCCTCTGGCCAGCGCGCCCGGTCCGGGTGTGATCGTGGTACGCCCGGCGATCACGGCGGTCAGCAGCCAGACGCAAAGCCTCAAGCCGTATGAGTACATTCCGGTGGCGTTGGTGGCTGCGGCAGTGAGCACGGCTTCGGGTATTCGCGATCAGGAAACCGACTTGGCCACCGAAGCCGTGTTCATCGACGGCGGTTCGCAAAAAGTCGTGGCGCAGGTGGTGCGCAAAGGCACCGGCAAACCGCTGGAAAACGACAGTCAGGTGATGAAGGCCGATGACGTGAAAAACGTTATTGATGGCTGGGCCTCGGACTTGCACCAGTCATATTTGAAACTCAAGAAGTAAGGCGGCGTAAGGGGGGCGGCGTCCCCCCCTTACGTTGTACGCGGGCTATCGAGGTCACGGCACCCGCGTAATGTCATCGAGCTTCCAGCTTTTATCGAAATACGCTTCAGTCGGGGCATACAAACGGAAGTAACTGAACCAGTGCTTGCCCGGCACGGTTTGCACCCAGTTGCTTTCCAGGCCCGCAGGCGCGGTGGGGCCGAAATACAGGTCCACCGAACCGTCCGGGTTCTGTTTGAGCTGCTGGCGCGTTCGCCGCCGTCGAGCCAATCGCCGTGGTTGTCCGTGTCAGCCCCCAAATAGGTTTGGCCCAGCCCGGGGGTTTGGACACCCTGCCTTTGGTGTTGAGCACCGTGTCCCAGCGCCGATCCGGCCCGTACTGCGCCTGCGGGAAACGTTTGGCGAAGGCATTCAAGCAGTGTCCCAAGACGCTAGCAGCAGATCGCCACTTAGCCAGTGGGCTTAGCGGATTTGTAGGGGATTTGCGCGACCGTTCTCAGTCTGTGCGCTATGCCCCTGACCTGTAGGGATTGGTCAACGATTTATCAGGAATCGTCTTTTTGTGATGGGCCGCATGAGATTTTGCAAGTGGGGCATAGGTCGATGGAATGTTTCGTGTTTAACTTCGGCCTCTTCAAAAACCGTCAAGAAGGACATCGTTCATGGCTCAAGTGACGCTTAAAGGCAATCCTGTTCAAGTTAACGGCCAGCTGCCAGCTGTAGGCTCCAAGGCACCTGCGTTCTCGCTGGTGGCGGGTGATTTGTCCGATGTAACGCTGGCAAGCTTTGCCGGCAAGCGCAAAGTGCTGAACATCTTCCCAAGCGTTGACACTCCGACCTGCGCCACGTCGGTGCGCACGTTCAACACCAAGGCCAATGAGATCGCCAACACGGTCGTGCTGTGCATCTCCGCCGACCTGCCATTTGCGCAGGCGCGTTTCTGCGGTGCAGAAGGCCTGGAAAACGTTAAAAACCTGTCGACCCTGCGTGGCGCAGAGTTCATTCAGAACTACGGTGTGGCCATTGCTGACGGCCCGCTCAAAGGCCTGACGGCCCGTGCCGTTGTGGTGCTGGACGAAAACGACAATGTGTTGCACAGCGAGCTGGTCAACGAAATCGCTAATGAGCCGGACTACGAAGCAGCGCTGGCTGTTCTGAAGTAAGGTCACACCTGCAACGCAAAACGGCCTGGCAGTCACTGTCAGGCCGTTTTTATTTCAGTGCCTGCGCGTCGCTTTGGCCTGCACAGCGCTAAATCGCTGCCCTGAACCCGCCCCAGACACCCCGCTTACGTAAATACCCGGTAAAGAACCTTTTCTTAACGGTCCACACTGCTTATCGTTCAGCCTTCCTGAATATAAGCCCACGCGCCCAATGGTTGATCACTCCATGCAATCCACTGTTTCACACAAATCCCGTCGCTGGCTGGTTGGCCTTTTGCTCGTGTTGGTCGTCGTCGGCCTGTGCTGGTGGCTGTGGCCGTCTTCGTCGAAAAAACAGCAGGGCGCCCAGCCTGAAGGGCACACCGGCAAGTCGGGCATGATGCGCCCCGGCTTTGGCGGCTCAACCCTGGCGGTGCCGGTAAGGGTGTCTGAAGTGAAGCGCGGGGATTTCCCGGTGTTCTACAAGGCGCTGGGCACCGTGACGGCGCTCAACACCATCAATGTGCGCAGCCGCGTGGCAGGGGAGTTGGTCAAGGTTTACTTCAAGGAAGGGCAGATGGTCAAAGCGGGCGACCTGCTGGCTGAAATCGATCCGCGCAGCTACCAAAATGCCTTGCTCCAGGCCGAAGGCACGCTGTTGCAGAACCAGGCCCAACTCAAGAATGCTCAAGTCGATGTGCAGCGCTATCGCGGCCTGTATGCCGAAGACAGTATCGCCAAGCAGACACTGGACACGGCCGAAGCGTTGGTCAGCCAGTACCAGGGCACCGTGAAAACCAATCAGGCAGCGGTCAACGACGCCAAGCTCAACCTCGAATTCACCAAGATCCGCGCCCCCATCAGCGGCCGCGTAGGCCTGCGCCAACTGGACGTCGGCAATCTGGTCGCGGCCAACGACACCACTGCGCTGGTGGTCATTACCCAGACCGAGCCGATTGTGGTCAGCTTCACCTTGCCCGAGAACGATCTGGCGCTGGTGATCGCGCGTTATCGTTCGGGTGCCAAATTGCCGGTTCAGGCGTGGGACCGCGGGGACCGCAAAGAGTTGGCCGTGGGTGTGTTGAGCAGCATCGACAACCAAATTGATATCACCACCGGCACCCTGAAATTCAAGGCACTGTTCGAAAACCGTGACCAGGCGCTGTTCCCCAATCAGTTTGTGAACGTGCGCTTGCTGGCCGACACCCTCAAAGATGTGATTCTCGCCCCTTCGGCTGCCATTCAGTTCGGCACCAACGGTTCGTTCGTGTACGCCCTGGACGGCGACAACAAGGTCAAGATTCGCAGCATCAAAGTGGGCGCCACTGACGGCGACGTCACCGTGATTGAAGAAGGGCTGGCGCCGGGTGACCGCGTAGTGCTTGAAGGCACGGACCGCCTGCGTGATGGCGGCGCGGTCGAAGTGGTCAATGACAGCGCCGAGGTGCCGGCGACCCCGGCATCGCACCTGCAAGGCGGGCCCGCGGCGGGTGACGCTACGGCCCCGGCCACCGACGCTGCCAAGTCCAAGGCCCACGAATGAATCTGTCGCGGCTGTTTATCCTGCGCCCGGTCGCAACCACGCTGTGCATGCTGGCCATCGTGTTGTCCGGGATCATCGCCTACCGCCTGTTGCCGGTATCGGCCTTGCCCCAGGTGGATTACCCGACCATCCGTGTCATGACGCTGTACCCCGGCGCCAGCCCGGATGTGATGACCAGTGCCGTGACGGCGCCCCTGGAGCGCCAGTTCGGGCAGATGCCGGGGCTGACGCAAATGGCGTCCACCAGCTCTGGCGGCGCTTCGGTGCTGACCTTGCGCTTCAACCTCGACATCAACATGGACGTGGCCGAGCAGCAGGTGCAGGCCGCAATCAATGCCGCGAGCAACCTGTTGCCGAGCGATTTGCCAGCACCGCCGGTGTACAACAAGGTCAACCCGGCCGATACGCCGGTACTGACCTTGGCCATTACCTCCAAAACCATGCTGCTGCCCAAGCTCAATGACCTGGTCGATACGCGCATGGCGCAAAAAATCGCCCAGATCAGCGGCGTGGGCATGGTCAGCATCGCGGGCGGTCAGCGTCAGGCAGTGCGGATCAAGGTCAACCCTGAAGCCTTGGCGGCCAATGGCCTGAACCTGGCCGATGTGCGCGCGTTGATCGGTGCGTCCAACGTCAACCAGCCCAAAGGCAACTTTGACGGCCCGACCCGGGTGTCGATGCTCGACGCCAACGACCAGCTCAAAACCCCGCAGGAATACGCCGAGCTGATCCTCGCCTACAACAACGGCGCGCCTTTGCGCCTCAAGGACGTGGCCGAGATTGTCGACGGCGCCGAAAACGAGCGCCTCGCGGCCTGGGCCAACGAGAACCAGGCGGTCCTGCTCAATATCCAGCGCCAGCCGGGCGCCAACGTGATCGAAGTTGTCGATCGCATCAAGGCGTTGCTGCCCAGCATCACCGACAACTTGCCCGCAGGGATCGACGTCACGGTGCTGACCGACCGCACGCAAACCATTCGCGCTTCGGTGCGTGATGTGCAGCATGAACTGCTGATCGCCATCGCCCTGGTGGTGATGGTCACGTTCCTGTTTCTGCGCCGTGCCAGCGCCACCCTCATTCCCTCGATTGCCGTGCCGCTGTCATTGATCGGCACTTTCGGCGTGATGTACCTGGCGGGTTTTTCCATCAATAACCTGACCTTGATGGCGCTCACCATCGCCACCGGCTTTGTGGTGGACGATGCCATCGTGATGCTGGAAAACATCTCGCGTTACATCGAGGAAGGCGACAGCCCGATGCAGGCGGCGCTCAAAGGCGCCAAACAGATTGGCTTTACCCTGATTTCCCTGACGCTGTCGCTGATCGCCGTGTTGATTCCGTTGCTGTTCATGGCGGACGTGGTGGGGCGGTTGTTCCGCGAGTTTGCCATCACCCTGGCGGTGGCGATCCTGATCTCGCTGGTGGTGTCGCTGACCCTCACGCCGATGATGTGCGCGCGTTTGCTCAAGCCTGAACCCAAAGAAGAAGAGCAGGGCCGCTTTTACCGGGCCAGCGGTGCGTTCATCGACTGGATGATCGGGCAGTATGGCCGCCTGTTGCAGTGGGTACTCAAGCACCAGCCACTGACGTTGCTGGTGGCCATCGGCACGCTGGCGCTGACGGTGTTTCTGTACCTGATCGTGCCCAAGGGCTTCTTCCCGGTGCAGGACACCGGGGTGATACAAGGCATTTCCGAAGCGCCGCAGTCGATTTCGTTTGGCGCCATGAGCCAGCGTCAGCAGGAGCTGGGTGCAATCATCCTGCAAGACCCGGACGTTGAAAGCCTGTCGTCGTACATCGGTGTCGACGGCGATAACGCCACGCTCAACAGCGGCCGCATGCTGATCAACCTCAAGCCCCACAGCGAACGCAGCGACAGCGCCGCGCAGGTGATTGCGCGCCTGCAGCCGCAGCTCGACACATTGGTGGGCATCCGTCTGTTCATGCAGCCGGTGCAAGACTTGACCATTGAAGACCGGGTGAGCCGTACGCAGTATCAATTCAGCCTGTCATCCCCGGATGCCGACTTGCTGAGCACCTGGAGCCAAAAACTGGTCACCGCGTTGTCCAACCAGCCTGAGCTGACGGATGTCGCCAGCGACCTGCAGGACAAAGGTTTGCAGGTGTACTTGGTGATTGACCGCGATGCCGCTTCGCGCCTCGGGGTGTCGGTGGCCAATATCACCGATGCGCTGTACGACGCCTTCGGTCAGCGGCAGATTTCCACCATCTACACCCAGGCCAGCCAATACCGCGTGGTCTTGCAGGCGCAAGACGGCGAGAAAATCGGCCCGCAAGCGCTGGACCAAATCCATGTCAAAACCACCGACGGCGGGCAGGTGCGCTTGTCCAGCCTGGCCAAGGTCGAAGAGCGTCAGGCGCAACTGGCGGTGTCGCATATCGGCCAGTTCCCGTCCGTCATGGTGTCGTTCAATCTGGCCCCCGGCGTGGCGCTGGGGCAAGCCGTTGAGCTGATTGATCAGGTGCAAAAAGACATCGGCATGCCGGTGGGCGTGCAGACCCAATTCCAGGGCGCGGCGCAAGCGTTTCAGGCCTCGTTGTCGAGCACCTTACTGCTGATTCTGGCGGCGGTGGTGACCATGTACATCGTGCTCGGTGTGCTTTACGAAAGTTACATTCACCCGATCACCATCCTGTCGACCTTGCCGTCGGCAGCGGTCGGGGCGTTGCTGGCGCTGATCCTCAGCGGAAATGATCTGGGGATGATCGCCATCATCGGCATCATCCTGTTGATCGGCATCGTGAAAAAGAACGCGATCATGATGATCGACTTTGCCCTCGACGCAGAGCGCAATCAGGGCATGGCCCCGGAGCAGGCCATTTACCAGGCCGCCTTGCTGCGTTTCAGGCCGATCCTGATGACCACGCTGGCTGCCCTGTTCGGGGCCGTGCCGTTGATGCTGGCCACCGGCTCTGGCGCGGAACTGCGTCAGCCATTGGGTCTGGTCATGGTCGGCGGTTTGCTGGTGAGTCAGGTATTGACGCTGTTCACCACGCCGGTGATTTACCTGTACTTCGACCGCTTGGGCCGCCGCTGGCGCGGTGACGCGGGCGAACCTGAGCAGGCGCCGCTATGAACCTGTCCGGCCCTTTCATCCGGCGGCCCGTTGCCACCCTGCTGCTGAGCTTCGCGATCATGCTGCTGGGCGGGGTCAGTTTCGGTTTGTTGCCGGTTTCGCCCCTGCCACAGATGGACTTCCCGGTGATCGTGGTCTCGGCCAGCTTGCCGGGCGCCAGCCCCGAGGTCATGGCCTCCACGGTGGCCACCCCGCTGGAGCGCTCATTCGGCGCGATTGCCGGGGTCAACACCATGAGCAGCCGTTCGAGTCAGGGCTCGACGCGGGTGATTCTGCAATTCGATCAGGACCGCGACATCAACGGCGCCGCCCGCGAAGTGCAGGCGGCGATCAACGCGTCGCGCAACCTGTTGCCCAGCGGCATGCGCAGCATGCCGACCTACAAAAAGGTCAACCCGTCGCAAGCGCCCATCATGGTGCTTTCGCTGACCTCGGATGTGCTGTCCAAGGGCGAGCTGTACGACCTGGCCTCCACCATCCTGTCGCAAAGCCTGTCGCAAGTACCGGGGGTGGGCGAAGTGCAGATCGGCGGCAGTTCGCTGCCCGCCGTGCGCATCGAACTGGAGCCGCAATTGCTCAACCAGTACGGCGTGTCGCTGGACGAGGTGCGCAACACCATTGCCAACGCCAACGTGCGCCGACCCAAGGGTGCGGTATCCGATGGCGAGCGTAATTGGCAGATTCAGGCCAACGATCAACTGGAGAAGGCCAAGGATTACGAGCCGCTGATCATCCGCTATCAGGATGGCGCGGCGCTGCGTCTGAGCCATGTGGCCAAGGTTCAGGACAGTGTCGAGGACCGCTACAACAGTGGTTTTTTTAACAATGACGCGGCCGTATTGCTGGTGGTCAACCGGCAGGCGGGTGCCAACATTATCGAGACCGTGAACGCGATCAAGGCCCAGTTGCCTGCGCTGCAAGCGGTGTTGCCGGCCAGCGTGAAACTCAACCTGGCCATGGACCGCTCGCCGGTGATCAAGGCCACCTTGCATGAAGCGGAGATGACCTTGCTGATCGCCGTGGCGCTGGTGATTCTGGTGGTGTTCCTGTTTCTCGGCAATTTCCGCGCTTCGCTGATACCGACGCTGGCCGTACCCGTTTCGCTGGTGGGCACCTTTGCCATCATGTACCTCTACGGTTTTTCGCTGAACAACCTGTCGCTGATGGCGCTGATCCTGGCCACGGGGCTGGTGGTGGACGATGCGATTGTGGTGCTGGAGAACATCTCGCGTCACATCGATGCCGGGATCGCGCCGATGAAGGCGGCTTACCTGGGGGCGAAGGAAGTCGGGTTTACCCTGTTGTCGATGAACGTGTCGCTGGTGGCGGTGTTCCTGTCGATCCTGTTCATGGGCGGCATCATTGAAAGCCTGTTCCGCGAGTTCTCCATCACCCTGGCCGCGTCCATCGTGGTGTCGCTGGTGGTGTCGCTGACCTTGACCCCGATGCTCTGCGCCCGCTGGCTCAAGCCCCATGTGCCGGGCACTGAAAACGCCATGCAGCGCTGGAGCAACAGGCTCAACGAGCGCATGGTCAACGGTTATGCCCGCAGCCTGGACTGGGTGCTGCGGTACAAGCGGCTGACCCTGTTCAGTTTGCTGGTCACCATTGGGGTCAACGTGGCGCTGTACGTCGTGGTGCCCAAAACCTTCATGCCGCAGCAGGACACCGGGCAATTGATCGGGTTCGTGCGCGGGGATGACGGCCTGTCGTTCAGCGTGATGCAACCCAAGATGGAGATATTCCGCAAAGCCGTGCTGGCTGACCCGGCGGTTGAGAGCGTGGCGGGCTTCATTGGCGGCAACGGTGGCACCAACAACGCCCTCATGATCGTGCGCCTCAAGCCGATTTCCGAGCGCAAGATTTCGGCGCAAAAGGTCATTGAGCGCCTGCGCGCAACCCTGCCTAAGGTCCCGGGCGGGCGCCTGATGTTGATGGCCGATCAGGATTTGCAGTTTGGCGGCGGTCGCGAGCAAACCAGTTCGCAATATTCGTACATCTTGCAAAGCGGCGACCTCAGCGAGCTGCGCACCTGGTACCCAAAAGTGGTCGAAGCCCTCAAGGCGCTGCCAGAGTTGACCGCCATTGACGCCCGTGAGGGGCGCGGCGCGCAGCAAGTCACGCTGATGGTCGACCGCGATCAGGCCAAGCGCCTCGGGGTGGACATGAACATGGTCACCGCCGTGCTCAACAACGCCTACAGCCAGCGTCAGATTTCGACCATTTACGACAGCCTGAACCAATACCGGGTGGTCATGGAGGTCAACCCCCAATACGCCCGAGACCCGGAAACCCTGAATCAGGTGCAAGTCATCACGGCGGACGGGCAGCGCATCCCGCTGTCCACCATCGCCCATTATGAAAACAGCCTGCAAGACGACCGGGTCGAACACGAAGGGCAGTTTGCCTCGGAAACCATTGCTTTCGACCTGGCCAACGGCGTGTCGCTGGAGCAGGGCACGGCGGCCATCGAGCGGGCCATTGCCAAACTCGGTTTGCCTGAAGACGTGATCGCCAAAATGGCCGGCACCGGCGATGCCTTTGCTGCCACGCAAAAAAGCCAGCCGTTTATGATCCTGGGCGCGCTGGTGGCGGTGTACCTGGTGCTGGGGATTCTGTACGAAAGCTACATTCACCCGCTGACCATTCTCTCGACCTTGCCTTCGGCCGGGGTGGGCGCGCTGTTGAGCATTTACCTCACTGGCGGGGAGTTCAGCCTGATCTCGCTGCTGGGGCTGTTCCTGTTGATCGGCGTGGTCAAGAAAAACGCCATTCTGATGATCGACCTGGCCTTGCAGCTGGAGCGCCACGCGGGCATGAGCCCGCAGGAGTCGATTCGCAGTGCCTGCTTGCAACGTTTACGGCCGATCCTGATGACCACGCTCGCCGCCTTGCTGGGCGCCTTGCCGCTGATGCTCAGCCATGCCGAAGGCGCAGAAATGCGTCAGCCACTGGGTCTAACCATTATCGGCGGCCTGATTTTCAGCCAGATTTTGACCCTGTACACCACCCCGGTGGTTTACCTCTATCTCGACCGTGTGCGCCATCGCTTCAACCAATGGCGCGGCGTGCGCACTGATGCAGCCCTGGAAACTCCGCTATGACGTCTCGTTTGCTTGACCTTGCCCCGGCCCTGTCGCCTCAACGTTGGGCGTTGGCCCGTGGCTCGCGCCTGCTGGGGCTGGTGTTGTCCGGGCTGTTGCTCAGTGCCTGCGCCGTTGGCCCGGATTATCAGCGCCCCGAAGCGGCCACGCCCGTGGCCTTCAAGGAAGCCGCGGGCTGGCGCCAGGCCACCCCCGGCGATGCGCTGGAAAGAGGCGCGTGGTGGGAGTTGTACGGTGATCCCCAGCTCAACGGGCTGGTGGAATCCCTCAACCGCTCCAACCAGACCGTGGCGCAGTCCGAAGCCCAGTTCCGTCAGGCCCAAGCCCTGGTGCGCAGCGCGCGCGGTGCGTTCTTTCCCAGTGCCGACCTGAGCGTGGGCAAGACCCGTTCGAGTCAGGGCACGGGCAGTTCCAATTCCAGCCTGACCAGTTCCAGCAGCGGCATTCGCGACACCCTCAATGCTCAGGTCGGCGTGAGCTGGGAGGCTGACGTGTGGGGCAAATTGCGCCGCGGGCTGGAGGCCAACACCGCCAGCGCCGAAGCCAGCCTGGCCGACCTGGCCGCCATGCGCCTGAGCCAGCAGTCCGAGCTGGTGCAGAACTACTTGCAATTGCGGGTGATCGACCAGCAAAAGCGCTTGCTGGAGGCCACCGTACAGGCCTATGAGCGTTCGCTGAAAATGAGCGAAAACCAGTACCGGGCCGGGATCTCGGGCAAAGATGCCGTGGCGCAGGCGCAAACCCAGTTGCGTAACACTCAAGCCAACCTGATCGACCTGATCTGGCAACGCGCGCAGTTTGAAAACGCAATCGCAGTGCTGACCGGTCAACCGCCCGCCGGTTTCAAACTGGCTGAAAGCCAGAGCGTGCCCGCGTTGCCTTCCATTCCCCTGAGCGTGCCCTCGCAATGGCTGGAGCGGCGTCCGGACATCGCGTCGGCAGAGCGCGCGATCATCGCCGCCAACGCCAATATCGGCGTGGCCAAGGCGGCCTACTACCCGGATTTCAGCCTGAGCTTGCAGGGCGGGTACAGCAGCAGTACCTACGAAGACTGGATCAGTGTGCCGAACCGCTTCTGGTCGGTGGGGCCGAAACTGTCGTTGCCGTTGTTCGACGGGGGCCAGCGCTCGGCTGAAGTGGATCGCAATGAAGCGGTCTATGACCAGACGGTCGCCAAATACCGCCAGACCGTGCTGGATGGTTTTCGCGAGGTGGAAAATTACCTGGCGCAGTTGAAAGTGCTGGAGGACGAGGCCGTGGTGCAACGTCAGGCGCTGGAGTCGGCCCGTGAGTCACTGCGTTTGACCCGCAATCAGTACAAGGCCGGGTTGATTGCCTATCTGGACGTGGTGGTGGTGCAAGCCACGGCCCTGAATGCGGAGCGCACCATGCTCACGCTGGAGCAAAATCGTTTGCTTGCCAGCGTGAAACTGATTGCCGCGCTGGGCGGTGGCTGGGACGGCAACACCGATCTGAGCGCCCGTGAAAAGGCTGAAAAGCCGTAACGCCGTGGGGGGTTAACGATGAAACGTAAACCGGTCTTTGCCAGCGTTTTTTGACGCGTACAGCGCTTTGTCGGCCTTGGCCAGCGCCTGGTTCAGGGTGTCCTGATCCTCAACCCTGACCAGGCCGATGCTGACGGTCACCGGATGGGCCGCCGGGTCATTGCGCACCCGGCTGCACAGCGCCGTCATCAGTGCCTCGACATCTTCGCGCCGCACACCGGACAGGTACACCGCGAATTCTTCACCCCCCAATCGTGCATATTCATACCCGCGCATGACGGCTTTTATGCTGGCGGCTGTGCGCTTGAGCACTTCATCGCCGATGTCATGGCCGTACAGGTCATTCACTTTTTTAAAATTGTCGATGTCGATCATCGCCAGATAGTGGTCGTGTTCGCGCGGAAGCTGGGTCAGCAAATCGGTGGCGCGGGCCATGAAAGAACGTCGGTTGGGGATCTCGGTCAGGGTGTCGATGTACGCCTGAGTCAGCAACAGCTTGGACATGGTGTAGTTGTAGAGTTTGATTTGCCGCAGCTTGAAAAAACTGTAAATGGTCAGGCCGCTGAGAAACACGAAGTAACACAGGATCAACGTGCCGCGCAGGTCGAAGAACTCGACATCGGTCATCAAAAACGGGTTGAGCACCACCCAGGTCGCCCCGACCACCGACAGAAAGCCCCAGCGGCTCAGGGGCAGCACCGAGGCGTTGTACAGCAGGCTGGACGTGGCAAGGATCAACCAGATGGGCTGTGCGTTGTCGGGCAAGCCAAACACGATCAGGCGAATGCCCGACGTAATCACCAGCACATAAATCAGATTGAGCACGTTGAAGTGACGGGCCTTGCGGATAAACCCGAGCACGATGGTCAGCACCACCATGGCCCCGAAATAGAGCATTGAGAGGGCGGTAAAGCCTTGCTGGCCCTTGAAGCTGACAATCAGGTCGAACAGCAGCCAGATCACGATGCTGGCGATGTACGTCAGCCTGCAGAAGGTGCGCAGCTTTTCAAAATCGTGTTGGGCAAATTCAGCTTGCAAAGCAGGAGGCGCGGCGTGCTTTGAGATTTCATTTTCGATGGTCTTGAGCATTGCAAGCCTTGATCACGGTCGTTGAAGAGGGCGTCCAGCGGTCGCGGATCCGCCTCATCAAGGGCATCAAGATAAAGCCCCCCGGACCACGCACCGATAACCCTAGCAGGACTTTGAGGGGTAATCGTGAGGATCGTTCAGGGGCCTTGGCAATACGCAGCACGCGCTCAGTCGGCGTGGGAAAGCACCTCGCCCACGCTGCGGCGGCGGGCGTAGTGTTCACTGGTGCGGATCAGCTCTTCGAGATCCTGGGGGGTGACATCAATGAACGCGTCCATCTTGGCCAGCGCCTGTTGCAAGTCCTCGGCAGTAATGCCGGGATCCCCTTCGTCCGGGGGCGTTATCACGCTGGGGGCGGGTTCGGCGGCCTTTTTCGGATAGCGCACACGGGTCAGGTTGTTGTAGGCCAGTGCCGCGAGGAGCATGCACACGGCACTGAGCATGACCGGGGCCAGCAGCTCCCAGCCCAGGCCGGCGCTGTCCGGGTCCGCCAGGACCACCAGCAGGGCCAGCGCTCCGGCCGGCGGGTGCAGGCAGCGCAGCAGGCACATCACCAACAGCGCAATGCCAACGGCCAGGCAGGCGCTGGCTAAGTCCCGGCCGAAAAAATGCACGACGATCAGCGACACGACAGTGGCGCACAAGTAGCCGCCGAGGATCGACCACGGCTGCGCCAGTGCCCCGGAGGAGACGGCAAATAACAGAATTGCGGAAGCGCCCAGCGGGCCGATCAGGTGCATGGCGATGGGCAGGCCAAAAAACAGGCTGCACAGCCACACGCTAAACAGGGTGCCCAGGGACACGCCAAGGGCGGCGCGGCTCCATTCAAGGGGGCGGGTATGTGTAGCCGCAGGCAAAAGGCGGCTGATCCAGCGGGTTTGCATGGTGGGAAGCGTCCGGGAGGGTCAGTCAGCAGGTCAAAAAAGGGCCTGGCGGGAGACCCGGCAAGCCCTTGAACCGTTCCTTCATGGGGGAAGGGACCGGCGTAGTCTGACCACTGCCGATACAATCCGCAAATTCATAATAATGAGGGTTGAGTGCATTAATTTTGATGGCGAATGCTAGCTGACCAAACCTGCCCCTGAATCGGCCAATTTGCCCAGCACCCGGTCATGCACGTCATTGCTCAACAGTTGGCGTTCAAGGAGCTGATGCAGGTCGGCACTGGGGCTCATGGAACCTTTGAGCACAAGCAAGGCATCGCGAAGTTTTACCAGCCTGCTCAGTTCAGGCTTGTGCATCATGTCTCGCCTGTCGGCCATTGGCCGGGTGACGTCACGCGGGGTTGAAGGGGCATGGGTGGATTGCTCGGGCAGGTAACGGTCGTTGGCCAAAAAAACTTCACTCGTCATGTTGTACTCCATTTATCCAGGGACTTTGGGCGCGCTTCCTTGATGACAATTCAAAGGGACGCACACAGGTGTGCAATCCCTTGAAACAACAGTTCTGGGGGGGTGAGCTCAGCAAATCGGTTTAAGGGTGGGAACACATCGCGTGCAGCAACTGGCGGCAGATCCGGTTGCGATACAACGGGTGACACAAACGGCGTTTACACGGCCCGAGATCTTAGATCCAAAGGGGCGATTGTAAGGCCGTGTGCAAGGGACATGTTGTCAGGCAGTGAGTAGCTGGCGATAAGATTTACGGAGAAAGTCGTAGGAGCTTTCAAATTTCGGGGACGGAGTTTTTGTTTTCCCATTCCTGACGCTCTTTAGGCGCAAGGTGTACACACGCTGATGCAAAAGCCTTACAGCGATTGTCGACCACCCTCGCTGGATCAGGTTGCACGCGTTTGCATCGACGTGGCGTTAATCGTCAAACCCGACCTGTTCGTGAATCTCGTCGACTTTCAGTTCGAGGCGGTAGGCCACGGCAATGAACAATGCCTGACACAGGCACAGCGTCGCGCTCAGTGAGCGGAACGCAAACGAGCTGCCTTCATTGACCAGCAATACGCTGTTGGCGCGCTTGGCCAGCGGCGACAGGTTGCTGTCCGTGATGATCAGGGTCTTGGCCTGATGCAGCTGGGCAATGCGCAGGCAATGCTGGGTTTCCTTGCCATACGGCGTGAAGCTGATGGCAATCACCAGGTCGTTGGCGCGCACGCTGCGCATTTGCTCGCGGTAGCTGCCGCCCAGCCCGGACACCAGATGAATGCGTTTGTTGGTGTGTTGCAGGTTGTAGACCAGGTAATCGGCCACGGCGAAGGAGCGTCGCACGCCGACCACGTAAATGTTGTCAGCGTTGACCACCAGGTCCACGGCCTTGTCGAAGGCCTGATCGTCGAGTTCCAGCCCAAGGCGTTCTATGCCCGACAGCGTGGCGTTGATGCACTCGCGCGCCAGATCGCCGCCGCTGGCCTTTTGCGACTTGTTGGCAATCATGTTGCGGATGCGCTGCTGGTAGTTCTGCACCGGGGTTGTCTTGTGGGTGTACGCCTCGCGGAACAGGGCCTGCATTTCGCTGAAACCGCTGAACCCGAACCGCTGGGAAAACCGCACGATGGCCGACGGATGCACGTCGCACTCGCGCGCAATGTCACTGATGCGGTCCACCATGATCCGGTCGCTTTGCTGGCTCATGTAGCTGGCAATGCGCTTGAGCTGGCGCGGCAAGCTCTCGTATTCCTCGGTAATGAGTTGCAACAGACGCTCGGCACTCACCGGCGGGCTGGTCAATGCGCGCTCTGGCGTTTGCTCGACGGATGCCGGCTGATCGGTGGATGACATAGTGGAGTCCTTATCAATGGCGCGGGTTGTCACGGAGCAGGTTTTTTAGCTGCGCAGTCTACAGGGTAGGTGCAAATAAAATCCTGACCAGCCGTTCAATCCGCTGCTGGCTGAAACGATGCACCCTGGAAAAACCTCCCGGCACGTCGAATATGGAACAAAAATTCTACATTAAAAAATAATGGAATAAATATTGTTTATTGCGCCGGGACGTTTTAGTCTTCATCCCACATTGAGTGCTCGGGCCCTGAGGGTGATGAGCACAGGCTGATAAAAATAACAGGAGCCACCATGGGACAGACTCGTTTTGCCACAGGCCGCGATTTGGATGTCATTTGCCTGGGCCGCATGGGTGTCGACCTTTACGCGCAGCAAGTCGGGGCGCGGCTGGAAGACGTCAGTAGCTTTGCCAAATACCTGGGTGGCTCCTCAGCCAATATTGCGTTCGGCACGGCGCGCCTCGGTGTGCGTTCGGCCATGCTCAGCCGGGTGGGTGACGATCACATGGGGCGCTTCCTGCTGGAGTCGCTGGCGCGTGAAGGCTGTGACGTCAGCGCCGTGAAGGTCGACCCGCAGCGTTTGACGGCGCTGGTGCTGCTGGGCCTCAAAGACCGCGAAACCTTTCCTCTGGTGTTCTACCGCGAAAACTGCGCCGACATGGCGCTGCGTGCCGAAGACATCGACCCGGCCTTTATTGCGTCGAGCAAGGCGCTGCTGATTACCGGGACGCACTTTTCCACCGAAGGCGTGTACCAGGCCAGTCTTCAGGCCCTGGATTACGCCGAGCAGCACAACGTCAGACGGGTGTTGGACATCGACTATCGTCCGGTGCTGTGGGGCCTGGCAGGCAAAGCGGACGGCGAGACGCGCTTTGTCGCTGACGAGACAGTCAGCGCCCACGTGCAATCGATCCTGCCGCGTTTTGACCTGATCGTCGGCACCGAAGAAGAATTTTTGATCGCGGGTGGCGGCACGGATTTACTGGCAGCACTGCGCACAGTGCGCTCGCTGACCGACGCCACCCTGGTGGTCAAACTGGGCCCGCTGGGCTGCACCGTGATCCATGGCGACATTCCGGCCCGCCTGCAAGACGGCGCCATTTACCCCGGTGTGCGTGTGCAAGTGCTTAACGTGCTGGGGGCGGGGGATGCCTTTATGTCGGGCTTTCTCAGTGGCTGGCTCGAAGACGCCAGCGACGAGCGTTGCTGCCAGTTGGCCAACGCGTGCGGTGCGCTGGTGGTCTCACGGCATGCCTGCGCCCCGGCCATGCCCACTCGGGCAGAACTCGACTACCTGTTCAACAGCCCGGTGCCTGTTACCCGACCGGATCAGGACGTCGCGCTGCAACGCCTGCACCACGTCAGCGTGCCGCGCAAACAGTGGAAACAGCTGTTTGTGTTTGCTTTCGATCATCGCTGGCAACTGCTGGAAATCGCGCAGCAGCATGGCCGCGACCCGAGCCGTATTTGCACCTTGAAACAGCTGTTCATCCAGGCGGTCGAGCGCGTTGAAACCGATTTGCAGCGTCAGGGCATCGACGCCGATGTGGGCCTGCTGGCCGATCAGCGTTTCGGCCAGGACGCGCTGAATGCCGCCACCGGTCGCGGCTGGTGGATCGCCCGCCCGGTGGAAGTGCAGGGTTCGCGGCCGCTGGCGTTTGAGCACGGTCGTTCGGTGGGCAGCAACCTGATTGTCTGGCCGCACGAACACATCATCAAATGCCTGGTGCAATTTCATCCCGACGATGAGCCGTTGCTGCGTCTGGAACAGGAAGCGCAAATCAAGGGGTTGTACCAGGCGTCGCTGGCCAGCGGCCATGAACTGCTGCTGGAAATCATCCCGCCCAAGGATCACCCCTCGACCCACCCGGATGTGCTCTATCGCGCCATCAAACGTTTGTACAACCTGGGCATTTACCCGGCGTGGTGGAAGATCGAAGCGCAACCGGCCGAGGTCTGGCAGCAACTGGATGCCTTGATCGAAGAACGTGACCCGTACTGCCGCGGTGTTGTCCTGCTGGGCTTGAACGCGCCTGCCAGTGCGCTGGCCGACGGTTTTCGCCAGGCGGCGCGCAGCACCACGTGCCGCGGTTTTGCGGTGGGGCGCACGATTTTCCAGGAACCGGCCCGTGCCTGGCTGGCCGGTGAAATCGACGACGCGACGCTGATCGAGCGGGTGCAAGGCACCTTTGTGCAATTGATCGACGCCTGGCTAACGGCCCGTCCCTGATTCGCCGGTCACACCGCGCAACCCATTCAAAACAATAATAGGTGCAGCCATGCCCGCTATCCGTATTGGCATCAATCCGATTTCATGGAGCAACGACGATTTGCCCTCGCTGGGTGGTGAGACGCCGCTCAGCACCGCGCTGAGTGAAGGCAAGCAGATCGGTTATGAAGGGTTTGAACTCAACGGCAAATTCCCCAAGGACGCCAAGGGCGTGGGCGATGTCCTGCGCCCTTACACGCTGGCGCTGGTCTCGGGCTGGTACTCCGGCCGCCTGGCGCACCGCTCGGCGGCCGAGGAGATCGACGCCATTGCCAGCCACGTGCAGCTGCTGGCGCAAAATGGCGCCAAGGTGCTGGTGTATGGCGAGGTCGCTGACTCGATTCAGGGCCAGCGCATCCCCTTGATTGAGCGCCCGCGTTTTCACAGTGAGCGCGCCTGGCAGCAATACGCCGAGAAGCTCGATGAACTGGCGCGCTTCACCCTGTCGCAGGGTATTCGCCTGGCGTACCACCACCACATGGGCGCGTACGTTGAGTCGCCTTCGGACATCGACACCCTGATGCGCCTGACCGGGCCTGAAGTCGGCCTGCTGTTCGATGCCGGGCATTGCTACATGGGCGGCGGTGAACCGGTCCAGGTGCTGCGCAAACACATTGATCGCGTCTGCCACGTGCATTTCAAGGACGTGCGCAAGTCCGTGGTGCAACTGGCCCGCAACCACCTCTGGAGCTTTCCCGATTGCATCATCAACGGCACTTTCACCGTGCCGGGGGACGGCGACATTGATTTTGGCGAGTTGCTGGACGTCCTGCTGGCCGCCGACTACCACGGCTGGTTGGTGGTAGAAGCCGAACAAGACCCGGCCGTGGCGCCGAGTTTTGCCTACGCGCAAAAAGGCTATCAAACCTTGCGCGCGCTGCTCGATGAGAGGGCGCGGGCATGAATTTACTGATTAAGCGCCAGCACACGGGCCAGCCCCTTGTGCAATTGCCCACGGGCGCGCTGGAGTACGTGGGGTTCAGCGCCTATCGGCTGCAAGCGGGCGAGACCTTGCCGGTGCAGGCCGGGCAGCAAGAGCTGTGCCTGGTGTTGCTCAGCGGGCTGGCCAATGTTTCAGGCGAAGCGCCAGGGCACGGCGCTTTCAATTGGGAGGCTATCGGCGATCGTCAGTCGGTGTTCGAGGACAAATCGCCCTTTGCCGTGTATTTACCGCCCGCCAGTCAGGCGCAGGTGCAGGCGCTGAACGACGTGCATATCGCCGTCTGCGCCGCCCCCGGTGCCAGCGAGGCCGGGCTCGGTCCGCGACTGATTGCCCCGCAGGGCATGAAACGCAGCGTACGCGGCAAGGGCGCCAACACCCGCTACGTGTGCGACATCCTGCCGGACACCGAACCTGCCCATTCGCTGCTGGTGGTGGAGGTGCGCACGCCGTCCGGGCATTCCTCCAGCTACCCGCCGCACAAGCACGACACCGACGACTTGCCGCACCAGAGCTTTCTCGAAGAAACCTATTACCACCAGGTCAACCCGCCGCAGGGCTTCGTGTTCCAGCGGGTCTACACCGACGATCGCAGCCTCGATCAGGCCATGGCGGTGGAAAACGGCGACCTGGTGGTGGTGCCCAAGGGCTATCACCCGGTCAGCGTGCCCTATGGCTACGAGTCGTATTACCTAAACGTAATGGCAGGGCCCAAGCGGGTCTGGCACTTCCACAACGACCCGCAGCACAGCTGGCTGATGGACCTTTAACTTTTTGGAGAACAAACCGCATGAGCACGACCCCGGTGATTGGCCACTACCTTGACGGCCACGTTCAGGACTCAGGTAGCGAACATTTCAGTGATGTCTTTAACCCGGCGACAGGCAGCGTGCAGGCCCGCGTCGCCCTCGCCAGCCAGCGTACCGTCGATGACGCTGTCGCCTCAGCCCTCAAGGCGTTCCCGGCGTGGTCGGAACAGTCGTCTCTGCGCCGCGCCCGGGTCATGTTCAAGTTCAAGCAATTGCTGGATGAGCACCACGACGAACTGGCGCACATCATTTGCCGCGAACACGGCAAAGTGTTCGCCGATGCCAAGGGTGAAGTCACGCGCGGGATCGAAATCGTCGAGTACGCCTGCGGGGCGCCAACGCTGCTGAAAACCGATTTCAGCGACAACATTGGCGGCGGCATCGACAACTGGAACCTGCGCCAGCCATTGGGGGTTTGTGCGGGCGTCACGCCGTTCAACTTCCCGGTGATGGTGCCGCTGTGGATGATTCCGCTGGCGTTGGTGACCGGCAACTGCTTCATCCTCAAACCCTCGGAGCGTGATCCGTCCGCCAGCCTGTTGATGGCGCGGCTGCTGACCGAAGCGGGCCTGCCCGACGGTGTTTTCAACGTGGTGCAAGGCGACAAGCGCGCAGTGGATGCGCTGTTGCAACACCCGGACGTTGAAGCCATCTCCTTTGTCGGCTCCACCCCCATTGCCGAGTACATCTACCAGCAGGGCACTGCGCGGGGCAAACGGGTACAGGCGCTGGGCGGGGCTAAAAATCACATGATCGTGATGCCGGACGCCGACCTCGATCAGGCGGCGGACGCCCTGATGGGCGCGGCATACGGCTCGGCCGGAGAGCGCTGCATGGCGATTTCAATTGCCGTGGCGGTGGGGGAGGTGGCCGATCAGTTGATTGAAAAACTGCTGCCGCGCATCGACCGCCTCAAAGTCGGCAACGGCGCGCAGCCCGATAGCGAAATGGGGCCGCTGGTGACGGCGGAGCACCGGGCCAAGGTGATCGGGTTTATCGATCAGGGCGTGGCCCAGGGCGCACAGCTGATCGTCGATGGTCGTGCGCTTAAGGTGCCGGGGGCCGAGCAGGGCTTCTTTGTCGGCGCCACGCTGTTCGACCGGGTCACGCCCGAGATGAGCATTTACCAGCAGGAAATCTTTGGCCCGGTACTGGGGATTGTCCGCGTGCCGGATTTCGCCAGTGCGGTGGCGTTGATCAATGCGCATGAGTTTGGCAACGGCGTGTCCTGCTTTACCAGCGATGGCGGCGTGGCGCGGGCGTTTGCGCGCACGATCAAGGTCGGCATGGTGGGGATCAATGTGCCGATTCCAGTGCCCATGGCCTGGCACTCCTTCGGTGGCTGGAAGCGCTCGCTGTTTGGCGATCACCATGCCTACGGCGAAGAAGGCATCCGCTTCTACAGCCGCTACAAAAGCGTGATGCAGCGCTGGCCGGACAGCATCGCCAAAGGCCCCGAATTCAGCATGCCAACCGCCAAATAATCATCGGTCACAGCCCTGCGGTTGCCGCAGCGGCTGTGCAAGTTCAAGGGTGCAGACATGACGACGACACGACTGACCATGGCCCAGGCGCTGGTGAAGTTTCTCGATAACCAATACGTCGAGGTGGACGGGGTCCAGAGCAAATTTGTGGCCGGGGTGTTCACGATTTTTGGCCACGGCAATGTGCTGGGGCTCGGGCAGGCGCTGGAACAGGACAGCGGCAGCTTGCTGGTGCATCAAGGTCGCAACGAACAGGGCATGGCCCACGCCGCCATCGGTTTTGCCAAGCAACACCGGCGGCGCAAGATCTACGCCTGCACCGCCTCGGTGGGCCCCGGCGCGGCCAACATGCTGACCGCTGCCGCGACGGCCACCGCCAACCGTATCCCGCTGTTACTGCTGCCGGGGGATGTGTACGCCAGTCGTCAGCCCGACCCGGTCTTGCAACAGATCGAGCAGTTCCATGACTTGAGCATCAGCACCAACGATGCCTTTAAAGCCGTGAGTAAATACTGGGACCGCATCAACCGCCCGGAACAATTGATGAGCGCCGCCATTCACGCGATGCGTGTGCTCACTGATCCTGCCGAAACCGGGGCCGTGACCCTGGCCCTGCCGCAGGATGTTCAGGCCGAGGCCTACGATTACCCGGATTACTTTCTGCAAAAACGTGTGCACCGCATTGACCGACGCCTGCCGACCGCAGCGATGCTGGCCGATGCGCAGGCGATCCTGCTGCGCAAGCGCACGCCGCTGATCATCTGCGGCGGGGGCGTCAAGTACGCGGGGGCCAGTGCCGCGTTGCAAGCGTTTGCCGAGCGCTTCGGGATACCGTTCGCAGAAACCCAGGCAGGCAAAAGCGCCATCGTGTCGGCGCACCCGCTGAACATGGGCGGCATCGGCGAAACCGGGTGCCTGGCCGCCAACCTGCTGGCGCCGCAGGCTGACCTGATTATCGGCATCGGCACCCGCTATACCGATTTCACCACGTCTTCCAAATCGTTGTTTCAGCACCCGGAGGTCGAATTTCTCAACCTCAACGTTAGCCCGTGCGATGCGCTCAAGCTCGATGGCGTGCAATTGATTGCCGATGCCCTCGCGGGGCTGGAAGGGCTGAGTGAGTGCCTGGCGGCAAGCGGCTACCACGCGCAATGGGGCGAGGCGCCGCATCAGGCCAAGGCGCAGTTGGAGGCCGAGGTGGACCGTGTGTTTGAGGCCAATTATCAACAACCGGATTTCACCCCCGAAATCAGCGACCACATGGACCCGGCGGTGCTGCGCGAGTTTATCGAGCTGACAGGGTCGTGCCTGACCCAAAGCCAGGTGCTGGGTGTACTCAATCACACCCTTGCTGACACGGCCGTGATCGTCGCGGCCGCTGGCAGCCTGCCCGGCGATCTGCAACGGGCCTGGCGCAGCAAGGGCGAGAACACCTATCACGTGGAGTACGGCTATTCGTGCATGGGCTATGAAGTGAACGCAGCGTTGGGGGTCAAGCTGGCCGAACCGGCGCGCGAGGTCTACGCGTTGGTGGGCGATGGTTCCTACATGATGCTGCACTCCGAATTGGCCACCTCGATTCAGGAGCGCCAGAAAATCAACGTGGTGCTGCTCGACAATATGGCGTTCGGCTGCATTAACAACTTGCAGATGGGCAACGGCATGGACAGCTTCGGCACCGAGTTCCGCTTCCGCAACCCTGACACGGGCAAGCTGGACGGTGGCCTGGTGCCGGTGGACTTCGCCATGAGTGCAGCGGCTTATGGCTGCAAGACCTACCGGGTGACCACCGTTGAGCAACTCCACGCCGCGCTGGCCGATGCGCGTCGGCAGACCGTGTCCACCCTCATTGATATCAAAGTGCTCCCTAAAACCATGATCCACGGCTACCTGTCGTGGTGGCGCGTGGGCGTGGCGCAAGTGTCCACCAGCGCCCGCACGGCCGATGCCGCGAAACACCTCAACCGTCAGCTCGCCCGCGTGCGGCAGTACTGATTGCAACGCTCTCTTATTACATTGACCAGGAGTCTGCACATGTCGTTGAACACTCAAGCCTTGAAGTTGGGCGTGATCGGGACGGGCGCGATTGGCCGTGATCATATTCGTCGTTGCAGCCAGACCCTGCTTGGCAGTCAGGTGGTGGCGGTCACGGACATCAATCAGCAACAGGCGGCGCAGGTGGTTGCCGAGCTGGGCTTAAGTGCCGAGGTGTACCCGGACGCGCACGCGCTGATTCAGGCGGCTGATGTCGAGGCCGTGCTGGTCACGTCCTGGGGGCCGAGCCACGAAGAGTACGTGCTGGCGGCCATCCACGCCGGCAAACCGGTGTTTTGCGAAAAGCCGCTGGCGGTCACGGCTGCCGGTTGCCGCAACATCGTCGACGCGGAAATTGCCCATGGCCATCGGTTGGTGCAGGTCGGCTTCATGCGCCCGTACGACGCCGGTTATCAGGCGCTCAAGGCCGTCATCGACAGCGGGCAGATCGGCGAACCGCTGATGCTTCACTGCGCTCACCGCAACCCGCGGGTGGGTGAGCACTACACAACCGACATGGCCATCACCGACACCTTGATCCACGAACTGGACGTGCTGCGCTGGTTGCTCGACGACGATTATGTGTCGGTGCAAGTGGTCTTCCCGCGCAAAACCAGCAAAGCGCTGGCGCACCTGCGGGACCCGCAAGTGGTGCTGCTCGAAACCGCCAAGGGCACGCGCATCGATGTGGAAGTGTTTGTGAACTGCCAGTACGGCTACGACATTCAGTGCGAAGTGGTGGGCGAAACCGGTATCGCCAAACTGCCCGAGCCGTCGCAAGTGCAATTGCGCAGCGAGGCCAAACTGTCGAACGCGATTCTGATGGATTGGAAAGACCGCTTCATCGCCGCTTACGACGTGGAGCTGCAAGCCTTCATTGACGGCGTGCGCGCCGGGCAGGTGGGCGGCCCTTCGGCATGGGACGGCTTTGCCGCAGCGGTGGCAGCCGATGCCTGCATCCAGGCGCAACAGAGCGGGGTGATTGTCAACGTTGAACTGCCGCCACGTCCGGCCTTTTACGGCTGATCTCAACGCCGTGGTCGCCCTCGGGCAGCGTGAGGCTGCGAGCTGTTCAACAGACGCCACCTCACGCGCCTGGACCTCGACCACAGGCCTGTCTAGGAGGGTTCCCATGCGCATCGGACTGGTTGGATTTGGCCACGCAGGTCGTTTTTTTCATGCGCCGTTGATCACCAGCCTGCCGGGGGTGACGTTGGTCGGCGTGGTCACGCGTTCGGCTGAGCGTCGCCAGCACCTGGCCAGCGCGTACCCCGGCGTGCCGGCCTATGACAGCCTGGGGCAGTTGGCTGAGACCGGGGTTGACCTGTTGGTGATTGCCACGCCGCTGGGCGGTCGGCCTGAGCAGGTGATGCAAGCCATCGAGCTGGGGCTTGCCGTGGTGAGTGAAAAACCCTTCGCCGCTGACGCGCAGCAAGCGCAACACCTGGTGGCAGCGGCGCAGCGTCACAACGTGTTGCTGAGTGTGTATCAGAATCGGCGCTGGGATTCGGACTTCCTGACCGTGCGCAAGCTGATCGAGGCCGGTGCGTTAGGAGCGGTCACGCGGTTTGAATCGTTCATTGAGCGGTTTTCGCCTGCGTCAGTGGGCAATGCCAGCGGCGGCGGTCTGCTGCGCGATCTGGGCAGTCATCAAGTGGATCAGGCGCTGCAATTGTTCGGCCCGGTGGTGTCGGTGTACGCCGAGCGGGCGTGCAGCCCCCAAGCCCCGCACCTGGACCACACCTTCTTCATGGCGTTGACTCACCGCAACGGCGTGCTGTCCCACCTGGGTGCCAGCGTGCTGCAAAACAGCCCGCGCCCGCGCTTTCGGGTCAGCGGCACCTCTGGTTGCTACAGCGTTGAGGGGCTGGACGGGCAGGAAGCGGCGCTGCTCGCAGGCCGCTCCCCCACAACCTGTGGCGAGGATTGGGGGGCCGAAGAGCATCGGCGCTGGGGCTGGTTTGAACAGGGCGAAGAACGCGAGCGGGTGCCGAGCGAGCATGGCGGCTGGGACCAGTTTTACCGGCAAATGATCGCGGCCGTTGAGGGGCGAGGGCCTGTGCCGGTGTTGCCGCAGGCGGCTGTGCAGGCGCTTGAGGTACTGGATGCGGCGCGGCTGAGTGCGCAGCGGGGCGAGGTCGTGACGTTGGCCCATGATGAAAATAGAAAATAGAACGCAATAAATTCTAAAATCGATTGATATGGAAATTATTTTCCAATAGAGTCGTTTTCAGCACAGTGTCACCAAGTACCGCATCTATAAAACCAACAAGAATGTGGAGACTGCCCCAAATGAAACCCAGCTTACGAATCGCTTCCCTTGCGCTCTCGATCCTGTTCGCCAGCGGCGCGGCCCTGGCCGATGTCAACATTGGCGTGAGCATGTCCCAGTTCGATGACACCTACCTGACGTACCTGCGCGAGTCGATGAACGACAAAGCCAAGACCTACCCCGAAGGCGTCAAATTGCAGTTTGAAGACGCCCGCGCCGACGTGGTCAAGCAACTGAGCCAGGTCGAAAACTTTATCAGCCAAAAGGTCGACGCGATCATCGTCAACCCGGTGGATACCGCTTCCACCGACCGTATTACCAAAGCTGCGGTCGCCGCGGGCATCCCGTTGATCTACGTCAACCGCCGCCCGGACAACACCGACCTGCCGCAGGGCGTGGCCACAGTGGCCTCCGATGACCTGGAGGCCGGGCGCATGCAGATGCAGTACCTGGCCGACAAAATGGGCGGCAAGGGGAATATCGTGATCCTGCTCGGCGATCTGGCCAACAACTCCACCACCAACCGCACCAAGGGCGTGAAAGCAGTACTGGCCCAGTACCCCGGCATCAAAGTCGATCAGGAGCAAACCGGCATCTGGCTGCGGGACAAGGCCATGACCCTGACCAATGACTGGATCACCCAGGGCCGTGAGTTCGATGCCGTGGTGTCCAACAACGACGAAATGGCCATTGGCGCCGCGATGGCGCTCAAGCAGGCTGGCATCGCAAAAGGCAAGGTGTTGATTGCCGGTGTCGACGGTACTGAAGACGGTGTGCGGGCGGTCGAGAAGGGCGATTTAACCCTTTCGGTGTTCCAGGACGCCGCCGGGCAGGCCAACGGCTCGGTCGAGACGGCGCTGAAAATGATCAACAAAGCGCCTTATGAGCAGGCGGTCTGGGTGCCGTTCCAACTGATTACTCTGGACAACGTCAGCACGTATAAAAAGTAGTCGTCCACTCACCCCCACAACAACAATAAGCGGCGAGGCTCAACCTTGCCCGCAGTCCCGGTCCACACCGGGGCACCTGAGGAGTACTGGCTATGCTCGCGTCAGCGACTGTTTCAAGGACCCCGGCCGTGGCGACTGCCGCCCCGGCCACCTCGGCGGAGGCGCCCTACCTGTTGGAAGTGGTGAATGTCAGCAAGGGCTTCCCTGGAGTGATTGCCCTGGATGACGTGCAGTTGCGCGTGCGAGCGGGCACCGTGCTGGCGCTGATGGGGGAGAACGGCGCGGGCAAGTCCACGCTGATGAAAATCATCGCCGGTATCTACCAGCCCGACGCGGGGCAGTTGCGGTTGCGTGGCCAACCCGTCGCCTTTAATGGGCCGCTGGCGGCCTTGCAGGCCGGGATCGCGATGATTCATCAGGAACTCAACCTGATGCCGCACATGAGCATTGCCGAGAATATCTGGATTGGCCGCGAACAGCTCAACAGCCTGCGCATGATCGATCACCGCGAAATGTACCGCTGCACCGCGCAACTGCTGGAGCGCTTGCGCATCAATCTTGATCCGCAGGAGCTGGTCGGCCACCTGAGCATTGCCGAGCGCCAGATGGTGGAAATCGCCAAGGCGGTCTCCTATGACTCGGACATCCTGATCATGGATGAGCCGACCTCGGCCATTACCGACAAAGAAGTCGACCACCTGTTTTCGATCATTGCCGACCTCAAGGCGCAGGGCAAAGGCATCATTTACATCACCCACAAAATGAATGAAGTGTTTGCCATCGCGGATGAAGTGGCGGTGTTCCGTGACGGTGCGTACATCGGCCTGCAACGCGCCGACAGCATGGACAGCGACAGCCTGATTTCAATGATGGTGGGCCGTGAACTGACGCAGTTGTTCCCGGTGCGGGAAAACCCGCTCGGGCAATTGCTGCTCTCGGTTCGTGACTTGCGCCTGGACGGCGTGTTTCACGGTGTGTCGTTCGACCTGCATGCCGGGGAAATCCTTGGCATTGCCGGTCTCATGGGGTCGGGCCGCACCAACATCGCTGAAACCCTGTTTGGCATCACCCCGTGTGATGGCGGCGAGGTTCAGCTCGACGGTCAGGCGGTGCGCATCACCAGCCCCAATCTGGCGATTGAGAAGGGCTTCGCGTTGTTGACCGAAGACCGCAAGTTGACGGGGCTGTTTCCTTGCCTGTCGGTGCTGGAAAACATGGAAATGGCGATCCTGCCGCAATACGCCGACAACGGTTTTATCCAGCAAAAAGCCTTGCGTGCATTGTGCGAAGACATGTGTAAAAAACTGCGGGTCAAAACCCCGTCGCTGGAGCAATGCATCGACACCCTGTCGGGGGGGAACCAGCAAAAAGCCCTGCTGGCACGCTGGTTGATGACCAACCCGCGGCTGTTGATCCTCGATGAACCGACCCGCGGCATTGATGTGGGGGCCAAAGTCGAGATTTACCGGCTGATTTCATTCCTCGCCAGTGAGGGCATGGCGGTGATCATGATTTCTTCGGAGCTGCCTGAAGTGCTGGGCATGAGCGACCGGGTCATGGTCATGCATGAAGGCGAGCTGATGGGCACCCTCGATCGCGCCGACGCCACCCAGGAGCGGGTCATGCAACTGGCCTCGGGCATCACGGCGATTCATTAACCATTTCAGTGCGCCGGCGGCGACTGCGCCGGTAGCTCCGCAGAGTGAGAGGGCACATGTCCATGAACGCAATAACGGATAACAAACCCGCCATGGCACCCAGCAAATCCCGGCGTCGCTTTCCGACCGAACTGAGCATCTTTCTGGTGCTGATCGGCATCGGGCTGGTGTTCGAACTGTTCGGCTGGATCGTGCGTGACCAGAGCTTTTTGATGAACTCCCAGCGCCTGGTGCTGATGATTCTGCAAGTGTCGGTGATCGGTTTGCTGGCGATAGGCGTCACCCAGGTGATCATCACCACAGGGATCGACCTGTCTTCGGGGTCGGTGCTGGCCTTGTCGGCCATGGTGGCCGCGAGCCTGGCGCAAACCTCGGATTTCAGCCGGGCCGTGTTCCCGTCACTGACCGACTTGCCGGTCTGGATTCCGGTGGTCGCGGGGCTTGGGGTCGGGCTGCTGGCCGGTGCCATCAACGGCAGCATCATCGCCATCACGGGCATACCGCCCTTTATCGCAACGCTGGGCATGATGGTGTCCGCCCGTGGGCTGGCGCGTTATTACACCGAAGGCCAACCGGTCAGCATGCTGTCTGATTCCTACACGGCCATCGGCCATGGCGCCATGCCGGTGATCATCTTTCTGGTGGTGGCGCTGATCTTCCACATTGCCCTGCGTTACACCAAATACGGCAAATACACCTATGCCATCGGTGGCAACATGCAGGCGGCGCGGACCTCGGGGATCAACGTCAAGCGTCACTTGATTATCGTCTACAGCATTGCCGGGTTGCTGGCAGGCCTGGCCGGGGTCGTAGCATCGGCACGGGCGGCTACGGGGCAGGCGGGCATGGGCATGTCTTACGAGCTGGACGCCATTGCCGCGGCGGTGATTGGCGGCACCAGCCTGGCCGGGGGCGTGGGGCGGATTACCGGTACGGTGATTGGCGCGCTGATCCTGGGCGTCATGGCCAGCGGCTTCACCTTTGTGGGGGTCGATGCCTACATTCAGGACATCATCAAGGGCCTGATCATCGTGGTGGCGGTGGTGATCGACCAGTACCGCAACAAGCGCAAACTCAAACGCTGACAGGGCGGTGTAGCTTTTTCCGATCACATCGGCCTAAAAAAACCTGAGCATCGGTGGCGATAACGCCCCTGATGCTCAGGTTTTTCATGCATTAAAAGGGGGCGATTTCAGTGTTTGCATGGAATTTCCTGCCATCCGCGTACTCCATTAGGCCCTGCGGGACAGGTTTTTCGTCTTTTTCCAGGTTTTGCTGGACAAATAGCTGTCATTTCAGTTGCTGAGTCGATAACTCGGCCGTAGACTGCCGCCCCTCGTAAATTGAGTGCCGGGTGGCGCTTGAAATAGATAGCACCTAACTGGTTGGGATGAAGATCGGTCAGGACGCTCCCTAATTCGCCTTAATGCACGTATTTTTTATAGAGAAATCAATGACAAAGGATAAGTTGCTGGCCATGCCGGCGGATGACTACATGAATGCCGAGCAACATGCTTTTTTCACTGAGCTGTTGCAAAACATGAAGGTCGAAACCCACGAGCGGATTGAGCAGAATCGCATCGCGATCGAGAGCCTGGACACCCCGGCCGACCCTGCAGACGCCGCTTCGGTTGAAGAAGAGCGTACCTGGCTGGTCAACGCGATTGACCGTGACCAGCGCATGCTGCCTCAGCTGGAACAAGCGCTGGAGCGCATCAAGGACGACAGCTTTGGCTGGTGTGACGACAGCGGTGACGCCATTGGCCTCAAGCGCCTGTTGATCAGCCCGACCACCAAATACTGCATCGAAGCTCAAGAGCGTCACGAGCAAATCGACAAGCATCAGCGTCAGGCCTGATCCTGACGTTGCCGGGCCGCGCAAAGCGGCCCCGGTAGCGCTCTTGGCCAAGCCGCCGTTCTGGCTGGCATTCGGCATCTTCTTGTGACACCTGCGTACACACCCGGCCAACATTGAGCTGGCTGGCGACTTTTTGCACCCTTATATTGGCTCGCGCACTGTGCGTGAGGACGACTTATAAGAGGGGCAAAGGCGTGATGAGCAATTCCAGCAACACAGGAGGCGTGTTGCGGGTCGGTGTCTTTTTTGATGGAACGGCCAATAACCAGTACAACAGCGAATCGGGGCAGGCGCGTCTGGCGCAAGGCTTGACGATAGACGCCGCCAGCAGCTACGGCAGTGTGCCCACCAATATCGCCCTTCTTCATCAGCACTACCCCGTGCAGCCCGCCTTTGAGGCGGATGGGCACAGGGTCACGTCGCTCTATATCAGCGGAATCGGAACCACGACCGGTCAGGCCGATACGCGCTTTCCGGCGCAGACGTACGGCCGCGGCAGTACCGGGGTGGTGGGCAAGGCGCAAGAGGCCCACGCGCTATTGCTGCACTGCCTGCTGGAGGCCGTGAAGGCTTTACCGTCCCGTGCTTTGCAGCGCCTGGAGCTGGATATTTTCGGTTTCAGTCGCGGTGCGGCGGCTGCGCGGCATTTTGCCAATGAGGTGCAGGCCACCCGGTTCGACACCCTGTTGGCGCTGGCGCCGGGGTTTAACTGCGAAATCAATTTTATCGGGCTGTTTGACACGGTCGCGGCGATGGGCGGCCTGGTGGATTTGGGCGATATCAGTGATGACGTGAATCCTGGTCTTAATCTTTATCTGGGCCCGGACAGTGCGCGTCAGGTGGTGCAAATGAGCGCACGGGATGAGCTGCGGCGCAACTTTGCCCTCACTCGAATTGCGCCGCAGTGGCCGATGGACGTCGCCGTTCCGGGCGCGCATGCGGATGTGGGCGGCGGCTATGCGCCGTACATGCTGGAGCAAGTGTTTCTCACCCGCTGGGAGACAAACCTGGTGAGCCCGGGGACTGCGCCCAGGCTGACCCGCTCGTGGAAGACCACGGCGGCACAGTTGCCGTTTTGGCAGGCCAAAGACTTGCTGGACGAGCGTGACCCGGCGGCTTTGCTGGAAATCCGCACGGCATCGCATCAGCAAGGCACGCGCCGAGATCCGCTGCAGCGCGTGCAGGCAGCCATTTACATGCAGCGGCGTGTGGATGGGCATTTGTCACGGGTGTATTTACGGGTCATGCACGCTCTGGCCATGGAGCACGGTGTGCCTTTTATCCCGCTTTCAGACAGACCCGAGATCCGTTTGCCGGAAGAGTTGCTGCCCATTGCGGACAAAATTCAGGAGCAATGGTCCAGCGGGCGTATTGCGCTGACAAGCGAGGAAGAACGGCTACTGCGACAGCGTTACATTCATCAGTCCGCGAACTGGAATGCCGCGATTGGCGAGGGGCTTGGTGCGCTGGATAACGCGTTTTTCAACCTCCCGCAGGAGGGCGGTCGGCTGGTTTACGATCAACGCCTCCCGTCCTTGGCCTGACAACACGCCGGTATTGTTACCGTTCATGCAATTGAGCTATGCGTGGCATAGCTTTTTCCTGCGTCCTTTTGTCACTAAGATGGCCCACATCGTTAGGAGACTAACTAACTGGGTGGAGTGGCCATCATGCGTAATCAAGTTGATATCGCCGTAATGATTGGAAGCGGTGTTCCCAAGGGCATGCGCGAAGCGGGACAAAAGGCCTGCTGGGTGGTGCTGGTCAATGGAGAACAGCGCGGGACCGCGTTTTCAACGCGCGCAGAAGCGCAAGAGTGCCAAAGCGCCTGGTTGGCGCAGTTGAGCGCCAACCCCGTGGCAATGCGCCTTCAGGCGTGAGGCGATTCGTGCAGGCGGACATTCAGTTCGTCTACCACGAGTGCCCAAGGACCATCTTCAAGCAGCTTTTCTTTCAGAAAACTCGCTTGCCCCGTGGACCAGAAGGGGGCCTCAACCAGCTTCACGTCTTCAGCCAGAAAATGGTCTGCAATGAATTGCTCGATGGCGGCTTCATCTGAATCCAGGCCAAGTTGGTTGAAGAGGTTTTCCAGCGTGACAGGTGTCTCGTCCATGTTCATCTCCAGAAGCGTCTAAGTGAGTACAGGGTATCTGAGGTCGTAGAACCCTCAGAGTTCGACTCAATGTGCGTGTAGCACTGTAGACCATGGTGTCAGATGGAGAGGTTAACGCTGCCAATCAAGGCTTTTTCGGCCTCGAAAAGTGAACTGAGGGCGACAGAGACCGCACTGTTGAGCGAGACCACCTGGCTTTTCGCCTTCATGATGGCGGCCGTGCGAGCTTCATCATTGCGATAGCGCCCGGCTGTGACGGCGGCCATCCGCGCATTGGCCTGGCGCAGGTGCTGCTGAAGCTGTTCAAGGCGTTTTTTCAGCAGTTTGATGCGTTTTTGCAGGGCTTCTACCGGCGTGTCGCCAGCGGCTTGCGCGGCATCGGTGTCTGCCCGCAACACGTGCTCAAACCGCCCAGGTTTCTCGGCAGGTGTCACGGCGTCGTTCAGGGGCGCTGCCCGCGGGGCCGCAAGGTGAGTGGGGATAGTGACGTTAATCATCAGTGATGCCCTTGACAGAGACTCACCCGGCTATCGGCCTGGCGCCGCGTTTCTTGAGCGAAAGGCCAGGATTCAGGCGTTCAGGGCACCCGCATCCACGGCTTCTTTCAGGGCTTTGGCGGCTTCTTTGCCAGCGACTTCAGCCACATCGGCCGTTTTGAACCAGCGGTCTTTCTCGACCTGATGATAGGTGATGGTTTTGAGAGGGGGTTTGGCACGCATCACAATCACCGCCTGAAACTCGCCATCGACTTCTCTGGCTTCACCGCGGATAAAAAATTCGCCAATATCAAATTCCGTCACGTGTCACTTTCCCTTGGAGGTAATGGAGCCGGTCAACCCGGCGGCATGGGCCGGGTCGATTGTTGCGCGAGTATGGCAGTTGTTGGCGGGCAGTGGCGCAGTTAAGTCATCCAACTGACGAAAGCGCTGCCGTCACAGAGGGGCGGGCGGGTTGAAATCGGGCTGTATTTTCTCTAACTGGCTTGCCAGCGCACAGGCTTCGTAATGCGAGCACCGAAAGCCCCTGATCTGGCCTGTATGGGCTTCTCGCACATGAAAAAAGCCGTGGCTGATCGGTATCACTTGATAGTGGCGGGATTGTGTATACCCAAAGTCGGTGTTGAGCCGGTAGAATGGCGCCCCGTCAACGGGATCAGCCACGTGCTGGAGCGCATTGGCGGATGACGGATGAAAATCTGATCTGTCCATGGAACGACTTCCTTTGATTGAATGGTTTTAGCAAAAAGTTGTTCGGATCGAGGCTGGGCACGTACGCAAACCTCAGCCGTTGGCGTTTGTCTATTTGTAAGGTTTTTTTTTAAAACGCTGCGTCAGACATTACGTCTTTAAAAGCAGGTTTCCCCCCTAAGTGCACTAGTCCGTTTCATCGTTCGAGTGCGTACCGACGCTGCATAAGCGCCGATACCGCTGGTTCGTGGTGTCAGGGCGGGAATCCATCACGTTGATTGCTTGCAGTCACTTCTGAGCCACGGCTTCAGAAGGTTTTGTCGAACGCAGATTTCACAACCGGCAAGTCAAGGCTTGCTATCGGCTGCCTGTTTTTGTGTTGGCAGTCTTACTTCATTTTTCGAGGGTTTTTCGTTGGCAGTCAGCAATCTGGAGATGCACGCGTTATTTGTGTTGGGTGACCTGCGAGCGCGTCTGGTCAAATTGTTTCAATCCCGTTTTGTGTATGTCACCGAGCAGACGGCTGAAGACACCTACATGGCCGAAATCGATACCGACGCGGCATTGGTCGTCGATGACAAGCCTGGCTTGAAGTTAAAGGTGGGGGATCATTTCAGTGCGGCGGTACTTGCCAGCCGTGAAGGCGGGAAGTTCGAACTCAAGTTCCGCGAGATCAAAATGACGATTTATGGCATTGGCGACTATGCCTATGTCACCACGGCGCAAGGCGAAGGGATTGTGTTCAAGGAAGGTCAGCGGGTGATGCTGGTGTTCGCCGCCCATGAACAACTGGCCACCGGCCTGAGCAAAACCCTGAAGGCGGTCACTGCCAAAGCGGCCAAGTGGCGCAAAGGTGAATTGACCTTCAAGGCCAGTAAAGAGTGACAGGCTCACGCGGCGAGTTTCATCGCCAGCATCAGGAACAGGCGACCGCCAAGGCGGTCGAGCTGTTGGCCTGTCAGCCCCAGATGGGCAAGGGGTGGCTTACGTGGGTCGCCGGGCAGTTGTACACGTTGCGCCCGGCAGCCTACGCAAGCATGGTGCGTCGAGAGCTGGCCCGGTTGCAGGACGCGGCCTGACGATCAGGTTCAGCGCCGCTCCCTGGGCATCCCGAGGGCGCGCTCGGCAATGATATTGCGCTGAATCTCGTTGCTGCCGCCGTAGATCGTGTCGGCGCGGGTGAACAAAAACAGCGATTGCAGGCGTGTCAGTTCATAAGGCGCGCCCGCCAGCAGCTCGGCCTGTGGCCCCAGCACGTCCATGGCCAGCTTGCCCAGTTCGAGGTGCCAGGTGGACCACGCCAGTTTGTAGATCGTCGCCTCGGGCCGCAGGCTCCCGTCCTGTGGGCCGGACAACATGCGCAACGAGTTGTAGCGCAACACACGCAAGCCGCTCCAGGCGTGTGCAATGCGCTGGCGCAGCACCGGGTCTTGCGCCGCGCCATTGGCTTTGGCAATGCGCACCACCTCGTCCAGTTCGTTCTGAAACTGCATCTGCTGGCCCAGGGTGGAGACGCCACGTTCGAACCCCAGCAGCGCCATGGCGATTTTCCAGCCTTCGCCGGGCTGCCCTATCAGGTTGCTTGCACAGGTGCGCGCCTGGTCGAAAAACACCTCATTGAACTCACTGGTGCCGGTCAATTGCTTGATGGGCTGCACCGTGATCCCGGACTGGGCCATGGGCACCAACAAAAAGGACAGCCCGTGATGGCCCTTGCTGGCGGGTTCGGTTCGCGCCAGCACAAAACACCAGTCGGCTTCATGGGCCAGTGAGGTCCAGACCTTTTGCCCGCTGATCAACCATTCATTGCGTTGCGTGTCGAAGCTGGCGCGGGTGGTGATGTTGGCCAGATCAGAACCCGCGCCGGGTTCGGAATACCCCTGACACCAAAACTGTTGACCGGCCAGAATCGGCGGTAAAAACCGCTGTAGTTGGTGCGCCGTGCCGAAGGCCGCCAACGTCGGGCCCACCAGGCCTTCGCCGATATGCCCCATGCGTCCCGGGCCACCGGCGCGTGCGTACTCTTCGTAAAAAATCACCTGCTGATTGATGCTCAACCCCTGGCCGCCGTGTTCGGTGGCCCAACCGGCGCCTATCCAGTTGCCTTTGGCCAGCTCTTGTTCCCAGCGTTTACGTAACAGCGGGGCAAAATCTTCATCGCCTGGGCCGCCGCGAAAACGCAGGGTGCTGAATTCACCGCTCAGGTGCTGTTGCATCCACTGCGCCACGTGTTGACGAAACTGTTCGTCTTTCGCGCTGAAGCCAATATTCATGCCTGCTCCCCGAAGATCTGTCTGGCCAATTGCTCGCGATGAAACGCGGGCGCGCCCCACAGTTGTTCACTGGCGCGCGCACGCTTGAAGTACAAATGCGGGTCGTACTCCCAGGTAAACCCCACACCGCCATGCAATTGAATCGACTCGCTGGCGCACTGGAAGAAACCTTCGCTGGCGTGGATTTTGGCCGTGGCGGCGGCTTCAGCCAGTTGCCCGCGCACGTGGGGATCTGCATCAATGTTCAGGCAAGCATCGGCGATACACGCGGCGTAGTAACTGGCCGAACGTGCGCATTCCACCGCGAGCATCAGGTCGGCGCAGCGGTGTTTGATGGCTTGGAAGCTGGCAATGCTACGCCCGAATTGCTGGCGCCCGGTGATGTAGGCCAGGGTCATGTCCAGCGATTGTTGGGCGCCGCCCGTTTGTTCGGCCGCCAGCCCCACGCACGCAAACTGCAGGGTTTGACGCAGCAAGGCCCAGCCCTGGCCCGGCTCACTGAGTAACTGGTCGTCGCTGAGTACGACGTTATCCAGGGTGATGTTCGCCAGGCGCCGGGTTTGATCCAGTGTGGGCAATGCTTGCCTGATCAGGCCCGGCGTGTCGGCAGGCAGGGCAAACAGGCGGATTCCGGCTTCCCCGACGCTGCCCGGCGTGCGTGCCGCAACAATCAACAGATCGCAGTCGGCGCCGTCGATTACATTCAGGTATTGGCCGCAGAGTTGGTAGCCATCTTTATGAGGGGTGGCATAGACCACAATGCTGCTGTCATCCCAGTGCTGCGTATTGGTGTAGCTCAAGCTGGCAGTGACCTCGCCGCCTGCGATCAACGGCAGCCAACGGGATTTGAGCGCTTCGTTTCGGCTCAGCAGCAAAGCCGGCAGAGCGAGGCAGCACGTGGCGTAGAACGCCGAGGGCAGCAGGCAGCGGCCCAATTGTTCCTGCAGCAGACAGACTTCGGCAAAGCCCAGCCCCAATCCGCCGTACCTTTCAGGAATCGCCAGTGCGGGCCAATACAGTTCCCGGGCGATGCGCGCCCAGGTCTGCGGGTCGTGCCCGCGCTCACTGGCCATGGCGCTGCGCACGGCTGCGGAGCTGGCGACTTGCGCCAGAAAGCGCTCGGCAGATTGTTGGATCATCCGCTGCTCATCTGTCAGGGCAAGCTGCATACCGGCTCCTCATCCTATGCTTGAGATCAAGGCGCTAGCATGAAGTGGCCTCAGAGCAGCGAACACCCTGACCCGGACTAGTCCGTTTGAAGCCTGTAACCCAATGCCATCAAGGGGCTGCGGTATCGAAGATCAATTGCACACTGCCGTAATAGTCCCCCGGCTCAAACCCCTCGGCGGGGGGCAGGGCGTCGATGCGTACCGGTACCCGTATGCCGTTATAGGCGTCGGCGGCAGACACCACGACGCTGTCGAATAACGTCAACACCTGCTCGTTGAACGTGACCCGAAGAGCAAAGGTGGTGTTGCCATTCGACAAGACGGGTTCATACCCCAGTCGGGCGGTCATGGCGCCCGCAGAACTGATCATATCGAACTGCGTACGCAGGGGCTCAAGGGTTGAACTGACCAAGTTCCAGCGCATTGGTTGTTCGCGCAGAACAAACTCGGGGTCCGCGGGGATGGCATAAAACTCGAAGGTCGGGATGGTTACGCTGACATCAAACTGGTGTTCTTCGCGGGCCGCATGAGTCACGGATGTACACAGGGACAGGGCTGCCGCGGTGAGCAGCACTGCCCGCAAGCGCGTCTGGAACATCAGGCTTTGACCTCGATAACTTTCTGCGCACGGCCTTCCACCAGCGTGAACCGGTAATGACGGCCTGGCTGCTTGTCGAACCGCAACGTCCGCCCCGGCAAGACGTGGGTTTTGGTCGTGGGCTTGCAGTGCAGCCGGTCGCTGGACGCGCAGTCCTTGAACTCGTCGACCACGACCACGCTGTTGCCTTGATTACGCAGCTGGTAGTGGTTCGGCGTGTTTTCAATCTGCGTATCAAAGCGGGTTTCTTTGGGCCTGACAAAGAACACCGTGCCGTAGCCGGCCAATACATTCACGCCTGCCGACAAGGTTTTTTTATAGTCACTGGCCTCTTCAGATGACAGCGCAAACGCGTCTTCTTTTTCGGGCACCACGGGGATGAAACGCACGCGGAAGTAGCGCTCCTGCTCTCGATCCCCCATGAATAACAGCCGCGCACCTTGAGTACCGTTGGGCGGCACGATCAGGCGCGCGGGGCTGGACATCAAGCCGTCGCGCACGCGTTTGTCTGTTTGGGTTTTGACCTCCACTTCCTCGGAGGAACCGTCGGCTTTGTAGAGGATTTCCTTGATCGACACCCTGACAAAAGCGGTGCTGTCGCCGCCGTTGAAGACGCGCTTCAAATACGTACTTTTACCCCCGTCCAGATAGTCATACACCATCCCGACATTGATAGTTGGCCCGGCCATACAGTTCAAGGAGATGAGCCACGCGCCCATAATGCCTGTCATTATTTTTTTCATGTTCTTATTCTCAAAAAAGTGTGCGGTGTGAGTGTTTAAACTTCGGAATCCCAGATGACGGTGACACTGCCTTTATAAGTGCCTTCTTGGAATAACATCTCGGCGGTGTATTGTTTGTCTATTTCGAAGTGCAGAGTGCCCGGTTTTCGATCCACGTGTTGCGTGGGCTCAAATAACTCGGTGCCGGCACCACTCAACAACAACGGTTGGCGATTAACCGACGCGCCATTGGCATGTCGCAATCCGCTGGGCAATGTCACCGATACATTGATAGGTACTTCATGCTGACGGCTGTTACTCAAGCCGCAGGTATCGCCAATAATGCGCTCGCAGGCCAATTGCATTTTGAAACGTGAACTTGCATGGATCAGGAAGGTTTGATCGCGCATCAGTTTTTCCGGGCGACGCCCCACACTCCAGAGTTGCCATCCGCCTTTAGGTTCAAGGGCAATGCTCTTGCCGCCCGGTGGTATTTCAATTTTAAGAACATGGTCAACGTTTAATATGAAATTCAATGTCAATGCTGGGTCGTCGGGCAGGAAGTTATCGCCCATGTCAAAGTCCTGATGAGGGCCCATCGTGTACGTGATCGTGCCGGTGTATTGACCTGCTGACATATTTAAGGGGTTGGGGGTGATCAACTGATATGAAATTTCAATGTAATTAAGGCGTGATGTAGGAATAGTGAATTTCGCATGTTTTGCACACTCGCTACTGGTTGGTAAAGCCCAGAAAAAGTCAAACGCTACTTTATTAAAACTCCAGCTAGGGCCCAACCCCTTGCAGGGTGAAGGCGCATAAGACAGGTTCGTTCCGAACAACAACGCATGGGCTTCGGAGATAGAAACATTACCGCCCACTAAATCGACCACAGGGTCGGTCACAAGCGAAGCCCCTAAACCATTGATGCGTATCCTCACGGTTTCTTGGCGGCCAGTGGCACTATGGGTAACGTTTACTTCACGCCATTCTGCTGGTGCTTTTAACATAACGCCTTGGCGTGGGTTTTCATGATTGGCAGGTATGGGTTGCGTTGCATAAATAGTGGGTGCGGCTCGCAAACTGAACAAACTTCCATTTCTGCAAAAATTTGGATAGTTAAGACAGAATCCGGTATTCGGTGTCGTATTTTCAAACATGTTGTGATTGGGTTTGGATGGGTCGGGTTTAAAAGCGGCAGTGATAGTGAGTGTGGCGGCTGCCACAGGGAGCGCGCTCATGACTGACATCACGCCAAAGAGTAAAACGGATAAAAGCAGGTTCACGGGGTGTTCCTCATGCCATTAACAATTAGCGGAAGCATTACCCGGCACGCTTTATCGGCAGCGCGGTATGGGCCAATGTTTCGGGAGTGCAGATCAAATCACCCATCATCATCACGCTGTGTTCAAGGGGTGTTTGGGTCATGTCCACTCGGAATGTGCATAGCAACTGTTCACCACGGCGCACTTCCAGGGTCGGTGCTTTGACGTTCAACTCCATGGAAAAGAAGCCGTCCACTTCACTGACCCCACGGCTGGCGTGATTAATGATGTGATGACCCTTGAGCGGATTGCCCGCTTGATCGATCAGGCGGCCCAGTACCGTCACGGTTTGCATGACCTGCAGGGTTTGATAGTCCACGCCCCCTTTATTCAAGTGATAACGCTTACGCGCGGGTTCAATGGTGGCCGCCGGGGCGTGGTTGCCTTCAAAGTCGAAACTTAATGAACTGCTTTTATAGGCGGTGATGGGGACGAAGTTACGTCCGGGACGCAACGTTGTACTGCCGCCACTGAGGTCGTCAGCGCGTAACAGGATGTCTTCCACATCGCTCACCACGTCGACAATCATCCCTGAGCCTTGCCCCTGATGCTGGCTGGTCATGACCGCTTGGCCTGCGCCGACCGCGAAGGTGCTCTCCAGGTTAAGGCCGCCGGTCAGGTTGCCGTTATAGGACGAGCGCTGCACAAACCCGTCCCCGTTAAACGTGTCGGTCTGCACGCTGGCACGACCGGCAAGGCCCAGCCCATAGCTGTCAGTGGAAACGGTGGCCGAGACACTCTGCAACACGTGACCGGTCACGTCCTTGCTGTAGGTGAGCGATGCATTGTTGTCGCGTCCGCCATCTCGGTCGGTGCGGCTGCCCACGCTGGCCGACCAACGCTCGCCCGGCGCGCCGAGTGCCAGGCTGAAGGTCAAGTCAAAGCCACGATTGCGGGCCGCCCCTGAGCTGACGCTGGCGGGGCGGTCAAATAGCGAAAGTCGCCAGTTGCCGTCGCTGCCAAACCAGTGGGTGACCTGCGTCCAGCCCAGATCCAGCCCCATGCCGTCGGTGTAACCCTGGCTATGGGACAACCGGGCATTCACGCTGCTTTTGGGGGTAAGGCGATGATTCAGGGCAAGGGATGAGTTGCTGGTCTGGCCAATGAACACCGAGCGCTGCCGAATGCGTGTGCCGTCGGGCAAGGTTTCATAGGTTTGGCGGGTGTCCAGCCAGCTGCGGGTGTGGCTGAACACCAGACTCCCGCTGCCGTAGTTATAGAGACCGTTGAGGTCAATGCCGGTGCCATAGTTGTCGGTCTCATAGACATTGGCGTACAGGTTGGCGTTGTTGGAGATGGACCAGTCCACCGAGGTGCCCAGTTGCAGGTTCTGCTTGACCTGACGGCCGGACACGCCGATCACCACCCGGGGATGCAGCAAGTAATTGAGCGAGGCCCCTGCGGTCATCTCGCCGCTGGCTTGCTCCTCCCAATTACTCAGCAGTGTGCTTTCGCGTCCGGCGAAGACGTTGTACCGCCAGCGCTGGTCATGGTTGCGCCAGTTATTGGGCTTGTAGATGAGTTCCGGGGTGGTGCTGGTTATTTGCCCATCCTCGATCAGCCGCACCTGCACTTCATAGATGCCGCCCGGGAGTGGGCGGGTGTCGAGGCTTTGCAAGCCGGCGTTGACCATCTGGGTGTTGATCAGCAGGCCATTGCGGTAGATCTCCACGGTGGCCTGACGATTGGCCGTGACGTACACGGGATAAATACTGGGTTTGGGCTGTGTGATTGCCAGGCTGTCGGAGCTGCCGAACATCACCCCCAGTGCGGTGTCGGGGTTGGCGCCGAAAGTGCGGATCTGCCGGGTCAAACCCTCGGCGGTCGGGGTGAAATAGCCCAAGCGTAAAAAACTGCCTTCCAGCTCGCGTTGCGTAAACGCTTCATAAACAGCGTGGTAGAGCGTGCTGTCGTCAGGCCCGCCTTGGCGGGAGAGTTGCAGGTTCAAGCCCTGGGTCCAATGGCCCAGGCTGCTGCTGGCTTGCAGCGCGAAACGCCCGCCGAGGTCTTCTTCCTGGCCACCACTGAGGTTGAGCTGGTTCCGCAGGATCAGCCCCCGGCTACCCTGCGCAGGGAGTTCGTAGTACTGGCTGATCTGGTTTTCGCGTTCCGCGTTTTCAGTCAGCAGGGAGAGCCGTGAGTTCTCCAGGTCGTAATGCACGGCCAGTAATTGCGCCGGGCACTCGCCTGTGCAAGTGCCCAATGGCACACCTTGTTTAAGGAAAGTGGCCCAGGTATCACGCTCGTCGAGCGACAGTTGACTGCCTTCGTGGTCGGTGAATTCAAGCAGGGTCAGTCGATCATCGCGGGTCAGGACGATCATCGCTTCACCCACCCGCTGTTGATCGCGCTCCACCTGAACGGCCAATGGCACATCAAACAGGTGTTCTTCGAAATCGGCAGGCAAGCCTTTGGCCTGTGCCAGCAGGCTACGTGGCGTGGTGCCGGATGCCGCGGGAGCAGCAAACGCGCAGTTGCCAACAATCAAGGCAAGCGCTGCCGCGATGGGAGTCATCGGTAACATTCACGAACTTCTCTGAGTGCAGGCCGTTTAAGCGCCCCGCAGCGCCCGGCAAGGTTCCGGGCGCAGGGCATGACTGCAGTGGCCATGCTCGACGGGGAGTGTGTTAGTGCATGGTGACGCGGGGTACGTTGTCGAAGATCACGGTGTACGACGCGGTGTAGTCACCCACGTGCTCGGCTTCGAGCGCGGCGGGGGTGATGACCAGATCAGCCCGCGTCCCTGGCGTTGAAGCCGCATCGCTCACCACTTCCTGAGGGGTCGCTGTCAGCATCACGCCGTTGAAAGTGGTGGTCAGCGCGATGTTCTGGAGCGGGTTGCCGTTAAACAGGCTGGCCGGGCCTCCTTCGATGTAGGCGTGAATTGATCCGTCGGTGTTTTTGACATTGAACGGTTGTTTCAAGCTGCTCAGGCTGCTGTTGACCGGGTTGTAGTGCAGGGTTTCATCCTTGCCGAATTCAGGGTCGTGGGGCAGGACGTAGAACGTTTTGGTGGGGACGGTCGCTTTGATGTTGATCAGGCTGCTGGCCTCGCCGGCAGCGTGGGCCGCTGTTGAGCCGACGGAAAAAGCGAACAGGGAAGCAGTCACAAGTGTTTTAAACATGTTTGAAGTCCAGTAATGAGTAGAAGTGAAGTGCAATAAGTCACCGCGTGTTTAAACACGACTGCGTCAACCGAAGAGGCCAAAAAGAACAGAGCGTTCAGGCCGGGTTGTTGGGAAGGCAATCAGGTGTCGGCAAACTTTTAGAGCGGCCAAAGTATTAACTAAGTTATTTAAATTGCCCATATAACTTTGCGTAATATCTTTCTTTTCATTAGGTAGTACAACTCCGTTGACGGCCGTATGAATTTTCTCTGATGCGTGACTAGAAACGTTATTTGTTTAATAAAAGTCTTATATTTCAGTCGGGTGGCATTTTGCCTTTAATTTGACAGCTCCCCGTAGTGGCATTCTTCCGCTTGTGTAGGGCGGGAAGGGCGTTTTTGAAGCGGTATGTGGCGTTATATCGTGCGCGAAAGTAGGCGTAATAGTTGAGGTGCGTAACTAAGCTATATCGCGCGCGAGTCAGTAGGTTATATCTTTGTATTGGGCTGAAATAGTGGCTTGAGTTGTGTTTTAAGTTGTGTTTTAAGTTGTTTTTTTTTAAAGCGAGGAGAGAGGGGTTATGGTCAGTCAATATACAGTTCGGCAGGGGCTGGAACATCCGGATGGACTTGAAAGACGCGGGGTACGTGAACGCAGCATTCGAAGCCCACGGGTGTTTGCGCCGGGTGATTTAAAACTGTTGTTACTGGCACTCATCGCTGAGCAGCCCTGTCACGGGTATGACCTGATCTTGCAGATTGAAGCGTTGTTTGACGGCGCTTACAGCCCCAGCCCCGGCGTCATCTACCCCACCCTGGCTCATCTGGAAGCAGGGCAGTTCGTGGAAGTCAGCGTCCATGGCGACAAGAAGCAGTATCGGATTACCGATACCGGACGCGGGTCTTTAAGCCAGCAGACCGTGGCGCTCAATGGCGTCTGGATGCGGATTGACGTCAGCCGCCGCTCATTGCGTGGCCAGGACCGGCCCGCGGAAATTCATCAGGCGATTCACAATTTGCGCCATGCCTTGCAGCTCCATCAGGGCCACTGGAGCCCCCAGGAAATCCAGCGGGTACACAACCTGCTCAACGACACGGCCAAAGCCATCGTAGACGGCGAATAACCGCAGGCTGTCGCAGGGCAAGTGGCCACGTGCGGCTGGCCTGCGGCAGTGCCCCGCACGCTGGTTCGGGCGGGCGGGTTTAGTCTCAACGGACGATGATCCTGACCGCACGCGTTCGCATACTGCTCCCATGCCTTCGCCACCTCAGGAGCACATGTGAACAGCGCAATTTCAACCGCATTTCACACCAGTATCGACGCGGGCGTCGCTGAACTGGTGATCGACCGGCCGCCGGTCAACGCGCTCAACAGTCGCGAGTGGCGGGAACTGGCCAACACCCTGGATGCCCTTGGGCAAAACCCCGAGGTGCGGGTCATCGTGATTCGCGCCGAAGGACGGGGGTTTTGCGCGGGTGTCGACATCAAGGAACTGGACGCGCACCCGGAGCTGATCGTTGACGTCAACGCAGGCAACTACGCCACGTTTAAAGCCGTACACCGCAACCCGGTGCCGGTCATCGTGGCGGTGCATGGTTTTGTCCTGGGCGGCGGGATCGGCATAACCGGCGCGGCCGACATCGTGCTGGCGTCTGAATGTGCCACGTTCGCCTTGCCTGAAGTCGACCGCGGCGCCATGGGCGGCGGGGCGCATTTGCAGCGTCTGTTTCCGGTGCAAAAGGTCCGCTACCTGTTTTTCACGGGCGACAAGATCGGCGCCGTCGAAGCGCAACAGTACGGTTTCATCGAGCGCGTGGTGCCCCGCGAGCAGCTGCGTGAAACCGCCTTGCAGATCGCCCGCACCATCGCGAGCAAAAGCCCCGCCATGATCCGTATCGCCAAAGAGGCGCTCAACGGCATCGAAGACGGCAATCTGGAAGATAAATACCGCTGGGAGCAGGGGTTCACGCTGCAGGCCTACACCTGTGCGGATTCCGCTGAAACCCGCCGCGCGTTTGTCGAAAAACGCGACGCCACGTTTTGAGGTGCTGACGATGGATCTGACGTACTCCCCGCAACAAAAAGCCTTTCGCCAGGAAGTGCGGGACTGGCTCGCCGCCCATGCGCCCAAGGCGCCGCTGGCCAGCTATGACACCCGCGAAGGTTTCGAACAGCATCGGCAATGGGAAGCCACGTTGTTTGAAAACCGCCTGTCGATGGTCATGTGGCCCACGGAGCTGGGCGGGCGTGGCTGTGACCTGATCGAGTGGCTGATTTTCGAAGAAGAGTATTACGGCGCCGGAGCGCCCATGCGCGTCAACCAGAACGGCCAGTTGCTGTTGGGCCCTACCCTGATGGAGTTCGGCACCGAGGCCCAGAAAAAACGCTTTCTGCCTCGCATGGCGGCCAGTGTCGACATGTGGGCGCAAGGCTGGTCGGAGCCGAACGCCGGTTCCGACATGGCCGCGATTACCAGCAAAGCCACCCGCGACGGCGAAGGGTATGTGCTGAACGGCCAAAAAACCTGGTCCACGCGCGCCATTTTTGCCGACTGGCTGTTCGGCCTGTTTCGCAGCGACCCGGCTTCGAGCCGTCACCATGGGCTGTCATTTGTCATGGTCCCGCTCAATGCACCGGGGGTGACGGTGCGCCCGATCAAGGCACTCAACGGCAAAGACGCGTTTGCGGAAGTGTTCTTTGATGACGTGCGCATCCCGCTGGAAAACCGCATCGGCGAGGAAGGGCAGGGCTGGCATGTGGCAATGGCCACTGCCGGGTTCGAACGCGGCTTGTTGTTGCGTTCCCCGGCGCGCTTTCAATACACCGCGCGAAAACTGGTGGAGCTGTACCAGGCCAACCGCGCAAGCGCCGACCGCGATCCGGGCCTGGGCGAGGCCGTGTGCAAAGCCTGGATGGACGCGCAAGCCTATGCCTTATCGGCCTATCACACGGTCGGGCGCCTGAGCCGTGGCGCGCAGATCGGCGCCGAATCGAGCACCAACAAAATCATCTGGTCGGAACTGGACCTGCGCATGCATGAAACCGCGCTGCGCATTCTGGGGGCCCAGGGTGAGCTGACGGGGCCCGCCAACGATGGCCATGACTGGCTCGAAGGCTTCCTGTTCGCCCAGGCCGGGCCGATCTACGCCGGAACCAACGAGATCCAGCGCAATATCATTGCCGAGCGCATGCTCGGCCTGCCGAAGTGAGGCCGGGTATGGACTTTACCTTTAGCGACGACCAACTCACCTTCCGTGAAGCCATCAGCCGGTTTCTGATGACCGAAGCCGCACCCGAAATGCTGCGCGAAATTTGGGAAACCGACGTCGGCCGTTCACCGGACCTGCGCAACAAAATTGCCGAGCAGGGCCTGACCGCGCTGTCGGTGCCAGAAGCCGCAGGCGGTTTGGGCATGGACGATGTGGCGTGGTCCCTGATGACCCAGGAACTGGGTTACTACGCTATCCCCGACTCACTGGCCGACACGGCCTACGTGGCCTGCGCGCTGATTGCCGGGTTGCCGGCCAGCGTGTTCAAGCGCGGCGAATGGCTGGCGGGCATTGCCGACGGCAGCTTGCGGGTTGCCGTCGGCCACCCGGTCAACCCGTGGGTGGCCGACGCCGGGCATGCGGACCTGTTGCTCCTGGCCCACGACGATGAAGTGCATGCGGTGCCGCGCTCGCAGGTCGATGTGCACCACCTGACCAGCCTCGATGCCTCACGGCGTCTGGCACAGGTCAGTTGGCAACCGAGCGCCGCCACGTTGGTGGCCGAAGGCCAATTGGGCCGCACGTTATGGGCGCACACACTCAGTCGCGGCGCGTTGTCGGTGGCGGGTCAGTTGCTGGGGCTGGCCCAGCGCATGCTGGACCTGTCGGTGGATTACACCGCCCAGCGCAAGCAATTCGGCAAACCCATCGGCAGTTTTCAGGCGGTCAAACATCACCTGGCCGATGTGGCCACGCAACTGGAGTTTGCCAAACCGGTGCTCTACCGCGCCGCCTATGCATTGGCGCAGGGCCAGAGCACGGCCCACGTGTGGGTCTCGCAGGCGCGTCTGGCCTGTTGCGAAGCCGCTTGGCTGGCCGCGCGTCACGGCATTCAGGTGCACGGCGCCATGGGCTACACATGGGAAGTCGACCTGCAAATGTTCATGAAGCGCGCCTGGGCGCTCGACAACGCGTGGGGCGACCGCGCCCTGCATAAAGCCCGGGTGGCCGCCCATGTCCTGAGCGGCGCCCCCCTGGGCCCCGGCCATACCTTCGAGGAATAAACCATGCCCCAAGCCTACATTGTGGACGCGTTGCGCACCCCGACCGGCAAGCGTAAAGGCGCGCTGGCCCATGTGCATGCCATCGACCTCGGCGCCCATGTGCTCAAGGCGCTGGTGGCGCGCAACGCGATCCCCGCCGACGAATACGATGATGTGATCTTCGGCTGTGTCGACACCATTGGATCGCAAGCCGGTGACATCGCCCGCACCAGTTGGCTGGCGGCGGGCCTTGCGATGAATGTACCGGGCACCACCATTGACCGTCAGTGCGGTTCATCGCAACAGGCCCTGCACTTTGCGGCGCAGGCGGTCATGAGTGGCACCCAGGATGTGATCGCCGTGGGCGGCGTGCAAACCATGACCCAGATTCCGATTTCGTCAGCGATGCTGGCGGGCCAGCCGCTGGGTTTCAGCGACCCGTTTTCCGGCAGCAAGGGTTGGCAGGCCCGGTTTGGCAATCAGCCGGTGAACCAGTTTTATGCCGCGCAGCGGATTGCCGATCATTGGCAGCTCAGCCGCCAGCAGATGGAAGCCTATGCGCTGGAAAGTCATCGTCGTGCGTTGCAGGCGCAGGCCGACGGTCGTTTTACCGCTCAAATCGTGCCGTGCGAAGGGTTGGTGGACGACGAAACGCCCCGGCACACCAGCCTGGCCAAAATGGCCGAGCTGGAACCGGTGTCTGCCGAGTTTCCGTCCATTACCGCGGCGGTTTCCAGCCAGACCTGTGATGCGTCGGCCGCCCTGTTGGTGGTCTCCGAAGCCGCGCTCAAACGCTACAACCTCACCCCGCGCGCGCGTATTCATCATGTATCGGTGCTGGGCGATGACCCGATCTGGCACCTCACCGCGCCGATTGCCGCCACCCGCGCCGCACTGAAGAAAACCGGGCTGCGCATGGATGAGATCGACGTGGTGGAAATCAACGAAGCCTTCGCCTCGGTGGTGATGGCATGGGCCCGCGAACTCGATTACGACCCCGCACGCACCAATCCCAATGGCGGCGCCATTGCCCTCGGTCACCCGTTGGGTGCCAGTGGTGCGCGGCTGATGACCAGCCTGCTTCATCAACTGGAACACAGTGGCGGCCGCTATGGCTTGCAGACCATGTGCGAAGGCGGCGGGCAGGCCAACGTGACAATTATTGAGCGTCTTTAGGAGCAGCGAGATGGCGATTTGTGAAGGACGGACCGTGATCATCACGGGGGCGGGCGGTGGTTTGGGGCGCGCCTATGCGCTGGCGTTCGCGCAAGAAGGCGCGAATGTGGTGGTCAATGACATTCGCCACGATGCCGCCGAACAGGTGGCCGGAGAAATCCGTGAGGGCGGCGGGCAGGCCATCGCCAACGCTGACGACATCACCACTGTGGCCACGGCGCAGCGCATCGTCGACGCCGCGCTGGCCGCGTTTGGCGAGGTCCACGTGCTGGTAAACAACGCCGGGATTTTGCGTGACCGCATGTTTATCAGCCTCAGTGAAGAGGATTGGGACGCCGTAATGCGGGTCCACCTGAAGGGGCATTTTTGCCTGGCCACGATTTTGGGCAAGCGCTGGCGCGATCAGGCCAAGGCCGGTCAGCCAGTGGCGGCGCGCATCATCAACACCAGCTCGGGTGCCGGTTTGCAGGGCTCGGTGGGGCAATCCAATTACAGCGCGGCCAAGGGCGGGATCGCCGCATTGACCCTGGTGCAGGCGGCGGAACTGGCGCGCTACGGCGTGACGGCCAACGCCTTGGCGCCCGCGGCCCGGACTTCGATGACCGAAAGTGCGATGCCCGAGGTGGTGAAAAAGCCCGAGGACGGAGGGTTCGATGCCTGGGCACCGGAAAACGTGGCGCCGTTGGTGGTGTGGTTGGGCAGCGCGTTGTCGGGCCATGTCACCGGGCAAATCATCGAAAGTCAGGGCGGACGCCTGTCGTTGGGCGACGGTTGGCGTACCGGGGTAACGCGCGACAAAGGGGCGCAATGGCGGCCTGAAGAAGTCGGGCACGCGCTGGATCAGATCCTTGCTGAAGCGCCCACAGCGCAACGGGTGTGGGGAAGCTGAACGATTGAAACCTGACACAAGAGAGTCACAACCATGAAACAGGCGCCTCCCTATGTTCCCGGCCATCAACTGTTGGCCGGTAAGTCCATTCTGGTTACCGCCGCCGCTGGCGCAGGCATCGGTTATGCCGCCGCCAAACGCTGCGCCGAAGAAGGCTGTCGCGCCTTGATGATTTCCGACATTCATCCGCGCCGCCTCGAAGAAGCCGTTGAACGCCTTAAGGCCGAAACCGGGTTGCAGGCCGTGTTCGGGCAGCTGTGCAACGTCACCGTGGAGGCCGAGGTGCAAGCCCTGGTCGCCGCCGCCGAAGACGCGCTGGGCGGTGTCGATGTGCTGATTAACAACGCCGGGCTCGGCGGTCAGGTGCGCCTGACGGACATGACCGATCAACAGTGGTCATCGGTGCTGGATATCACCCTGACCGGCACCATGCGCATGACCCGCGCCATGCTGCCGCACATGGAGAAACGCGGCGCCGGGGCCATTGTCAACAACGCTTCGGTACTGGGCTGGCGAGCGCAAAAAGAACAGGCGCATTACGCCGCCGCCAAAGCCGGGGTCATGGCCCTGACCCGTTGCAGCGCGCTGGAAGCGGCCGAAAGCGGGGTGCGCATCAACGCCGTGGCGCCGTCGATTGCCTTGCATGAGTTTTTAAAGAAAGCCTCCAGCAATGACTTACTGGAACAACTGGCCAGCCGCGAAGCCTTCGGCCGTGCCGCTGAAGTCTGGGAAGTGGCCAATGTCATGGTGTTTCTGGCCAGTGACTACGCCTCGTACATGGTCGGTGAAGTGTTGCCGGTCAGTTCGCAGCAAGCCTGAGGAGTCGCGCATGAGTACGTTGTTTACCAATGCGCAGCAGTTGCTGGCGGCGCAGGGGCAGGATTTGGGCCGCACCGACTGGCTGCTGCTGACCCAGGCGCGCATTAACCTGTTTGCCGAAGCCACGGGCGATCACCAGTGGATTCACGTCGACCCCGAGCGCGCGGCCACGGGGCCGTTCGGGGCGTGTATCGCCCACGGTTACTTGACCCTGGCGCTGGCCAATCTGTTTATGCCGCAGCTCATGCAGTTCGCCAACCTGGCCATGGGAGTGAACTACGGCAGCGACCGCTTGCGCTTCCCGGCCCCCGTCAGGGTCGGCTCGCGGGTGCGCGGGCACGGTGAAATCCTGCGCGTGGAAACCCTGGGCCAAACGCTGCAAGCGGTGGTGCGCATCAGCGTCGAAATCGAGGGCAGCGATCGCCCCGGCTGCGTGGTGGACACCATCAGCCGTTACACCTTCAACCCTCTTGAACAGTGAGCCTGTGCATGAATGCCAATGATGTCGTGATCGTTTCCACTGCCCGGACGGCGTTGAGCAAGTCGTTTCGCGGTTCCTTCAATGACACCGAGGCGCCTGTGCTCGGCGGCCATGTGGTGCGCGCGGTGGTCGAGCGGGCCGGGATCGAGCCGGGCGCCGTCGGGGACGTGATCATGGGCGCGGCGGCGCAGCAGGGCACCCAGGGCTACAACATCGGTCGCCTGTGTGCCTACGCCGGCGGCTTGCCCGACACGGTGCCTGGCATGGCCATTGATCGCATGTGCGCGTCGGGGCTGATGAGCATCGGCATCGCTGCGAGTGGCATCCTGGCGGGCGATCTTTCGATTGCTGTGGCCGGGGGCGTCGAGTCGCTGTCCCTGACGCAAAATAAATACAAAAACACCTATCGCGCGCAGTCCCAAGCGGTCATTGAGTGCATGCCGACGGCGTATATCCCGATGCTGGAAACCGCCGAGCTCGTGTCGCGCCGTTACGGCATCAGCCGCGAGGTGCAGGATGCGTATTCGCTGCAAAGCCAGCAACGCACGGCCGCCGCCCAAGCGGCAGGTCTGTTTGCTGACGAAATCGTGCCGTTGGCGGCGCGCAAGCTGCTGTTTGATAAAGAAGGCCAGCCGGCCGGGCATCAGGACGTCGTGGCCGACCGCGACGAATGCAATCGCCCGTCCACCACGCTGGCCGATCTGGCCGCGCTCAAACCGGTGTGGAAAGACGGCCACTGGGTGCAGCAGGGCGAGTTCGTGACGGCGGGCAACGCGTCGCAATTTTCTGACGGCGCCTCGGCAGTTCTGTTAATGAGCCGCGCCGAAGCCCGGCAGCGTGGGATTGAAGCGCTGGGCGTGTACCGCGGAATAGCCGTGAGCGGCTGTGCCCCGGAAGAAATGGGCATCGGGCCGGTCTACGCCATCCCCAAATTGCTCAAGCGCTTCGGGCTGACGGTCTCGGACATCGATCTGTGGGAAATCAACGAGGCCTTCGCCTGTCAGGTGGTGCATTGCCGGGACGCGCTGCACATTCCCAACGAGCGCTTGAACGTCAACGGCGGTGCCATTTCCATCGGGCATCCGTTTGGCATGTCGGGGGCGCGCATGGTGGGGCACGCGCTGTTGGAAGGCCGACGCCGCGGCGCCCGGTTTGCCGTGGTGGCCATGTGCATTGGCGGCGGCATGGGGGCGGCGGGTTTGTTTGAACTCACCTGAAACAGCCTCACGTGCGGGGCGGGCTGATCCACGCGGCGTAACGCCTGCGCCCGCCGCGATGGCCCGCAACCCGCCCTTTGCGCGCCATTTACGGTATAACCCCTCATTGCTTTATTTTGAGGTCAACCGGTTATGCGCTCCCCGTCACAACGGCCGCTGTGGCAGATCTACCTGATTTTTCTGGCACCGATGGTGCTGTCCAACTTCCTGCAAAGTTTCTCCGGCACGCTCAATGGCATTTACATCGGGCAGATGCTGGGGACTCAGGCGCTGGCCGCTGTGTCGGGCATGTTTCCGATCGTGTTCTTCTTTATTGCCCTGGTGATTGGCCTGGGCGCCGGGGCCTCTGTGTTGATCGGGCAGGCGTGGGGCGCCAGCGAGACGACGATGGTGAAGAAAATCACCGGCGCCACGCTGACCCTGGGTTTAGTCATCGGTTTGATTGCGGCGGTGTTGGGCGGTCTGTTCGCGCGACCCGCGCTGCAAGGCCTGGGCACGCCGCCGGATGTGCTGGACGATGCCGTGGCCTATGCGCGCATCATGATGTTGATCATGCCGCTGCTGTTGGTGTTTATCCTGTTTACCCAACTGTTGCGCGGCGTCAGCGACACCGTGTCGCCGTTGCTGGCGCTGATGGTGTCCACCGCCGTGGGGCTGTTGCTGACCCCGGCGCTGATTCTCGGCTGGGCCGGGTTGCCCCGCATGGGCATTCAAAGTGCCGCCTACGCCGGGCTGGCTGGCAACGTGCTGGCCATGCTGTTCCTCGGGCTGCGCCTGCGTCACAAAAACAGCGTGATGGCGCCAGACCGTGAGTTGTGGGCCGCGCTGCGTCTTGATCGCGCCATTTTGGGCAAGGTGTTGCGCATCGGTTTACCGACCGGGGTGCAGATGGTGGTGTTGTCGTTGTCGGAGCTGGTGATTCTGGCCCTGGTCAACAGCCACGGCTCGCAGGCCACGGCGGCCTACGGCGCGGTGACGCAAATCGTCAATTACGTGCAGTTCCCGGCGTTGTCGATTGCGATTACGGCCTCGATCCTCGGGGCGCAGGCGATTGGCGCGGGCAAACTCGAACGCATCGGGCCGATCCTGCGCACCGGGCTGACCATCAACCTGTGGTTGACCGGTGCGCTGGTGCTGCTGGGCTATGTGCTCTCGCACTGGCTGCTCGGCTTGTTCATCACCGATGCCGAGGCGCGGGTCAGGGCCGAACACCTGCTGCACATCATGCTCTGGAGCCTTCTGTTTTTTGGTTTTCAGGCCGTGGTGGGCGGCATCATGCGCGCCAGTGGCGTGGTGCTGGTGCCCATGGGGATCACGATTTTCTGCGTGCTGGGCGTGGAACTACCGGTGGCGTACCTGCTCGATGCGCACTATGGGCTGCAAGGTGTGTGGATGGCTTTTCCAATCACCTACCTCACCATGCTGGCCCTGCAAACCGCCTACTACCGTCTGGTGTGGCGTCATAAACAGATCCAACGCCTGATCTGATCTGCCCCGTGAGCGGTGGCCGTTACCGACCGTAACGGCCACCCGCGCTGTTTCAAACCCTTGCTAGGCCATTTGGACGATGTGCCCGTGACTGACCAGTCCGATGATCGGGGCCAGGTTCCAGCGACCTCGCCGCTGAGTTCGCCAGAGCATCCACGACTATAAAAAGAAGAGGACTGGCCGCATGCAATTCGCCCTGCTACTGCCTCGTGTGACGAGGTCTCGACCATGCGCTCGATGATCGGTTATCTGGTGTGCCTGATCGTCGCGGCCACCATCGGCTTTACCTTCGCCCCCCGCAAAGCCCTGGACGTCACCGCCGAGCCGCTGCGCCCGGATCGCCTGCAAATCAACGGCATGCTCTACCTCGACCAGCGCGTGGTGGCGGTGGGCGAGCGCGGGACGATTTTGCTCAGCGATGATCAGGGTGTGTCCTGGCAGCCCGCGACGGTTCAGCCGCAGCGCGACCTGACCCTCACGGCCGTGGTGGCACTGGCGGATGACAACTTATTGGCCGTTGGCCATGACGGCTGGATTCTACGCTCGGCCGATCGGGGCGCTCAGTGGCAGGAGGTGCGCCACGACAGCGAGCTGGGTGAGCCGCTACTCGGGATCTGGAGCGCTGGCGGCACGCACGTGCTGGCATTTGGCAGCTTCGGCAAGTTTTATCAGTCCGACGACGAAGGCCGCACCTGGCAAACCGCCGAATTGAGCGTGGACAGTGCCCACCTCAATGGCATGGACGGCGGGCCGGACGGTCGGCGCATGCTGGTGGGCGAACAGGGGTTGGTGATGCGCACCGACGATGCGGGTCAGCATTGGCAAACCCTGGCACCGTTCTACAACGGTTCGCTGTTTGGCGTGGTGCGCTTGAGCGCGCAACGTTGGGTGGCCTACGGCATGCGCGGGCATGTTTTTGTCACCGGGGATTTCGGCCATTCCTGGCAACAGGTCGCGGTGGGCAACAGCCTGCCGCTTTATGGGCATGCGCTATTGCCCAATGGCGAGGGTGTGCTGATCGTCGGTGCAGGCAGTTCGATGGTGCGCCTTGATGGCCAGGGCCAATTGGTCAGCGCCACACGTCTGTCGGGGCTGGGGACATTGACCTCGGCCGTGCTGGTGGGGGCCAACCGCCTGTTGGTGGGCGGCGAACGCGGAGTATTCCAGGGCACGGACAGCAGCGTTGCTGCGCGAGCTCAATGAGAGGCGCTAAATGAACGTTGCCAAGTCCACTGTCACGCGCATGGTCGAGCGCACCGCCGACCTGCTGATCCACTGGCGCAAAGCCCTGTTGGCGCTGTTTGTATTGCTGACGCTGGCGTTGGGGTACAGCGCCACGCACACCCGGCTCGATCCGGGGTTTAACAAGCAAATCCCGGTGCGCAATGAATACATGGTCAATTTCCTCAATTTCAGCCAGTACTTCACCGGCGCCAACCGCTTTTTGGTCAGCGTGCGCTGGAAGGGTGAGGGCGACATTTACAACCGCGAGTTTCTTGAAACCCTGAACAAAGTCACCGATGACGTGTTCTTCATCAATGGCGTCAGCCGCGCCAGTGTCACGTCGCTGTTCACCGCCAACGTGCGTTACATCGAAATCACCGAAGACGGTTTTTTCGGTGACGTGGTGGTGCCGCCGCGCTTTACCGGGTCGGACGATGACCTGAGCCAGGTGCGCAGCAATGTGGCGCGTTCGGGGCAAATCGGCAGGTTGGTGGCCAATGACCTCAGGTCGTCGATGGTCCGCGCCGACTTGCAAGACCTCGACCCCAAGACGGGCCAGTCGGTGTCGTATGCCGAGGTCGCTCAACGCCTGGAGGACATTCGCGGCAAATACAGCAATGACAACATTGAGATCAATATCGTCGGTTTCGCCAAGCTGGTGGGGGACGTGGTCGAGGGCCTGAACACGGTGATCGGCTTCTTTGTGATTGCCTTTGTCATCACCGGCCTGTTGCTGTGGCTGTATTCGCGCTCGTGGCGCCTGACGCTGGTGGCGCTGGTGGTGGCTCTGTTGCCGGTGGTCTGGCTGCTGGGCTTGCTGCCGCTGTTGGGGCTGGGCATCGACCCGATGTCGATTCTGGTGCCGTTCCTGATTTTCTCCATTGGCGTGTCCCACGCCGTGCAGATGACCAACGCCTGGAAACAGGACGTGCTGGCCGGAAGTTCGGCGGTTCAGGCGGCCCACAGCGCGTTTTGCAAGATTTTCATCCCCGGCTCCCTGGCATTGCTGATGAATGCCTTGGGCTTTGGCGTGATCATGCTGATCGATATTCCCATCGTCCACGAGCTGGGGGTGACGGCCTGTATCGGCGTGATGCTGATGATCATCACCAACAAACTGATGCTGCCGATCATCCTGTCGTACCTGAGCCTTGAGCGCAGTGCGCTGCGCCAGGGCCAGCAAGCCCGTGGCAAGCATGCGCTGTGGTGGCGGCTGTCGGCCCTGGCCGAGCCGCGCCCGGCGATGGCGGTGTTTGCGGTGAGCCTGATGCTATTGGGTATCGGCGCCTATAAAGCCCGGGACCTGGCGGTGGGCGATATTGGCCTCGGCGCGCCGGAACTGCGGGCGGATTCGCGCTACAACCAGGACAACCAGAAGATCATCAGCAGTTATTCCATCGGTCTGGACGTGATGTCGGTGTTCGTGCAGGTCAAGGGCATTGACGAAGGGTGCCTGGCGCCCGAAGTGATGCGCGCTGTGGAGTCGTTTGACTTCCAGGTTCGCAGCGTGCCGGGCGTGCAGTCGGTGCAGAGCGTGGCAGGCATGAGTAAAAACGTGATTGCCGGTAATAACGAAGGCAACCCGCGCTGGTCAGCGATCCCCGGTTCCGAGCGCGGCCTGAGCCAGGGCGCCCGCGCGTACATGCCGGACGACGGTCTGGTGACCGAAGGCTGCCAGCGCATGCAGATCCTGGTGTTTCTGACCGACCACGAGGGCGCCACCGTCAGCCATGTGGTCGACGAAACCAAACGCATCATCGCCAGCGTGCAAGGCCCACACGTCGAGTTCTTGCTGGCGGGGGGCAATGTCGGGGTGATGGCGGCCTCCAACGACGCGGTCAAGCAGGCCGAAGTGGTGATGCTGGCGGCGCTGTTTGGCTCGGTGGCGCTGTTTTGCTGGCTGACGTTCGGCTCGTTCCGCGCGGTGCTGTGCATTCTGGTGCCGCTGGCGATTGTCGCGATCCTGTGTAATGCGCTGATGGCCACGCTGGGCATCGGCCTGAAAGTCGCCACCTTGCCGGTGATGGCACTCGGGGTCGGGGTCGGGGTCGATTACGGCATTTACCTGTATGAGCGCATCCAGCATGAAATGGCCGACGGCAAGGACCTGCGCACCGCCTTTTATGAAGCCATGTGCCAGCGCGGAACGGCGGCGGTGTTCACGGCGCTGACCATGTCCATCGGCGTGTGTACCTGGGCGTTTGCCCCCTTGAAGTTCCAGGCCGACATGGGCGTGCTGTTGTCGTTCATGTTTCTGGTCAACGTGCTGGGCGCGATCTTCCTGCTCCCGGCGCTGGCGGCCTGGTTCAACCTCGGACGGCCACTGGTGAAGGTCAAACAGCGTGCCAAAGAAGGCGCGTGCGGGCATTACCCGCTCAAACCCAGCGTCGCTGCCAAAGACATCACAAATCGATGAAACAAAGCCTATGGCGTGATTGCACAGTGTTCGGCGTTGACCCCACACTGAGCCGGCTTTGCAAGGTGTTACGGATTACCTGACAGGCGCTCGCGCGCGTGTCGACTGGCAACAATAACAATAAAAAAGGGCAGGTCTCGAACCGCGCCCATTGCGAGGAAACGTCCATGGATACAGTGACCCTGAACCCGCAGACCCTGGCCGACCTGGGGCTCGAATTGAACGATTACGATCATATGGTCGGCAGCTTTTATGACGGCGCCCTGGACCCCAAAGTCATGGGCCGCACCTTGTGCGCCGTGCGCATGATGTTCAAGGCCAACTACGCCACGCTGATCCTGCGCGTGCCGGACCAGCCTGACCTCGGCCTGATGATCGTGGCGGGGGACATTGAAGGCGAAGGCGAACTCACGTATCAGACCTACCCGCAAACCAACACACCGTTTACCGGTCAGGCGCTGGATCAGGTGTTCACGGTCGAAGACTTGATGAGCGAGGCCGACTGGGTGGCGTCGGCGTATTTCAAGGCGTATTGCGGGCCGCAGAACGTGTACCACGTGATGGGGGCCGATATCTCGACGCCCGATGGCGGCAAGCTGCGTTTTCGCATCACCCGGCCTAAATCTTCCCCCGCGTTTTCAGCCTCTGAACGCGCGTTGTGCAGCATGTTTTTGCCGCATTTGCGCCGCGCCCTGCACATGCACAACTTGCTGGACCGCAGCGAGTCCATCAGCGAGCTGTATTCCCAGGCCATCAGCCGCTTGTCCGTGGCCACCATCGTGCTGGATGAGACCGGCAAAGTGCTGCGCCTGAACCCGGTTGCCGAAGAAATCCTCAGCAGCGCTGATGGCCTGAAGCTGGTGGGCGGGCGTCTGGAGGCCACCTACCCGAGTGACAACCGCGAGTTGCAGCGGCTCGTCAAACACGCGTTCAGCGCTGAAGTGCGCGAGGGCGGGGTCACCGCGGACGCCATGTCCGTCACCCGGCCATCGGGTCAGGTCAGCCTTGGGGTGGTGGTCGAGGCGATCCCGTCGCTGGAATGGGCCGAGGGCAAAAGCAAGCCCGCCGCTGTGGTGTACATCCGCGACGCGGTGGGCAAGTCGCTGGCCAGCGAAGTGGTGACCAAGCAACTGTTCAACCTGACCAAGGCCGAAACGGCACTGGCGATGGAGTTGGCCAATGGGTTGTCGCTGGAAGAAGCCGCCGAAAACCTCAACATCCGGCGCAACACTGCCCGGGCTCACCTGCGCTCGATCTTTTCCAAGACCGGCGTGCGACGTCAGACCGAGCTGGTGAGGATTCTGCTGAACAGCGTGGTCGCGCTGGGAAAGCCCAAGTGCGCCTTGCGAACGCCTGAAAAGGTGGTGGTGCCCGCCCCGCAATTGGCCCCGAAACCGCCCCGACCCCTTCGCCAGACGGCCTAAGCGGCTGATGTATTCGCGAGCTGACGGCGAGGTGGGATATCGCCGTCGACTCAATGCCCATCAGGCCGCCAAGGGCCTGCACTTAATGAGGAAAACCCTATGCCAGTTACAGCTGTCAGCGGTTCTGCATCCGGGATCGGCGCGGCCGTGTGTGAGGTGTTGCGCGCAGCCGGTCATCGCATCATCGGGATTGATCGCGCCCAGGCCGACGTGATCGCCGACTTGTCCAGCACAGCAGGCAGGCAAGGCGCGGTGGCGCAGGTGCTGGAACAGTGCGAGGGCGTGCTGGACGGGCTGGTGTGTTGCGCCGGGCTGGGGGTGACCGCGTCGTCTAGCAGCCTGGTGCTGGCGGTCAATTATTTTGGCGTCAGTGAGTTGCTCGACGGGTTGGCCGAGGCGCTGTCAAAAGGCACGCAACCGGCCGCGCTGGTGATCGGTTCGGTGGCTGCAACCCACGCCGGCGCTGAGCAACAACCGATGGTGGCCGCCCTGTTGGCAGGGGATGAAGCGCAGGCGCTGGCGTTGGCCGATGCCCTGGCTCAGCCGCACATCGCGTATGCGGGCTCCAAATACGCCGTCACCTGCGATGCGCGGCGCAAAGCGGTGCAATGGGCCGCCCAGGGCATCCGCCTGAATGTGATCGCCCCTGGCGCTGTCGAGACGCCGCTGCACCAAGCCGCCAAGGACGATGTCCGCTTCGGTCAGGCGGTGCGCGACTTTGTGGCGCCGCTGGGGCGTGCGGGCGACCCAGCCGAAATCGCGCAGGCCGTGGCCTTTTTGCAATCGCCGCAGGCCAGTTTCATCACCGGCAGCGTGCTGTTTGTCGATGGCGGGATGGATGCCAAGGCGCGTCCACAACGGTTTTAAACCCAAGGAATTGCCATGAATAAAGTCGCATTTGTGACCGGTGCCAGCCGTGGCATCGGGCGTGAAACCGCGTTGGCGTTTGCCCGTGCCGGATTTGATCTGGCCATCAGCGCCCGCAGCGTGGAAGAAGGTGAGCGCCACACCCATGGGTTGTCAAACCCCGACGGCACGCCGTTGCCGGGCAGTCTGAACGGCACCGCCGAGGCGATCCGCGCGCTGGGTCGCAAGGCGCTGGTGGTCCCCATGGATTTGCTCGACAGCGCGTCGGTATTGGCTGCCAGCAAGGCGGTGTTTGCTGAATACGGCCGGGTGGATGTGCTGATCAATAACGCCATTTATCAGGGCAGCGATTTGAACGCAGCCTTTATGGCGCTGGACCCGACGACCCTTGAACGGGTGTTTCAAGGGTATGTGATGACGCCCTTTTTGCTGACCCGCGCCGTGGTCGACGGGATGCTGGAGCAGGGCGGCGGGGTGGTGATTAACGTGACCTCCGGTGCAGGCGAAAGCGACCCGCCCGTGGCGGCGGGCAAGGGCGGTTGGGGCTATGCCTATGGTGCGGGCAAGGCGGTGGTCTCAAGGCTGTCGGGGATTTTATCGGTGGAGTTGGGGGAGCAGGGCATCCGCGCCTATACGCTCAATCCGGGGGTGGTCACCACAGACGCCTTGCGGGCCACCATTGGCGACAAGGGTGTGATCGCCCTGCGGGCAGGGTCAGCGCCGCCCGAGGTGCCCGCGGCGGTGATGCTGTGGCTGGCCACCGATCCTGCGGCGGTGGATCATCAGCGCAAGACCATTCATTGCCAGCCTTTTGCACGTGAGCACGCGATTGTGCAGTGGTAGCCAAAGGTTGAGCCGGGGTGAGGGGCGGCTTCTAGTCCATCTGAACGATGAACCCGCGCCCGCCCTGGTTGAAGATCATCGGGCAGGTCCCGTGGCCTTTAACCGGAGGAATAATAAAAATGACTAAGCTCGCAGAAATCCACGTCGAAAATGCCCTGTCGCCGCGCTTCGGACGGGGGTGGCATTGCCTGGGTGAAGCGGACGAGTTCCGTGATGGCAAGCTGCATACGTTGAACATTTTCGGCACCCGGCTACTGGCTTTTTCCACTGCGTCAGGGGCGATCAGCGTGCTCGACGCGCACTGCCCGCACATGGGCGCGGACTTGTCCCAAGGCACGATTGAGAACGACCGCATCGTCTGCCCGTTCCATCATTGGCAATACGACGCCAGCGGCAAGTGCGTGGAAATCCCTTACTGCAAGCGCATCCCGCCCAAAGCCAAAACCCGCGCCTGGCAAACCTGTGAAGTCAACAAGCTGCTGTTCGTGTGGAACAACCCCGAAGGCAAGCCGCCCGCTGAAGACGTGGTGATCCCGCACTTGCCCGAGATGGACAGTGACGAGTGGCTGCACAGCTGGCACATGGACAAACTGATCATCAACACCCAACCACGCGAGCTGGTCGATAACCTGGTGGACGCGCAGCATTTCGGCCCGGTGCACGGCACACCGACCAAGTACTTTCACAACGTTTTTCAGGGCCACATCGCCCAGCAGATTTTCCATGGCGACTCCGAGCGCCTGGGCGGTGATCTGGTCGCCGAATCGGCGTACTACGGCCCGGCCACGCACTTTACCCGCATGCGCGCCATGTTCGACGGTCAGGAGATCAAGTCCATCCTGCTCAACTGCCACGTGCCGATCGGCCCCAACAGTTTCGAATTGCGCTTTGGCTGCATGGTGAAAAAAGTGCCGGGCTGGAGTGACGCGCAAAACGAAGCGCTGGCCATCGATTACGTGCAGCGCAACCGCGACTCGTTCTATCAGGACGTGGACATCTGGACCCACAAGATTCGCGTCAACAACCCGGTGTTGGCGGAAGGGGACGGCCCGGTGTACCAGCTGCGCGAGTGGTATCAGCAGTTCTTCACCGATGAGGCCAGCATCCCGGCCAGCATGGCCGAGTGCCGCGAGTTCACCACGGTGGATAATCGCTGATCAACGCTGGCTTTTTGATCCACGCTGCTTAAGATGGCCCACAGTTAAACACCATCAGGCTTGGATCAAGGCCAATGTTGAACAAAGACACCATCGCCATTCAGTTGGTGCGCGAAGCGCTGTTGCAAAGCTGCGCTTCGCCGCTTGTCATGCAGGATGTGTTGCGCACCGTGGGGGTTGATCCGGCGCTGCTGGAAGACGCCGAAGGCCGCGTGCCTGCCCACACCTATGCGCGCATGTGGCGCTTGCTGGCGCAGCGTCTGGACGATGAATTCTTTGGCATGGACCCGCGCAAACTGCGCTCCGGTAGCCTGGCGTTCATGTGCCGTGCGGCCATGGCCCAGTCCACGCTGGTGCAGGGCCTGGAGCTGGTGCTGGGCTTTTTGTCGTTGATGCTCGAACGCCTGCCCGCCACGTTGGTGCGGCGCCAGAGCCTGGCCGAGATTGTCTTGCACGAGCCTGACGACAACCCGGCGCGGGCCTTCACCTACTTTACGTACTGGATGATTGTGCACGGGGTGGCGTGCTGGCTGGTCGGGCGGCGGATTCCGATCCTGGCCATCGAGCTGCGGTGTGCGCTGCCTGAGCATGGCGACGATTACGCGGTGATGTTTTCAGAGAATTTGCGTTTCGGGCGCCCGCGCACGCGGATGATTTTCGCGGCCGATTGCCTGGATGCGCCGATCAAGCGCACTGAGGGCGAACTGCAGCGTTTTTTGGCGCAGGCACCGGCCAATATTCTGGTCAAGTACCGCGACCCGCAAAGCCTGGCCAGTCAGATCAAGCACAGTTTGCGACAACTGCCTGCTGCGCAGTGGCCTGAGACCGAAGGCCTGGCGCACACGCTGTGCATGTCAGCCTCGACGTTACGCCGCCGTCTGGCCGAAGAAGGGCAGACGTATCAGGGGCTCAAGGATGGGGTACGCAAGGAGTTGGCCATCGGCTGGCTGGCCGAGCCTGAATTGAGTTTTGCCGACATCGCCTCCCACCTCGGGTTTGCCGACACCAGTTCGTTCTACAAAGCGTTTCGCAAATGGTCGGGGACCAACCCGGGGCATTACCGCAGCCTGATTCTGGGCGTCAATTGAACAGGCTTGCCGCAGTGACCGCGGCAAGCCTGTTCAACACTGTCAGTGGGCGGTCGAGCCGAGACCGGCCGTGGTCCGGGTTCGTCCTTCCAGCCGACGTTTCAGCCCTCGGGGTTCGATGATCAGTCTTGAGCCGCTGGCCGCGTTGGCCCGCGCCCATTCCTCCAGCAATTCCAGGCAGGCATGGTCGATGTAACTGAGGTTGCCCAGTGGCACGTGCACGATCGAACCCGCAGGCACCCGGCCCAGGGTGCGCGTCAGCGCGGGGACTTTGAGGAAGGTCGCCGCGCCCGACAAACGCAGCTCCATCTCATGCGGGGCCGATAACGGGGTGAGGCTGATTTTCAGGCGCGCCGCTTTCCAGGCCAGCTTGACCAGCGTCAGGGCAAAGCCCACCAGCACGCCCGTCAGCAAGTCGGTGAAGATGATCGCCAGTGCCGTGGCGGCATAGGTCAACATCGGCATGCGGCCATACCGGGCCAGGCCGCGAAAGGCTTTGACGTCCACCAGCTTGATCCCGGTATAGACCAGCACACCCGCGAGGCTTGCCACCGGAATCCGTTGCAGCACGCTGGACAGCAACACCACGAACGCCAGTAGCCATGCGCCGTGCAACATGGTCGACAGCCGCGTGGTGGCGCCGGCCTGAACGTTGGCCGAACTGCGCACGATCACCCCGGTCATCGGCAATGCCCCGAACAGGCCGCACAGCATATTGCCGACGCCCTGAGCGCTGAGCTCCTTGTCAAAGTCCGAGCGCTGGCCGTTGTGCATGCGATCCACTGCTGCTGCCGATAACAGGGTTTCGGCACTGGCAATGAAGGCGACCGTGAAGGCAGCCAGCAGCAGGGTCGGGTCAGCCAGATTGAGCAGGTCGGCGGGGCGCAGCCAGTCGATGGCATCGGCCAGGTTGTCCGGCACCTCGACCCGTTTGACCGACAGCTCCAGCAGCAGGCTGATCCCGGTGGTCAGGCCGACGCCCAGCAATGCGCCGGGAACAAATCGCAAACGCTGCGGGCGGCATTTGTCCCACAACGCCATCACCACAATGGTTCCCAGCCCCAACGCTCCGGCTTGCCAACCGAGGCCGCCGCCCAGCGTCGGCAGCGCCGCCAGCAACGCGTGCGGAAAGCCCGTCAGGTTCGCCAGCCCTGAGGGCTGCGGCGCGCCGTCTAGCATCACATGCAGTTGGGATAACACGATCAACACGCCAATCCCGGCGAGCATGCCATACACCACGGCCGGGGCGGTGACCCGGAACCAGCAGCCGAGCCGCAAACGCCCGGCCAGTAATTGCAAGAGGCCAGCCAGGAGCAGGATCGGCCCCAGCATGGCCATGCCGTGTTGGCGCACGATTTCAAAGACCAGCACCGCCAACCCGGCGGCCGGGCCGCTGACCTGTAACGGCGAGCCCGCCATCCAGCCCACCACCAGCCCACCAATGATGCCGGTAATCAAGCCTTTGGCGGGTGGCATGCCGGAGGCGATGGCAATGCCCATGCACAGAGGCAGGGCGACCAGAAACACCACCACCGAGGCCATCAACTCGCGGGGCAAGATTTTTTTTAACTGTTCAGCACGCATGGAAACGCTCCCAAAGCAGGTTCAAGCCAACGCCACGTTCGGCTGCATGACGGGCAGCCGGGACGAGGCGCGGTCAATGTCGGTCAGAAGCGCGCTTTGGGCGTCGCAGAAGGGATGTTGTGCACGTCGTTCAAGGGCCTGAAAGCCGCCTGTTCGGCGTCGTAGGCGCTGATGTCGCTGGTTTCGATGTTGTAGATCCAGCCATGGATAAATAACTGGCCATTGGCCAGGCGGGAGGCCACGGACGGGTGCGTGCGCAGGTGCTGCAACTGGGCGATCACGTTTTCTTCGGTCAGGCGGTGCATGCTGTCGGTTTCGCTGGCGCAGGCGCAGTTCTCCTGAACCATGGTCTTGGCCACTTCGGCATGGCGCAGCCAGGCTTTGACAGTGGGCATGGCTTCAAGGCTGTCGGGGTTGAGCACACCGCGCATCGCCCCGCAGTCCGAGTGCCCGCACACGATGATGTGCTGCACCCCCAGCACCAGATTGGCGTATTCAATGGCCGTGGACACGCCGCCGTTCATCTGACCGTAGGGCGGCACGACATTGCCGACATTGCGCGTGACAAACAAATCGCCGGGCGCGCTTTGCGTGATGAGTTCGGGGACGATGCGCGAATCGGCGCAGGCGATGAACATGGCGCGGGGACGTTGGGCGGTGGCCAGCTTTTTGAACAGGTCTTTCTGTTGCGGAAAGATGTCGTGATGAAAATGCAAAAAACCTTCGACGATGTGCTGCAGCGCTGCTTCGGGGGTGGCAGTGGCTGCAGCTATCGACTGATTATCCTTGGTACTCATCATTCATCCTCTTTTGGCAAAGCGAAGAGATTTCTGGTGGAGGCCAGAAACGGGCCGTCATTGACCCGAATGAAAAAAAGTACCGGTTGAAGCTTAACTAAAACTGAATTAACCGCTCTGGAACAAGGCTTTCATGATGGCATTAAGCAATTGCCGGGACGGTGCAGGGCGCGCTGATTCAGAGCAGCCACATGCCCACCAGCCCGCTGAGGATGCCCACCAGCATGGTCATCACGGCCACACTGACCAGCACGCGGGTGTCGAAATCCTTGCGCAGCATTAACAGCGACGGCAGGCTCACGCTGGGCAGGGTCATCAGCAAGGCCACAGCAGGCGCGGTGCCCATGCCCAGTGCCATCATCGTTTGCACAATCGGGATTTCCGCGGCAGTGGGGATCACGAACAGCGTGCCCACAATCGCCAGGGGGACGAGCCACAGCAGGCTGTCGCTCATGGCGCCATCGACGTGAGGGAACAGCCACACGCGGGCCGCGCCCAGCAGCAAGACGGCCAGCAAATACACCGGAATGGTATTCCAGAACAATTGCCACAACGTGCGCGCCCAGCGCACCAAGAACGGGTCTTGATTGCCCTGGCTGGCATCGGAGATCGCGTCCAGCGCCGCGTCAGGAATGCTCTCCGGGCGTGAGATGCGCTGGGCAATCAGCGAGACGCCAATCACCAGCACTAACCCGGCCACCAGGCGTAATGCACTGAACCCCCAGCCCAGTACAAAGCCCATGAACACCAGCGTTGCCGGGTTCAGTACCGGGTTGGCAATCCAGAAGGCAAGGGCGGCGCCCACCGACACCTTCTGTCGGCGCATGCCGGCGGCAACCGGGGCCGCGCAACAGGTGCACATCATGCCCGGCAGGGCGAACAGCCCGCCGCGCAGGGTCGAACCCAGACCGGCCTTGCCGAACAGGCGCAGCAACCAGTCGCGCGGGATCAGCACTTGAATCAGCGAGCCGAGAATCACTGCCAGAACGGCGGCTTTCCAGATCGCCAGAAAATACACCTGGGCATACGCCAGTGCCGCCGCGAGGGGCTCGCCCTGGTTATCGTTGAGGATCGAGGCGCCAATGCTGTGGTTGTCTGCCGCCAAAAAGGCTTTGGCGTAGTAGGGCGACCACTTGACGTAATACAGGCCAATGCCTGCTATCAGCAGGAACAGCAGGGGCTTGCACCAGAATGACCAGCCCCGTGTAGGTTTGACTGAGGAAACACTGGACATAAACAGTTACCGGACATGAGGAAATTGCGGCGCATCATACGCCAATCCGGAGGCTGATTTATCTGCAAGGGGTGTCAGACCGCGCAAGCTGGCGCGATCTGTAGTGAAGCCTTACAAGGTTCTGATGGCGTTGCTGATTGCCCGGGCGCACTGGACGATGGCCGAGCCCATCTTGAGCTCTGCGTCTTCCATGCTCCAGCGGCTGCTGGGCGCCACCACGTGGACGGCTGCCACTGGCAGGCCATGGCTGCCGTACACCGGCGCGGCAAGGGTCATGTCCCCCAGGAACATTTCTTCCTTATTGGTGGCGTAGCCCTTGCTCCGGGCCGCTTGTATGCGTTCGAAAATAGCCGCCGGATCGGTCAGCGTGTGCTGGGTGAAAGGCCGAATATCGCTGGCTTGCAGGGCCGCGTGCACGTCTTCGTCAGGCAGTCCGCTGAGGTAGGCCCGTCCGCCGCCACTGAGGTACATGGGGATGCGGCTGCCAATCGGCATATGAATGGGGATGAACTTGGGCGCCACAAAACGCGCGACATACACCATGGACACGCCGTCAGGCTCGGTCAGGTTGACGGTTTCGCCAGTGAGTTGGTTGAGTTCCGCCAAGTAAGGATTTGCAACGTCAACGAGTGTGTCCGCGGCTAAATAGTTGTAGCCGATTTCCATAACTTTGGGCGTTAACTGGAAGCGGCGGCTTTGCGGATGCTTGCGGATATAGCCCAGCTCTTCGAGCGTGTGCACCATTCGCTGGGCGGAGCTTTTGCTAATGCCCGCAACCTGCGCAATATCGGCCAGGTTCATGGTTCGCCGTGCTGCGCCAAAGCCGCGCAATACCGCGAGGCCCTTCTCCAACGACTGATTGAAAAGGGGGTTATTGTGTTCGCTCATGACGCTTCCTTGGCGTTTATGTACGTTATAAATATCGATATCCGATACTTATAAATCTCTTTACGATTTAGGTAAATTGTTTATAGTCGATGCCGGCTTTTAACACCAGAGGGTGCGGAGGCTGTTTCAAGGCGCCATCAGGATAATAAAAGCGACCACAGGGAGATTCGCCATGCAGAAAAAATTTCAAGTGCTCACGCTCGTGTGTGCAATCGCCGCGGGCATGATGGGATCTGCCAGCGTACTGGCTACACCGACCTATCGCGTCGGGGCTACCGCCACAGGCATTCCATTTACCTTCGTTGACATCAAAAGCGGGCACACCCAGGGCATGATGGTTGACGCGATTGAAGCCATTGGCAAAGCGGGCGGTTTCGAGACGGATATTCAACAAAGCGTCTTTTCTGCGCTGATTCCTTCATTGACGTCCAACAAAATCGACCTGATCTCGGCCGCCATGCTCAAAACCCCTGAGCGCGAGAAGGTCGTGCAGTACTCCGACCCGATTTACAGCTACGGTGAAGGGCTGATCCTTCAGGAAAAAGACCCTAAACCCTATACCAGCATGGCTGACCTGAAAGGGGAAATCGTCGGTGCCCAAGTGGGATCGGTCTTTATTGATGCCTTGAACAGGCATGGCGGTTTCAAGGAAGTGCGCAGCTACGACTCGGTGGCCGACATGATGCGCGACCTGCGGTTGGGCCGGATCAAGGCTGCATTCGGCGACCGTCCCATCGTGGCGTACCAGATGGCCACCAACCCCAAGCAGACCAAGGGGCTGAAACTGTCGGACACCTATAAGTCGGTCGTGGTGGGCGATGTGTGCATCGTGATGCGCCAGAACGACCCCGAAACACTTGCGCAAGTGAACAAGGGCATCGCCGCGATCAAGGCTGATGGCTCGTTGGACCGCATCATTGAGCAGTGGAAACTGAACTGATGATTCCTCGGCCCGCACGCTGCTGCGGGCCGTTTCATGTGTTGTTTCGCAGGTAACTTATGTTTCTCCAGGACGCGTTGGACTTCCTCCCGCTGTTGTTGAAAGGGGCGGTCGTTACTGTGCAAGTCACTGCGGGATCGTTCGTGCTGAGTTCGCTGATCGGTCTTGTATTCGCTTTGATGATGGTTTCCAAAATCCGCGCGGTGGCGTTGTTCGCCATAGGCGTGGTCAACGTGATTCGCGGTCTGCCCATCATCGTTCAGCTGTTTTATATCTATTTCGTATTGCCCGACTTCGGCATCCAGCTCAGCGCCATGCAGGCGGGTGTGATTGGTCTGGGCATCGCATACTCGGCCTATCAGGCCGAAAACTTCCGCGCCGGCATCCAGGCCATTGACCACGGCCAGATCGAAGCCGCCGAATCCATCGGCATGCGCGGCATGATGATCATGCGCCGCGTGGTATTGCCCCAGGCGTTCCGCATCGCCTTGCCGCCCTACGGCAATACGCTGGTGATGATGCTCAAGGACTCCTCGCTGGTGTCCACCATCACCGTGGCCGAGATGACCCGCCAAGGTCAGTTGATCGCCTCTTCGACGTTCGAAAACATGACGGTGTACACCTTGGTGGCCCTGCTTTACCTGTCGATGAGCCTGCCGTTGTCCTTCGGTTTGCGTCGCCTGGAAGCACGCTTCGCGACGCGGAGAACCTCATGATTGAACTCAAGGGTGTGTACAAGCATTTCGGCAGCGTCCCGGTGCTTGAAGGGGTGGATCTGCAAGTCGGGCAAGGCGAAGTGGTGTGCCTGATCGGCCCTTCGGGGTCGGGCAAATCGACGCTGTTGCGGTGCATCAACGGCCTGGAAAGTTACAGCCGGGGCGAGATCCTGGTCAGCGGCCAACGCGTGGACCGCAACGACAAGAGCATCCATCAGTTACGCACGCGTGTGGCCATGGTGTTTCAGCGTTCCAATCTGTTCCCGCACCGCACGGCGCTCGAAAACGTGATGGAAGGGCCGATTTACGTGCTCAAGCAACACCCGCAAGCGGCGCGCAAGCAGGCCACGGCGCTGCTCGAAAAAGTCGGTCTGGCCCACCGCATGGACGCTTACCCGGACGCCTTGTCCGGCGGGCAGCAGCAACGCGTGGCGATTGCCCGCGCGCTGGCCATGAACCCGCAAGCCATTTTGTTCGATGAGCCGACCTCGGCCCTCGACCCGGAACTGGTGGGTGAAGTGCTCACGGTCATGCGGCGTCTGGCGGATGAGGGCATGACCATGATCGTCGTCACCCATGAGATGGGATTTGCCCGTGATGTCGCGGACAAAGTGTGTTTCTTGCACAGCGGCCACATTGTCGAGGCCGGGCCTGCCAAAACAGTGCTGAGCGCGCCGCAACACCCGCGTACCCAGGATTTTCTGCGACGTCTGCTGAACCAGACGGACGAGGTTGCCTCATGAAATCTGCTTCCAGCGGTCAGTTGCCGCCTTCGCTGTGGTCAGCCACGGCCCGGCCCGGCGCCATGACACCGCCGCTCAGTGAAAACAAACGCGTGGACGTGGCCATTGTCGGGGCCGGATACACCGGGCTGGTCACGGCATTAAGGCTGGCCGAAGCAGGCATCAGCGTGTGCGTGCTGGACGCTGGCGAACCCGGGTGGGGTGCATCGGGTCGCAACGGCGGGCAAGTGATTCCGGGCCTCAAGTACGACCCCGATCAGTTGCTCCAGCGTTACGGTGAGACGCGCGGCGAGCGCATCATCGAGGCCTGCGGAGGGGCAGCCGATGAAGTTTTTGCCTTGATTCGCGAGTACAGCATCGCCTGCGAAGCCAGCCGTAAAGGCTGGATCCAGCCCGCCGTGTCCGCCGTGTCGATGAAAGCGCTTGAACACCGGGCCCGGCAATGGCAGCAACGAGGGATTGCCGCCGAGATTCTGGACCGTGATGCAGTATGCCAGCGGCTGGGAACGCACAATTATCTGGGCGGCTGGGTCGACCCGCGCGCGGGCAGTTTGCATCCACTGAACTATGCCCGCGGGTTGGCCAAGTCAGCGCTGGGCCGTGGCGTCACCATTCACAGCCAAAGCCGGGTGACCGATTTGCGGCGTGTGGGGCAACAATGGCAATTGACCACGGCCCAAGGCAACACGGTCAGCGCCGATCGGGTGGTGTTGGCCACCAACGGGTACACCGACAACCTGTGGCCGGGTTTGCGCCAGACCGTACTGGCGGCCAACAGCTTCATCATCGCCACCCGTCCGCTGCCCCCTGACTTGCGCAAGACCATCTTGCCGGGAGGTGAAGTGTGTTCGGATGCGCGTCGCCTGTTGCTGTACTTCAAGATGGATGCCCAGGGCCGCTTGTTGCTGGGCGGTCGCGGGCCGTTTGCGGAGCCGACCCGGGCCGGGGACTGGACGCATCTGGAACGCTCGATGGTGATGCTGTTCCCGCAACTGGCCGGGGTAGTCGTCGAATACCGCTGGAGCGGGCGCATTGCGTTGAATCAGAGTGTGTTGCCGCAGCTGCATGAGCCTCAGCCGGGGCTGTCGATACTGATGGGTTACAACGGCCGGGGGATCGCCATGTCGACCATGTTGGGCAAGCACCTGGCGGCGCGCGTGGCGGGAACCGACAGTGACTTCCCGTTCCCGGTCACGCCCATTCGCAGCATCCCGTTCCACAGCCTGCAACGCTTGTACGTTGCCGCCGGGATCACCTACTACCGAATGCTCGATGCCCTGAACTGACCTGTGCAACGGCAAGCAATTGCTTGCCGTTGCCTGGGCGTCAATCGTCGGTTTTGATGGTGGCCACGTCGTCAGCCTTGATCCTGATGTGCTTGCCGGCAATGTCCACGAACTCGTAGAAGCCGTCGTTGGTTTTGGTTTTTGGCAGGTCTTTGGTCAGGTATTGCGTGCCGTTTTGCAGGGTCACCACGCTCGGCGAGGCGCACCCGGCCAGCCCCAGCATTGCCACCATCACCAACGGTACAGCGATCACATTGATCTTCATGCAAGCTCCTTGAGCATTCAAACGTAAGGATTAAACGCACGGGCTTTTATGCAAAAGCCAGTGTCGGAAAATAACTGCTGCCTCTGACAACGTTTTATGCCGAGAGTGCGCCAGGTAGTCAGCATTACCGCTGATACATTCATAAGGGCCGACGCGCCGCAGCACGCCGCTGTCGATTTTGTCCCTGACCATAAAATCCCAGCCCAGCCCGACGCCCATGCCTTGCATGATTGCCTGATAGGCCAGCGTCACTTGGTTGAACAGCGGGCTGTCGGGCGAGGGGGTGTGCTCAATCGCGAAATGCCGGAACCAGTCGCGCCAGTCCATGCAGTTCCACCCGGATGAATCCAGCTCGATCAGGGGCAGCGTTTGCACATCAGACGGTGCGCCAATGTCTGCCACAGGCAGGGCGGCGCTGACCACCGGGTACACGCATTCGGCAAACAAGAGATGGGCATCCAGTGATGACCACTTGCCATTACCGTACAAGATCGAGAAATCGTAATCCGCTGTACTCGACTCGTCCAGACCATTGTTGGCGTGGATGTTGACCGTGATCCCGGGGTGAGCGGTGTTGAATGCCAGCAGACGCGGAAAGAGCCAGAACTGTGCCACAGCGTGGGTGCACTGCACCGTCACGGCAGTAGGCGCATGTTCCACCTTGATCCGGTTGACACTGTGTTGCAGTCGCTCAAGCATCGCGCTGACTTCTGCAAACAGGCCGGCGCCCGCGCGGGTCAGGCTGATACCCCGGGCTTGACGCTCGAACAACGAGAGTCCGAGGGCATCTTCAAGGGTGCGAATCTGTTTGCTGACGGCGCTTTGGGTCAGGCACAGCTCGGTTGCGGCGCGGGTAAAGCTGCCATTACGGGCAACCGCCTCGAACGTGATCAGTGTGTCGAGCGGTGGCAAGTGTTTCAGGTAGCGGCTCACGGGTTTTCCTGTGGGGCAGACTCTGCAGGTGGGCTGGAAGTGTGTTGGATTATTCCTATAAGGAATGCCTGAATGCCAAATGCTCTTTAGTCACTCAAGCGTTGAATGCCTATTCTTGCAGCCTCTTTCAGGTTGTGAGCATACGTAATGAAGCGCGGGATAGTCTATGCCGGCATGGCAGGTGCCGTGTGGGGGTGGGTGTTTTTGGTGCCGGTGCTGTTACCGGAGTTCAGTCCGCTGCTCCTCAGTTGTGCCCGTTTTATCCTGTACGGCGCAGTGTCGGCACTGTTGATACTGCCCAACGCCAAGCGCTTGCTGATCCAACTGACCCTGCGCGACGTAATGACACTGGTGAAGCTCGCCCTGTTGGGCAACCTGATTTATTACATGCTGCTGGCCGCCGCCGTGCAGTGGGTGGGGATCGCCGTGGCGTCACTGATCATCGGCGTATTGCCGTTGACCATCAGTTGGCTGGGCCGCCGCGATGCGGGGGGCGTGCCGCTGACTCGTCTGATCTGGCCGCTGCTGCTGGTGCTGGCCGGGATGCTGTGCATCAACCTTGAGGCCTTGTCTGGCGCCGATGCCGGGCAACCGTTGGCTGAAAAAATACTGGGCATTGCCTGTGCCATGGGCGCACTGGTGTGCTGGACGGGATTTGCCACAGCCAACGCGCGGTACTTGAAACACAGTTCATTCACCAGCAGTGAATGGTCGAGCTTGTGGGGCGTGACCACGGGTGTGCTGGGGCTTTTGATCTGGGCCGTCGCCCATGCGCTGTCGCTGGAGGCTGCGCACGCCGACGTCAGTGACACCCGCTGGCAGGGGTTCTGGGCGATCAATCTGGTGTGTGCGGTCGTCGGCTCATGGTTCGGCAACCGGCTGTGGAATGCGGCTTCGCGGCGGCTGCCGCTGACCTTGAGCGGCCAGTTGATCGTGTTTGAAACACTGTTCGCGCTGTTTTATGGCTTTGTCTATGTGCAGCGCTGGCCGACGTTGCTGGAATCACTGGCCGTGATCCTGCTGTTAAGTGGCGTCAGTTGGGCCGTACGCCGTCATGCGCCCGCCCGCCAGGCACTGGCCTGATCAGCTCGGGCAGGCTTTGGCGCCGTTGTTCAGCCCTTGTTTATCGACGCGGCTGAGCAGGGTGGCTTTGCCGTTGTGCCAGGTCAGGGTCAGCACGTACAGGGAGTCGAAATCGCTGTCGGCCCAGTCTTCGGTCAGCGAGACTTTTTTCCCGGTGGCCTTGCCCGCGACCGTGTTAATCAGCTCGGGCAGGTAGCCATGGGACCAGGCGGTGTAGACGGTCGAGTTGTGGTACTTGTCGTCTGTCAGCTCGTTGGCCAGTTGCCGTGTATCGTTGGCCGAAAACTCCAGATTGATGGGCAAGCCCAGTTTGATGGCGCTGGGGTTGATGGTCATCATCGGCCGCACATAGCTGTAGGCGTCATCCTCGGCGCCTTCTTCGACCTGACGCGACGGGTTGGCGGCGAACACGTAATCCGCCTTGCCATATTTCTGCGGCAGCAACGTCGCCAGATCAATGGCGCGGTTCAGGCCCTGGCAGGTCAGTTGCCCCAGACCGTCAGCCGGTTTTTCAGCGTGGCGCATGAACACCAGGGTCTGAACCCCGTCGGCCGGTTGGGCGAAAGCGTCTTCGACGTGGGAGCTAAGGCTGACAGTGCCCGCGATCAGCAGCAGCGGGACAGCGGCTAACGCGAAGCGGTTTTTTTTCCAGTCGATCGGGAACATGAAGGTCTTCTGTATCAAATCGGGCGAGTGCGCTCCTTGTCGTACAAACACCGAAGTGCCCGTCATCCTTGAACAAAGTGTTCATTAGACGCGCATTTGGAAATTGGTTCGCTCTCACTTTAGTTGCAGACGTTTCTGAATGCTTCCAGGGATTAAACTGACGAGTACTGGTAAGGCGCTGTTCAATTGGCCATCATTGAACGGCCTTCATCCTTAAGAGGTTGTGCCGATGTTACCTGCTCCGCTCAGACCGCCGATCAACCCCGTACACCTGCGCGTGCGAGCCTGGCGAGGGCGGGTCGGCTTGGGGTTGGTGGCGAGCCTTTCGGTGCTGGCTGGCATGACCGATGCCATCGGGTTTCTGGCCACGGGCGATTTCGTGTCGTTCATGAGCGGTAACACCACGCGCCTGGCGGTGGCGATCAGTCAGGGGGATGCGAGCCTGGTGTTGCGCCTGTTCTTTGCCGTGCTGGCGTTCATCGCAGGCAACACGCTGGGCATTTTGCTTGGGCGTTGGGGCGGACGCCGCGCCTTGCCCTTGATGCTGGTCATTGCCGGGCTGTTGTGTGCTGCCGGGCTGGTGCCATTTGCGTCGCAGGTGCCGGCCTTGCTGGCGGCCATTCTGGCGATGGGCATGCTCAATGCGGCTGTGGAGCAGGTCAACGGGTTGCCGGTGGGGCTGACGTACGTGACCGGGGCGCTGTCGCGTTTCGGCCGCGGTCTGGGGCGCTGGCTGCTGGGCGAGCGCAAGAGCGGCTGGCGTGTGCAACTGGTGCCCTGGAGCGGCATGTTGCTGGGTGCGGTGTTGGGCGCCTGGCTGGAGGCACGGTTCGGGGTCAGGGCGATGTTATTCAGCGCGGGGTTTGCCTGCGTGCTCGGTGTGATCTCCTTGCGCATCCCGCGCCGCTGGCAGCGCGATTACATGCCGCGCTAAACCCCTGTTTGTCTGCGACTGCGCGACGGGTAGACTGGCGCGACGCGCGGGCCTGCCCCAATCAATAAACAGGAGTTGTTGTGTCCCAGTCTGTCGATGACCATTCGCCCCTCGAGTCATTCTCACTTGAAAGCCCGGCGCCCCTGTACGCGCGGGTCAAACAGGCCATCGTGCAGAAAATCCGCTCCGGTGCCTGGCTCCCCAATACGAAGTTGCCGTCCGAAAGCGAGTTGCTCCAGCAATTGGGCGTGAGCCGCATGACCATCAACCGTGCCTTGCGCGAGCTGACCATCGAAGGCTTGCTGGTGCGCATGCAAGGCGTGGGGACGTTTGTGGCGATGCCCAAGGGCACGGCGGCGCTGTTCGAAATTCACAATATCGCTCAGGAAATCGCTGATCGCGGCCATGTACACCGCAGTGACGTGATGGTGCTTGAAGAGGTCCCGGCCAGGGCCAACCCGACCTTGCCCTTCGCCCTGGACGGCATCGAACGGCTGTTTCATTCGGTGATCGTGCATTACGAAAACGAGGTGCCGGTGCAAATCGAGGAGCGTTTCGTCAATGCGCAGATTGCGCCTCTTTATTTGCAGCAGGACTTCACCCTCACCACGGCCTATGCCTACTTGATGGACCTTGCGCCGCTGACCGGGGGCGAGCATGTGGTGGAAGCCATTCATGCCACCTCGGCGGAGTGCCGTTTGCTGGGCATCAAACGAAACGAAGCGTGCCTGATGATTCGCCGCCGCACCTGGTCGGCCCAAGGCGTGGTGGGGTGCGCACGACTGGTGTATCCGGGCTCGCGCTATCGGTTGCAAGGGCAGTGTGGGCACTGAGTGGGCGTTGGCGCGGGTGGGCGTGTTACCCGCGTTACTTTTGGTGCAGTTCCGTTACCTTTTTGCCGGTCTGTGCACCAAGTTGCGGCAACTTTTCACGTGCTTTCGCTAAGAGCGAGCTGAGTCGTGAAAATCTTAATTTTTATAACGTCCTGATTTAAATAATATTTTCCTATTGTCATGGCACGCGCCTGAGAAGGCGCGCTGCATGTTGGCCCTTCGCTTGCATTCACTTGTACATACAGGTTGGTATAAGTGCGCAGTTGGCGCACTGCACCTCATGTCGTTGATGCCATTTGATGAAGGATTACTGCATGACAACTGCTCACACCCGTCACCGCGACGGTGAAATCCGCGCCGCCCGTGGCACCCGTCTTACGGCTAAAAGCTGGATGACCGAAGCCCCGCTGCGGATGTTGATGAACAACCTCGACCCGCAAGTGGCCGAGAACCCGACCGAGCTGGTGGTGTATGGCGGCATTGGCCGGGCAGCACGCAACTGGGAGTGCTACGACAAAATTGTCGAAAGCCTCACTCACCTCAATGACGACGAGACCTTGCTGGTGCAATCCGGCAAGCCGGTGGGCGTGTTCAAAACCCACAGCAATGCGCCGCGCGTGCTGATCGCCAACTCCAATCTGGTGCCGCACTGGGCGACCTGGGAACACTTTAACGAACTGGATGCCAAGGGCCTGGCCATGTATGGCCAGATGACAGCCGGGAGCTGGATCTACATCGGCAGTCAGGGGATTGTGCAAGGCACGTACGAAACCTTCGTCGAAGCCGGTCGTCAGCATTACAACGGCAGCCTCAAGGGCAAGTGGGTCCTGACAGCGGGTCTGGGCGGCATGGGCGGTGCGCAGCCTCTGGCCGCCACCCTGGCGGGCGCCTGCTCGCTGAACATCGAATGCCAGCAGAGCCGCATCGATTTCCGTCTGGCCACCCGCTACGTCGACGAACAGGCCACCGATCTGGATGACGCGCTGGCG
>NZ_MLCT01000039.1:0-2931 GCF_001806145.1 Pseudomonas sp. BS-2016
CCATCTAAAAGACAGCGGATTGGGAGAGGTCAACGGCCAGAGTGCGGATTTCGGTGAACGTGACCGAGCGTTTCGCTAATACGTGACCGGTGCTTCCATCCCGGTTGCGCGGGTTCTGGATTGTAATCGCATCGGTCACGATGCGGTTTGTTCCTCGGATTTTTTCCGGCGCAGTGACTCGCCCTTCATCGTCAGCCGGTAGGCGTTGTGCACCAGGCGGTCGAGGATGGCGTCGGCCAGGGTCGGGTCATTGATCCAGCCATGCCAGTGTTCGAGGGGCAATTGGCTGGTCAGGATGGTGGAGCGGTTGCCGGCGCGGTCGTCGATCACTTCCAGCAGGTCATGCCGAGCCCCTTCCTCCAGCGGGGCCAGCGCCCAGTCGTCCAGCACCAGGACGTCGACCTTGGCCAGCTGTTGCAGGGTGCGGCCGAAGCTGCCGTCGCCGTGGGCGATACGCAGTTGTTCCAGCAGCCGTGGCGTGCGCAGATACAGGGTGGTGTAGCCCTGGCGGCAGGCTTGGTTACCCAGGGCGCAGGCCAGCCAAGTCTTGCCGGCGCCGGTCGGGCCGGTCAGCAGCAGGTTGTGTTGCTGGCGGATCCAGTCGCCGTTGGCCAGGCTGGCGATCAGGCGCTCGTCCAAGGCGCGACCCGGGCGGCGGTCGAGATCTTCCAGGCAGGCGTTGGCGTACTTGAGCTTGGCCTTCTTGCGCAGTCGCACCAGACGCTGGTTGTCACGCCAGGCCAGTTCGCGGTCGAGCAGCAGGCCGAGGCGTTCATCGAAGCTCAGGCTGTGGCTGGCCGGCAGCGTCCATTGTTCCTCCAGCGCGCGAGCCATGCCTTCCAGGCGTAGCTGGTGCAGTTGATTCAGGGTGTGTTGCGGCATCATCGAACAGCTCCTGTTGCGGGGGTTGGTAGTAGTCGGCGCCACGGACGTTTTCGTGGTGCTCGGGTAAGGCCGTTTCAGCCGCACGCTTGGGCAGCGGCTGCTGATCCAGGCCTTGCTGGAGCAGGTTGCGCACGCTGCGCCCGGTGAAGGCGCGCAGCTGGACGGCCCGTTCGGCGGCGGCTTCTAGCCGTGCATTGCCGTAGCGGCGGGCCAGCGAGAGCAGGCCAAGGCAGGCGCGGTAGCCCATCTCCGGGTGCGGCTTGTGGGTCAGCTGGTGATCGATCAGTTGGCGCGTGTAGGGGCCGATCCGCTCGCCCCAGTCGAGCAGGCGTTGCGGCGTCCATTCGCGATGCGCCTGGTGCGCCGCGGGCATGTGCTCGCGCTGGGTGCTGTAGGCGCCGCGACGGCCCAGCAGCACGTGGCTGGCCACCCGTCGGTTGCCATGCAGCACTTCCAGGGTGTGCGCCGTCAGCCGCACCTCGACGCTCTGCCGGGCCAGGGCGGAGGGCACGCTGTAGAAGCTGCCATTGACCTCGACGTGGTAGTCGATGCTGACCTTGCAGCGCTTGAAGGTGGCGACCTCGTAGGGATGCACCGGCAACGGTCGCAAGGCCGGACGATCCAGGCGCTCGAACCAGTCGCGCCGGCAGCCATCGAGCCGCTTGAACGGGCGCCGATTCAGATCCTCCAGCAGCTCGGCGATAGCCTGGTTAAGCGCATGCAGGCTGAAGAACTGCCGGTGGCGAAGCCGCGCCATGATCCAGCGCTCGACCACCTGCACCGCCACCTCGGCCTTGGCCTTGTCCTGGGGTTTGCGTGGCCGCGCCGGCAGCATCACGGTGTCGTAATGGCGGGCGCACTCCAGCGCCGCCCGGTTCAGGCCCGGCTCGTACCGATCCGGCAGCGCGACCAGGGCGCGCGGATTGTCCGGCACAACCATCTCCGGCACGCCGCCAAAGTAGGTCAGAGCCTGGCCCAGCGAGGTCAGCCAGTCCACCTGGGTTTCGCCTGGCGTCGCGCAGGCATAGGTGTAATTCGAGGCGCCCAGGGCGGCGACGAAGATGTGCGCCCGGCGCACTTCGCCGGTGGCCGGGTCGACCACCGGCAGCGTCGGCCCGGCATAGTCGATGAATAGCTTCTCGCCCGCACGGTGCAGCTGACGCATCGAACGTTTGAGCGTCTGGGCGTAGCGCCGATAGTGCTCGACGAACTGGGTGTAGCGGTAGGTCGGCTGGCTCGCATGCGCGGCGAGATATTCCTCCCACAGCAGTTGCAAGGTCACGCCCTTGCGCCGCAACTCGCGGTGGATGCTCAGCACATCGGGCAGCACTCGCTCACCGCGCGGCTTGTTCGTCGACGTAGGTGCAAACAAGGCGGCCGCCAGCGCGGCCTCGTCCATGGCCACCAGCGCCGGCCAGTCCAGCCCGGCCACCCGCGCCGCCGCGATGTACTTGCTAACCACGCCCTTGGACAGCTGCAAGGCACGGGCAATCTTCTCGTGGGACAAGCCGGCCTCAAACTTGAGGCGCAGACATTCTTTGATGTTTCGCATGGCTACTCGCGGCGCCGCCATCTTCCTCTCCCGAAATCGGTCGAGGATGGCGGCGCATCAGGTCATGCGCAACGAAGGGGAAGGCTTTCGCTAAGTCGTGACCGGCGATTTCGGTAAGCCGTGACCACCTGTTTCGGAACAGGCGGAAAATCGGTCACGTTGCTACCGAAATGAGCGGTCACGCGTTAGCGAAATGACCGGTCACGATCAACCGAAACGGCCGGTCACAGTGCTCCGAAATCCGCAGCGTTCACAGAGGTGATATAGGTCTGAGATTTTTTTGATTGAACTCGTATCGGCTCACTACGCTACGGCAAAGCCGTGAAAAACCAGCCTTTTGGAGCCCTCAACGACATGAATACGGCAGTGCAGTAAGTTTTTACAGGTCAGCGGTATGGGATGTCTATATGACTAAAAGCGCTGACGGCACACATCAGTCGACTCATACGTTTTATTCTGAATGAAAAATGGAATCTTTTTAGAGTTGAATAAGT
>NZ_MLCT01000004.1:0-494 GCF_001806145.1 Pseudomonas sp. BS-2016
CACACTACCATCGGCGATGCATCGTTTCACTGCTGAGTTCGGGATGGGATCAGGTGGTTCCAATGCTCTATGGTCGTCAAGAAATTCGGGTACTGAGTCGTGGCCAGCTGGCCTCGCTTCAGCAAATTGGGTATGTGATAGATCGTGGTGTTTTGTGAGCGTCGAACTTTCGGTTCATTGCGTCTTCACACACCGCAATCTGGCCTTTCGACTCAAATTGCTTGGGTGTTATATGGTCAAGCCTCACGGGCAATTAGTATTGGTTAGCTCAACGCCTCACAGCGCTTACACACCCAACCTATCAACGTCGTAGTCTTCGACGGCCCTTCAGGGAACTCAAGGTTCCAGTGAGATCTCATCTTGAGGCTAGTTTCCCGCTTAGATGCTTTCAGCGGTTATCTATTCCGAACATAGCTACCCGGCAATGCCACTGGCGTGACAACCGGAACACCAGAGGTTCGTCCACTCCGGTCCTCTCGTACTAGGAGCAGCCC
>NZ_MLCT01000040.1:0-1080 GCF_001806145.1 Pseudomonas sp. BS-2016
TGCGTCACCTCTTCGACGTAGGCCGTTCTGTTCTTGGCGCCTGAACTCATTGGGTGCTTCTCCTATCGATAGGCGTAAAAAAACCGCCCAATGGCGGCCTGCTTTCAAACTGGGGTTTAGGTTAATAACCGTTGAGCGCTCGGGCTTTGAGCGTATAGATCACGGGGAGGCTTCCCTCTATCGAAGCCTCCTTGATACAAGCACCGTTGATGTACATGACACCATCGATAATGATGAACGGAGCAGGCTTCTCATCCCTTTGCACGCCGTCAATCTGAGTGCGCAGAACTCCATCGTGCGAGATGCTCAGAACACCGCCTACCAGGCTGATGCGCGTGCCAGCCGCCTTAGTCTTCTCATGACGAGCCTTGGCCTCATCCTGAGTTTCTTGGCGAGCATAGGTCAGCGTGGTGCGGTAGTCGGAGCCATCACGATCAAACGAGAAGTCCTCTGTCGTGAACTCTGCACTTTCGCGGAAATCTGCCGGGATCTTCTCCAGCTCGGCACCAATGAAGGCATAGCGCTCGATTGCATTGGAGGGCAGTTCGTTGTCGGGCCACTCGCCGGCTGTGATGGTGATCTGCTGCGGATCGCTTGGAAGCATCCCCACCTGTAGTTTGGAGCTGTTCAGTTCGAACTCGCCCGTCTTCAGGTTGACCATTAGGCCGGCCATACCAGGTACGTAGTCATTGCTTTGCATTGATGCTCTCCAGAGACCTCAGTAGGCCCGGTAAGGAATTTGGATGTTGACCTGATACCAGCCGTTGCCGTCATCGCCGACAGTCGTAGCCGATGCCGCGTAGCAGTCAAAGCCAGCTTCACTGAAAAACTCGAAGTGCTGGACGAGCGCGTCTGCGGCCCGCGTAATGGTCAGCGTGCCCTTATAACTCGGGACAAACAGTTGAACGACGATCAACCCTGTACGGCGCACCTTCGGGCTTAAGCCAATTTCAGGGGTTGAGGACAGCGCAGGAATATCCGCCAATCGCGCCCATATCGCCCGCCCAGCAGGATTGAAGGGCTGCGGCGAGTTGGGGTAATCAACATCACTTGCAGGGATTCCAGTCCATTGAGTCATTC
>NZ_MLCT01000041.1:0-406 GCF_001806145.1 Pseudomonas sp. BS-2016
ACGGCCTTGCTGACCTGCTCCACGGAAGCCGTGGTTTGATTGAGGTTGACTTGCAGCTGCTCAGTTTTCATCGCCAAGGCTTCTTCCGCCGTAGCGCGCACCTTTTTCTCCAGCGCGAAGTTGGCTGTTGAGCTCCAGGCTTCCAAAGCACCCGCCAGTTCGCCTTCGCCGGAGTCACTGCGTGCCTCTGCCCTCAACGACTCCAAACTGCTGGCCGTGGCCACGATCTCACCATCGATACGCGCCACTTCACCGCTGAGGGTTTCCAGCGCCTGGGTGTTGCCGGCTACGCCAGAGTTGACGTCGACCAGCTCGCCTTTCAGTTCCGTGATGCGCTTGGCAGAAACTGAATCATTGGTGGCCACGACCTTTTCAAGGCTCGAAAGCCCGGCCTTGTTCTCCCCGA
>NZ_MLCT01000042.1:0-479 GCF_001806145.1 Pseudomonas sp. BS-2016
AGCCGGACATGCGGGAACACACCAGCGGGCACGTTCTGCCCCCCGTTGGAGTAGAGATAGATCCCTGAACGCCCCAACAAATTCGCGTCACCCGAGGCCGACTGGGCCAAGGAGTTGCCGCCGTTCCAGCCCAGGGCACCGACCTGCAACACTTTTCCTGCCCCGTAATCCTCGGGAGAGCTCGTGAGGTTTGCAGTCGCTGCGGTCCCCAGCCCCAGGGCTTTACGAGCACCCGCTTCGGAATTTGAGCCCGTGCCGCCATTGGCAATCGGAGCAATGCTCACGCTGGACAAAGGCCCCAACCCTGCCAACGTCGCGCCCCATTGCTGAACGATCGCCCTCACCTGGTCCGCCAAGTCTTTTACATAGCCTTGCATGGGTGCGAGCGCATAGCCGCCGGCAGCGACGGTGGGCCCTTGATAGTTAGGTGAAATCGACAAGGCCGTATCGCTGGCGATGTTGGTGACTTCATACCACGC
>NZ_MLCT01000043.1:0-13966 GCF_001806145.1 Pseudomonas sp. BS-2016
KTTTTACCAGATGCTCAAGCGGCTTCACATCAAACTCAACGAGCAAGGGTTAATTGATCTGGAGACCTGGATGATTGACTACACCGCAGTACGAGCAACCCGAGCCTCATCTGGTGCTGGGAAAAAAGGGGGGCTGAAGAACCGCAAGATCACGCGCTCGGGCGCAGCCGGGGCGGCCTGACCACCAAAATCCATATGCTGTGCGATGCCAACGGTGTCCCGCTGAAATTTCTATTATCCGGTGGACAGGCCAGTGACATTGCTTACGCTCAGCCGTTGCTCGACGAAGCGTACATCCCCAGCTTGCGCGGTCGCCCTCGCAAACGCTGCCGATGGTTGCTGGCGGACAAAGGCTATGACGCTGAAGCGTTGCGTCGCTACTGCGACCGGTATCGGATGCAGCCGGTGATTCCTCTGCGCAGTATGAAGCGCAAACCTAAGCCGGGGTTACCGAGACTGTTTGATCGTCCCAAGTACCGACAGCGCAATATCATCGAGCGTATGTTTGGCTGGCTGAAGGAGAACCACCGCATCGTCACACGCTTCGACAAACTTGCGAAAAGTTATGGGGCGATGGTTTCGTTGGCCTGTGCTATGCGGTGTTTACGAGATTAATTTTTGTACAAAATCTAATACTCGCTATAACTTAAATAGACAGATAGCGAGCCGATATTGTCTGAGACATCGCCGTCGTTTATGCGAAAGTATAATATCCCGTCTCTATCGATTCCTTTTACTGCACCGCAATCGGCTACAGGAAATGGCTCTTCGTTACCAATTTTTGCAATGAGTTGTCCTGCCAACGCCCCTTCTCCATGGAAGGGGGAATTTTTATTGCCTGCTACTGGATCGTACTTATTTCCCTTTAGGGAGCAAGATGCCGAGGGATCTGATTTGTTGTAACTCCATTCCCCACCTGCATCCCCTATGCTTATAGATTTTCTTACGCCTTTTATTAAGCAGTATTGAGTCGCCTGCCATTCTTGATTTGCATATATTGTTACTTGATCAGCTTTTATTGTTTTAATCGGGATCATTTTATTTTGCTCCGAAGTTTCGAACATGATCCTTATGGACTTTAGAGCGTTATTGCTAATAGGGGAACTGTCATTAATGACAGGTAACACTACCATTTATCCGAAATAAAACTATAGGGGCACTGTTTGTTTTGGGTGCGGTGCGTATTCGTCACCTGCTGTCGAGCCTGCGCGCGCAACAGCGATTGTTTCGCGGTGCCGTCTCACGCTAATCCTTACTGGCACCCACATGTGGTTCATTCTGGAAAGCTTACCCGCCTTGCCGCAAAAGGCGTTCAGCAAAGAAGGGGATCAGTGGGTCAGAGGCTTACAATCGAGGATGCCGGGGCCGTGATCGCATCCAAACGCCAGGAGGGCATCTCCGCGGATAGACCGGGCGGTCCCGCGATCGATGGGCGTGCAGACTTCAGGGGCAGCCTTGGTATTTCGGCTTGAGCGTGGGATTGATCCGCAGGGGATCGTCCGCCGCCCATTCCCATTGGCTGTCCAACTCCTGAGCCACACAGTCAACACTCATGCCGGGAAGCAGGGTGCAATACGTTTGTCTGGGCACGTAATGCAGGGTGGGATTGTCGAGGGGGCGATCAGCGCGGGTGACGAATGCCAAGGCGTCTTCAATGCCGGTAATGTTAACGACGTTGGCTTCACCGGCCTGTTCGAATTTCAAGAGAAATGTCACTACAGCGTTCCTTGTCTAGCGGAACCTCGCTACGAGGCGCCATGTTAATGACACCTCGTAGCGTAGTCTCTTAGCGGAAGGTCTGTAGTGTTCGGGTCGGCATTTCTGTGAGAACGGTTGACCCGGTGCTTTAGCTGCCTTTTGCCGTAACGATGCTGGCCACCAGCCGGGGCTGGCAATTGAGGTAAGCCGAGGACTGCAGCCAGCGTTTGTCGGGGTACCAGGCGAACATGAACTGTCCGTCCTTGAGTTTGTCTACCACTTTACGCGCCACCTGTGGGCGAACCGCTGGGCAGCCCTGGCTGCGGCCGATGCGCCCTTGGCGCTCGCTCCAGAGTGGATTCACGTAGCTGGCGGCATGAATCACAATCGCCCGGTCGCGTGCCCGGTCGTTGATGCCGGGCTCAAGGCCATCCATGCGCAACGAGTAGCCATGGGTGCCTTTGTAGCTTTCCTGGGTGCGGAACAAGCCCAGGCTGGACTGGTAGCTGCCTTCGTCATTGGAAAATTGGGTGGCGAAGTTTTCCCCGGAGTTTTGCCCGTGGGCCACCAGGTCACGCAATACCAAGCGTTTGCTTTGCAGGTCGAAGATCCACAGTCGGCGCGCTGTAGAAGGCTGCGAGTAGTCAATCACGGCCAGATGGCGTGCCTGACTGGCGCCATTGTTCACGGCGCATTGCATGGCGCTGATGGCACTTTTTAGTGCTTGGGGATTGAGTTCTGGTGCTGCCTGGGCGAGGCTGTTGAACAGTACCGGTGTAGAGGGGCTGGCGGCGAACGCAGGGCTGCAAAGCGTGCCCAGGGTCGCGGCGGCCAGACAAAGCCGTCGCAGGAAAGTCAGCATAGGTCGAGGATTCTCACTGATGTATTGGCTCCAGATGCCCCGTCCAGACAGCTACTTGCCTGTGTAAAACCGACGGGTGTTACGGTTATCCATCAACCATGATGGCCATGGATTGGAGTAAAGCAGTTGATCAAAAAACACGCATGTTACTTGAGCATTGCTTTGCTCGCAGCGCCATTGGTCGTTCTGGCCGATGAGGTGCCTGTGGACCCCGCGACGATGATTCAGGTTGCGCTCACAGATTTGCCCCGCGAATGCCCCACGCTGGCCCCGCGGATCAAGCCCGCCGACCAGCAATGGCTGCAGGCGTTTTATCAAACTCAGCAGTATCAGCCGCTGTGGTCAGTGGACGGCCGTCTGGCCGCGTTGCAGACCGAACTGCCCACGCTGGCCGACGATGGGCTGGACCCGGCGCATTACCCGTTGCCTAAAGAGCAGGGGGTGTGCGCTGACATCGACACCAGTTTCCAATACCTGCAAGCCTTGCAGGACCTGCATTTCGGTCGTCTGAACCCATCACGTTTCGAGCCTGTATGGCACTCCGGCGATGAAGCGCCGGACCGACAGGCCGAGATTCTGGCGATTGCCGGGCCGGGGTTGCAGGACATACGCAGCGCGTTCGACAAGGCGCGCCCTGCGCTGGAGCGCTACCAGAACCTGCGCAAAGTCTATGCCCGCGAACGCGTGCGGCCGCTGCCTCACTGGCCTGTAGTGGGGCAGGGGCAATTGCTCAAACCTGGCATGCAGGACCCGCGGGTGCCCGTGCTTGCTGAGCGCATGCTGAGCGAGGGCTATCTGGATCACCTGCCCAAGCCCACAAACACGACTTACGGCCCGGAACTGGCCGCCGCCGTGAAGAGCTTTCAGCTGGATCATTCACTGCAAGCCGATGGTGTCATCGGGCCGGGTACGCTGAAAGAGATGAACGTCAGTGCGCAGGCGCGCCGGGATCAATTGCGCATTAACCTGGAACGATTTCGCTGGATGGCGCAGGACTTCGAACCCACCAGCCTGCTGGTCAACGTGCCGGCCGCGTTGCTGATGGTCTATCAAAATGGCGTGCCGGTCTGGCAAACCCGCACGCAGGTGGGCAGGCCCGACCGGCAAACACCACTGCTCAAATCCCGCGTCACCCGCTTGACCCTCAACCCCACCTGGACCATCCCGCCGACCATTTTCAAGCAAGACAAACTGCCGCAAATTCGCCGCGATCAGTCGTACCTGGCGCGTCATGACCTGCAAGTGCTCGACAGCAGCGGTCGGCAGCTTTCACCACAAGAGGTGAACTGGGAGCGTCCGGGCAACATCCTGCTGCGCCAGGGCGCAGGTCCGCGCAATCCGTTGGGCAAGATCGTGGTGCGTTTCCCCAATCCGTTCGCCGTGTATTTGCACGACACCCCCAGCCAGGCGCTGTTCAGCAAGGCACCGCGGGCCTTCAGTTCTGGGTGTGTAAGGGTGGAGTCGGCGTTCGAACTGCGGGACTGGCTGGTCAACCCTGCCGAAAAAGCCCGTACTGAAGAATTGCTCAGCACGGGGCGCACCCATGAGTTCCGGCTGGAACAGCCGATGCCGATCTTGATGACGTACTGGACGGCCCAGGCCGACAAAGACGGCAAGATCACGTATGCGCCGGATGTTTACGATCACGATCCTGGGTTGATCGCGGCACTGGCGAGCAAGTCAAAAGCCGACTGAAATCGCCTGCAGGGTTCAATAAGGGGTGGCATGCACCCCTTTATCGAGGACGGCTCACCCTTGTGACGCCCTGAACGCCCGCTTTACTATGGCCCCCCCCCTATTTTCCCCAAGAGATAACCGCATGAACGGCTGGCCGGACACACGCTTCATCGACTTGGCAGGCATTGCCGCCCCCCTGATTCAAGCCCCGATGTTGGGGGCGGGTGCCGACGTGATGATCGGTGTGGCGAAGGCGGGCGGTTTGGGTTCACTGGCCTGTGCCACCCTGGATCTGGCGACGATTCGCAGCGAAGTCGCAGCCTTTCGTGACGCATGCGACAAGCCCTTGAACCTCAACTTCTTCTGCCATGTGACGCCTGTTGCCGATGCCCAACGGGCTCAGCAGTGGAAGACGCTGTTCAAGGGGTACTACGACGAACTCGGCGCCGACTTCGATGCGCCCACACCCGTGTCCAGCCGTGCGCCGTTTGACGACGCCACCTGCGCCCTCGTCGAGCAGTTGCGACCGGAAATTGTCAGCTTCCACTTCGGCTTGCCCGCACCGGCGCTGGTGGCGCGGGTCAAAGCATGCGGCGCCAAAATACTGAGCTCCGCCACCACGGTCGAGGAAGCGCAGTGGCTCGAACGCCATGGCTGCGACGCGATCATTGCCATGGGGTACGAAGCCGGTGGCCACCGGGCAATGTTTTTGAGCGATGAACTGACCACCCAGATCGGCACGTTCGCCCTGGTGCCGCAGATCGTCGATGCGGTTTCGGTCCCGGTAATCGCCGCCGGGGGCATTGCTGATGCGCGCGGGATTGCAGCAGCGTTTGCCTTGGGGGCGAGCGCGGTGCAAATCGGTACGGCCTACCTGTTTTGCCCGCAAGCCACAGTGACTCACCCCCATCGGCGGGCGTTGCGTGAAGCCACGTCGAGCCAGACCGCGTTGACCAATCTGTTCACCGGGCGGCCTGCGCGCGGCATCGTCAATCGGGTGATGCGCGAGATGGGCCCGATGCATCCTCAGGCCCCGGCCTTTCCACTGGCAGGCGGGGTTCTGTTGCCGCTCAAGGCCAAAACCGAACCCCAGGGCTCGGGGGATTTCATCAACCTGTGGGCCGGCCAGGCATTTACTTTGAGTCCGGGGCGCGCTGCCGACCTGTCGTCCTATGAGCTCACGAAAAGACTGGTCGACGATTACGCGGCCCGCCGTCCAGTTTGATCAGGCGCTGTGCGGCTGGGCACGGTAGCGGGTTTGCGCCACATGACCTGCGGCGCGAATCAGCAAACCGATCGAACCGAGCACTGGCACACTCACCAGCAACAAACTGTAACGCAGTGACTCAAGGCCAAACGCCGGCTGCAACGCATCACTGAGCAACCCGGCCAGCAGCGGGCCGGCGCCAATACCCAGCAAGGTCGACACAATGGTCTGCAAGGCCATGGCCGTGCCGCGTCGGCTGGCGGGCACCAGTTGCGTCACCAGGTTGTATGACGGCGCCACCCACCACACGGCAAAAAAACTGTAAAGCGCGCACCACAGCATGGCCCCGGGGACCGGCAGGCTCCCCAGTTGCACCAACACGGTGTCCGGCCACAACAAATACGCCACCAACGCCGCCAGCGCCGCGACGTGCCCGATGATCGGGATGCTCACCTGCCAGTGCGGGTTGCGTGGCGTCAGGCGGTCACTCAGCCAACCGCTGAACAGCGCGCCGATGCCCGCAACACCGCCACCAATCACACCGGCCAACAACCCCGCATGTTGCAGCGACAAACCGTGGGAGCGCACCAGAAAACTGGTGTTCCACATGCCAATGGCGTACGCACTCAGGGTGCACAAACCGCCCGCCAGGATCAGGCAGCGGTAGGCGGGAATGGCCCATAACGCGCGTGCTTCCCCGCCTAAACTTTGCAACGGATGAGCGGCGTGCACACCGGCCAGGTCCCAGCGCCCGCGAGCCGGGTCTTTGACCACAAACGCCAGCACGGTTGAGAACAGCAGCGCTGGCAGGCCAATGGCGATAAACGCGGTGCGCCAGCCATAGTGTTCAACCACCCACGCGCCCAAACTGAGCCCGATCACCGCCGAAAAGGTCGGCGCCGCGGTAAAACAGCTGATCGCAAAGGAGCGGCGGTGGGGCGGGTAGAGGTCGGCAATGATCGACATGGATGCGGACGTGGTGGGTGACTCGCTCACCGCTACCGCCATGCGCGCCAGTGCCAGCATCCAGAAGCTCACCGCCAGCCCGCAGGCCATGGTTGCGATCGCCCACAACAGACACGCCACGGCCAGCAGGCGGGTGCGCGACATGCGATCGGCCAGACGCCCGGCGGGCAGGCCGAGCAGGGCATACACACCGGCAAACGCCAGGCCCGATATCAGGCCCAGCGCGGTGTCACCCACGCCGAACTCGCGTTTGACCGGTTCAATCATGACCGCCAGAATCTGCCGCCCGACAAAGTTGTCAGCGAAGATGGCGGCCAGTAATAACAGCAGGCCATGGCTGCGCCAGCCGACATGGGCGTTGGGCATTGTCGATTCTCTGTCCGCTGAACACACCGTAAGCGCCGGCAACCCCTGAAGGGCTCAGGCGCGTTGACGGGCCAGGGTCATGGCCGTGTCTTCGATCATGTCCTCCTGACCGCCGACCATGCCGCGACGCCCCATTTCCACCAGAATCTCCCGGGCAGGCACGCCATACTTTTTCTCGGCGCGTTTGGCAAACAGCAAAAACGATCCATACACCCCGGCGTAACCCATGGTCAGCGCGTCGCGGTCGCTGCGAATCGGGAAGTCCATGATCGGCACCACCAAGTCTTCGGCCACGTCCTGTATGCCGAACACGCTGACGCCGGTCTCGATGCCCATGCGATCACACACCGCCACCAGAATTTCCATGGGCGTATTGCCTGCGCCTGCGCCAAGCCCGGCCGCCGCTGCGTCAATCCGCGTGGCGCCGGCGGCGATGGCAGCGATGGAATTGGACACCCCCATCGACAAATTGTGGTGGCCATGAAAGCCGATCTCGGTGTCCGGGTGCAGGGCGGCGCGCAAGGCACTCACGCGGGCACTGATGTCGTGGGGCAGCATGTAACCGGCAGAGTCAGTGAGGTACACGCAATTGGCGCCAAAGCTTTCCATCAGCTTGCCTTGCTTGACCAACCCTTCAGGGCTGTTCATGTGCGCCATCATCAGGAACCCGACGGTGTCCATGCCCAGTTTGCGGGCATAGGCAATGTGCTGTTCCGACACGTCGGCTTCGGTGCAATGAGTCGCGACCCGAATCGTGTTAACCCCCAGCTCATGGGCCATTTGCAAGTGGTCCACGGTGCCGATGCCGGGCAGCAACAGCGCCGAGACCCTGGCGTTTTTCATCATCGGGATCACGGCCGACAGGTACTGCTCATCGGTGTGGGCCGGGAAACCATAATTGACCGAACTGCCGCCCAGGCCGTCGCCGTGGGTCACTTCAATCAGCGGCACCCCCGCAGCGTCGAGGCCGCAGGCAATGTCTTTCATCTGTTGCAGGCTGATCTGATGACGCTTGGGGTGCATGCCGTCGCGCAGGCACATGTCATGCACGGTGATTTTTTTGCCGCGAAGGTCCATGGTCGGCTCCTTAAACGAGGGCGGGTTGCGGGGCGTGGGCGTGCAGTTGCAGGTCGCCCTTGAGGAGTTGCTCGGCAAACATCTCTGCGGTTCGCGCCGCCGCTGCCGTCATGATGTCGAGGTTGCCAGCGTACGTGGGCAAGAAGTCGCCCAAGCCTTCGACCTCCATAAAGATCGACACCCGGTTGCCGTCAAACACCGGCCCGTTGACCAGTTTGTAACCCGGTACGTACTGCTGCACCTGGGTAATCATCTGGGCAATGGCCTGGCTGATCGCGGCCTGGTCCGGTTCGGTCTCGGTCAGGCAATGCACCGTGTCGCGCATGATCAGCGGGGGCTCGGCCGGGTTGACAATGATGATGGCCTTGCCTTTTTTGGCACCGCCCACCTGCTCGATGGCGCGGGCGGTGGTGCGGGTAAATTCGTCAATGTTTTTGCGCGTGCCGGGGCCTACGGACTTGGAGGCTGCCGTGGCGACAATTTCGGCATAGGCCACGGGCTGGACGCTGGACACCGCTGCCACCAGCGGGATCGTCGCTTGCCCGCCGCAGGTCACCATGTTGACGTTCATCGCGCCGCGTTCGAGGTTGGCCGCCAGGTTGACCGGCGGCACGCAGTAGGGGCCGATGGCGGCCGGGGTGAGGTCGATCATCAGCACGCCCAGCTCATTGAGCTTGCGGCTGTTTTCGGCATGCACGTAGGCCGAGGTCGCATCGAAGGCAATCTGGATGTTGTCGCTCAGCACATGGGGTAACAGGCCATCCACGCCGTCACTGGTGGTGTTGAGCCCCATGTCCCGGGCCCGCACCAACCCCTCGGACGTGGCGTCGATGCCCACCATCCACACCGGTTCCAACACCTCGCTGCGCAACAGTTTGTAAAGCAGGTCGGTGCCGATGTTGCCGGGCCCGATCAGGGCACATTTGATCTTTTTGGTCATCATTGAGCTCTCGATCACAGGTTCAGGACACAAAACGCAGGCGGGCGCTGCCCAGCCCGCTGAGGGTCAGGCTGACGTCATCCCCCGGCAGCACGGGCACCAGCGGTGCCAGGGCGCCGGAAAGAATGATTTCGCCTTTGCGAAACGGGATGTCGAACTGACCCAGCGTATTGGCCAGCCACGCCACGGCTTCACAGGGATGGCCCTGAACCGCAGACCCCAGGCCCTGGCCTGCGGGCTGACCGTTTTTGCGCAAGTTCAATTGCACCTTGGACAAGTCCAGCTCCCGGGGGTTAATGCGTTCATCCCCCAGCGCGAAGACCCCGCACGACGCGTTGTCGGCCACGGTGTCCTGAATGCGGATGTTCCAGTCGACAATGCGTGAATCGACGATTTCAAAGCACGGCGCGACCCAGTGCGTGGCGGCCATTACGTCATCAGCGGTGATGCCCGGCCCGTGCAGGTCTTGCCCGAGCATGAAGGCAATTTCGCCTTCGGCCCGGGGTTGCACTAACCGGTGGGTTTCAAAACTCACGTCACTGTCATTACCGACCTGCATGCGATCGGTCAAAAAGCCGAAATCGGGTTGATGCACGTCGAGCATCTCTTGCACCGCGCGGCTGGTTACCCCGATTTTCTTGCCGACAACCTGTTCGCCCAAGGCTTGGCGGCGCTGCAAGAAGCGCAGGGAGATGTGGTAAGCCGTTTCCAGCGTCAGGCCCGGGTAGCGTTGCGTCAGCGGCGCCACGCTGCGGCGTTCGCGCAGGGCGTGAAACAACTCATCGCCCAGCGCTTCAATCAGTTTGCTGTCCATAAATGTTCTCTCTGGGCCCGTTGTCGCGGCCTGTACACCCGATGACCTGGGCAGGGGGTGGCGGGCTCAGCCCGGCCACACGCTCGATTCGGCGCCGCCGTCCACTTCAAGGATTTTCCCGGTGACCCAGCGCGAGGCCGGGGAGGCGAGGTACAGCGCTGCGGCGGCAATGTCGTCAGGTTCGCCGAGGCTGTGCAGCGGAGTCGCCTTGATCATGCTTTCGCGCATGGGCACCGGCAGCACGCGGTTCAGGGCATCGGTGAGGATTGGTCCCGGTGCAATCGCGTTGACCCGCACCTGCGGCGCGAAATCCTGTGCCAGCAAGCGCGTCATATGGCTCAGGGCGGCTTTGGCGGTGCCATAGGCGCTGAACTGGGTTTGTGCGTAACGGGCAGCACCGGAGGTGATGTTGATGATGTTGCCACCGCCCGCGTCGCGCATGTGCGGCACGCACAGCTGAGTCAAGTGGTACGCCGAGGACACGTTGAAACGCATGATCTCTTCGAAGCGCTCAACGGTCAGGGTCAACGGGTCATTGGGCCCGGCGCCTCCGGCGTTGTTGACCAGATGAGTGATACGGCCCATGTGCTCGCGCGCCCGGGTGATCAGGGCGGCGCGTTGTTCCGCGTCATTCACGTCGCACTGCACGGCCAGGGCGCGTCGCCCCAGGTCGCGCACGGCGTCGGCCACGGCTTCGACATCGCTCAGGGTGCGAGCCGCCAGTACCACGTCGGCACCTGCCTGGGCATAGGCCAGCGCAATGGCGCGGCCGATACCACGCCCGCCGCCGGTGATGACGGCCACGCTGCCAGTGAGGGTAAAGCGTTGAATGATGTCCATGAATATCCCTTGTTTTTGTTATCCGAAGGCCTGTGCATTCTGCACACGGCTCAGCGTGGCGCCCACAGGTCGGGCAGGCCGGGATCGCTGGCGGCAATCAGGCGCTTGAGCAGCACCTTCAGGGCTTGCGCGTCGCCGGGGCCGAGTTTGGCCGACAGGTTTTCTTCGACCGCCTTGGCCAGCGCCAATTGTTGCAACGAGGTCTCGCGGCCCGTGGCGGTCAGCACATAACGCGGCGCCTGGTGACTGCCCTCGACGGCCACCAGGTTTTGTTTCTCCAGAAAACGCATGCTGGCGGCCGTCACGACGTGGCCGGTGTAGCTGACGAAGGTGTTGATCTCCGACAGGCTCAGGTTGTCGCGGATGCACAGCACCGAGAGGATGAAAAACGCGTGCTCGTCCAGTTGCTGATTGCTCAGCAAGCGGTGCAGCGCATCCAGCAATTGGTAGTGCGCACGGCCGAGCAAGTACCCGAGCAAATCTTCGGTGTAGCTGCACTCGGGGGGCGGCGGGGTGGTGGCCAGGCGCAATTCACTGCGCGGTTTGCGCGTGGCCAGCGCGTACTGCCCGCTCTGGAACGCCAGCGGTGCGCGGTCGCTGTGATCGAAGGCGAGCACTTCACCGACAAAAATCACGTGGTCGCCGCCTTCGTACTGGAACGCGGTGCGGCACTGAAAACGTGCGGTGCAGTCCTGTAACAGCGGTGCCTCGCTGATGCCGTTGTCGAGCTGGATTTCCGCGAACTTGTTCTCGCCCTGCATGGCAAAACGACCTGACAGCGGCTCCTGCTCGGTGGAGAGCACGTGCACATTCCAGTGTTTGCCGCTGGTAAAGACCGGCAGGCTGCGCGCGGTCTTGGCCAGGCTCCACAACACCAATGGCGGGTTGAGCGAGACCGAGTTGAAGCTGTTGGCGGTAATACCGATGGGCGAGCCGTCTTGGGCCTGGGTGGTGATGATCGTCACCCCGGTGGTGAACGTGCCCAGCGCCGTGCGGAATGCCTGCGGGTCGAAGCTGCTTTGCATTGCCATGACGAACCTCATGGATTGAATTTTCGTACGTGCAGTATTCGCCGCCAGGCCACGGGCTACATCGTCTCAACGGACTAACGAAGGCGGCCGATTATCGTCCGATCGGACGAGGCGTCGGGCGCCCCGATTGGCTAGTTTCCGAGGCATTGACCCACCCGCAGCCTCTTTCACAGGACTCGCCCATGACGTTCACTCAGATCACTCCCGAGCAACTGCCGCAGTTGCTACAGGCACAAAAAGCCGCGTTTGTCGCCCATGGCCCGGTCAGCGCCCAACAGCGTCGCGAACGCCTGCAACGGGTGATCGAGTTGCTGGTGCGTTATCAGCAGCCGCTGGTGGACGCCATGGACGCGGACTTTGGCGGGCGCCCGCAAGGGTTCTCGCTGATGAACGACGTGATCGGTTCGCTGGCCTCACTCAAGTACGCCCGCGACCACCTTGAGCACTGGATGCAAGACGAGCCGCGCGAGGTGTTTTCACCCTATGACCAGTTGGGCGCCAAGGCGTGGGTCATGCACCAGCCCAAGGGCAGCGTCGGCATCATCGGCACCTGGAATGCGCCACTCTTTACCTTGCTCAGCCCGTTGGCGTGTGTGCTGGCGGCGGGTAATCGGGCCATTCTCAAACCGTCCGAGGTGGTGCCGCGCACCGCCGCCGTGGTGGCGCAAGCGTTTGCCGAGCTGTTCGATCCCCTTGAAGTGGCGGTGGTCAACGGGGATGCCGAGTTGGCGCAGGTCTTCACCTCGCAGCCGTTCGATCATCTGGTGTTCACCGGCAGCACGGCCGTGGCGCGCTCGGTGATGCGCAACGCAGCCTTGAATCTGGTGCCGCTGACGCTGGAGTTGGGCGGTAAATCGCCGGTGATCATCTCGCGCACCGCCGATCTGGCCAAAGCGGCGTTCAGCATTGCCGCCGCCAAGGCCAATAACGGCGGGCAGATTTGCATCAACCCCGATGTGGTGTACGTGCCGCAGGGGTTGCTGGACGATTTTCTGGGAGCGCTGCGCACCGCTTACGGTGAGCTGTTCTCGCGCATCGAAGACAACCCGGACGTGGTGGCGGTGATTAACGCCCGGCACTTGCAGCGGGTCGAAGGCTACGTGCAGGACGCCCGAGATCGCGGCGCCCGCATCGAAAGCTATCCGCAGCCGCTGGCAGTGGATGAGCAGCAGCGCCGACGGCCGCTGCAGGTGGTGGTCAATCCACCCCGCGACAGCCAGATCCTGCACGAAGAAATCTTTGGCCCGGCGCTGGTGGTGCTGCCGTACGTGCAGCTCGACGAGGCGCTGGCCGACATTCACAGCCGTGAGCGGCCATTGGCCTTGTATTACTTCGGCCAAAACGAAGAGGAACAGCGCTACGTGCTGCAACACACCCATTCCGGCGGGGTGACGATCAATGACGTGATGATGCACGCCGCCCTGCACGATGCGCCTTTCGGTGGCATTGGCGCGTCCGGCATGGGGCATTATCACGGCCGCGAGGGTTTTCTCGAATTCAGCCACATGCGCACGGTGTTCAAGGCACCTGCCCATGATCCGCGTCGCGAGTGGGGCTTGTTGCCGCCCTATGGCGAGCACTTTTTGCCGACGATGCAATCGATGGTCACGGCCGATTGATGGTCGCGCGCTCGGCCCTGAAAACAACAATAAATTCGGAGAATGACTGTGCAAGAGACGCCTGTGCTCACTGACGAACTGCCAACCGCTGTCGGCTGGCCGCGCCGCCACGTACTCAAGGCCGGGGCCGTGGCAGTGGGGGCCGGGTTGCTGGGGCGCTTTGCCCAAGCGGCTGACAGCCCCGCGTTGTCCCAGGCCGATTATGTGCAGATGGACGCCTGGCGCATGGCGCAGGCCGTGCGTCAGGGCGAGGTCAGCCCGCAGGCGTTACTGGCAGCGGCCATGGCCCGTTGCGATGCCGTCAACCCCAGGGTCAAGGCGGTCAACCTGCGCCATGACGACTACGCGCAGGCGTTGCTCAAAGCGCGTGAGGCCAGCGCCACGTCAACCTCCGGCAGCCTGGCCGGGGTGCCGATTCTGATCAAGGACCTCAATACCTACCTGCAAGGCACGCCCACCACCCATGGCTGCCGTCTGTTCAAAGACGCCGCTGCCGCGCCGCATACCAGTACCCTGATTGCCCGTTATCAAGCCGCGGGGGCGGTGCCGTTCGGCAAGACCACCTGCCCGGAGTTCGGCTTGACCACGACCACCGAATCCCTGCTGTGGGGGCAAACCTGCAACCCGTGGAATCTGGCCATGAGTGCCGGGGGTTCCTCCGGCGGTGCGGCCGCAGCCGTAGCGGCCGGGATTGTGCCCGTCGCCCATGCCACGGACGGTGGCGGTTCGATTCGCATCCCGGCCTCCTATTGCGGGCTGGTAGGCCTCAAGCCCGGCCGTTACCGCACCCCCAGCGGCCCCGGCAAGTTCGAAGGTTGGTTCGGGGCCAGCGTCGGCAATGTGGTGTCGCGAAACGTGCGGGACATGGC
>NZ_MLCT01000044.1:0-628 GCF_001806145.1 Pseudomonas sp. BS-2016
GACAAGGGCAAGCTGCTCACCCTTGATCAGCTACGCGAGCAGGACGCCGCGGCATTCGGCCGGGCGGGCTTGTAGTTTTCCGCGCCACGTTTAACGCGCTCACAAAACGTAGCGCGCACTTTCACAGCCTCGGCATTCGCCGGGGTTTTTGCATTCTGGAGAAGACCTTGAACGACCAAGCTATTGAGCAAGAGATTCAAGCTAAGGGACTATCCGCGCCACGCATCACCCCAGCGGACGTAACCATGAACATTCAAAGCGAGCACTATTTCACCGCTGGCGATGGAGTTGTAGGTGTAAAACCTGGTTGCGCCGTTTGCTACCCGGCATCCCTTGGTCTGCTGACCTTCTGCGTCTTGGTGCTGCAAAACGGCTTCACTGTTACCGGTGAGAGCGCATGCGCCAGTCCGGAGAACTTCGATCCGGAGATTGGCCGCAAGATCGCCCGCCAGAATGCCGAGCAGAAGATCTGGCCACTGATGGGCTACGAGTTAAAGCAGCGGCTGCGCGACGCGAAGTAACTGACCAACGAATGAATCAGCCTCGGCCACTGCCGGGGCTTTTTATTGCCTGTCTGTTCGGATGAGCGGGGCGCACTGGGCCGGATGGCCCGACAACTGGCCGGATG
>NZ_MLCT01000045.1:0-1622 GCF_001806145.1 Pseudomonas sp. BS-2016
GAGCGGTGTATTCGGCTTCGGCAGCAGCGTTAGCGCCTATCAGGTCGCGAGCCTTGGTGAGCTGCTCGATGTACTTGTCCCAGGCGGCGGCGCTTACTTTTTGATTATCACCGGCCTTGGATTGTGCCGCGGCCAGCCGGTCAGTGCTTCCTGCTGCCTGATTGGATGCGGTTGCAACTGCGTTAATGCGATCGCCGTACGCCGCAGCGCTTTGCAGGCTTGAGTCATAGCCGGCTGCTATTTCCTCAAGCGATGTTTTAAAGCCCCCTGCAAGAGACTGAGTGGATTGCAGCCAGACCGTCACATCATCTAACGTCTTCTTGCCGGAGCCCACCTCGGCAATCATTGCCGATAGAGCACGCATATCCTCGACGCGAGCCGCACCAGACGACGTTAAGGCTCCCTGCGCAATATTGGCGTACTTGCGTGCCGACGATGCAGCATCGTCGAGTGCTGACTTTTGAGCCTCAGCCCACTTCGACGCCTGATTTCGCTGCTGAGCCGCTGTGAGCTGGTCAAATTTATCGACTGTCTCATCAAGCGTGAGGTTCTGCTCAATAAGCGACTGCGTGCCCGAATCAGCCGAACTGCTGAAGTAGATGTAGCCAGCGGCGGCGGCGAGGCCAAGCGTTACTAAGCCAAGCGGCCCCCCAAGAGCTGCAAGCGCGGCGCCGCGGGTAGCAGCACCTCTTGACTCGGCAGCATTCAGTGCATTTTGAGCGGCTGTTTGAGCAGCCAAAATACCCGCGCCTTCAGTGCGCGCAGCATTAAGAGCAGCCGTCTGCTGACCTACAATTGCCCCAGTGGCCAGCTCTGCCTGCCGTGAAACCGCAAGTCTCGCTTCCGCTGCTGCTAGCTGAGACGTAATGGCCACCTCGGCTGTGCGTATTTCTGCAAGCCTTGTATGAGAGGCAGCCAAGCCGATGTTGTTTATTTGCGCCTTTTGTCTTTGAATCTCAAGGCTTCTATCGGCAGCCAGCTGAGCCGTTACAGCCTTCAATTGGCGAATGCTATTCAGCTCAGACTGCGATGTGGCTATCGCCTCTGCCCTGGCGTAGTAAGCCCGAGCTAGAGCTGCCTCGGTAGAGGAAACCACAACGCTCTGCATTGCCACAGCCTCAGCAGCAGAGGCAACCTCTGCCTGTTTCGAAGCTATGATCTGTTGATTGGTTGCTGCTAAATCAACCAGGCGAGCTTTGGCGGAAACAAAAAGAGAGTTAGCCAAGCCAACGCCAACTTTGACGGCGTAGGCACCAGTTATCGCCATCAGGGCATCGGTGTTACTCACCACAGTTTTAAGTCCGGCCCCCCCAACAGCGACGACCTGACCAATCCCGGTGGCGATGCTTTGAATACCATCAATTACCTTGGGGTCAGCGAGTGACGTTGCCAGGGCATCGACAGAGCTGATTAGAGGATCAATATCCACCTGCCCAACCGCTGCAAGGAAATTGTTCTTTAGCGCGGTTGATGCCTGCTCGAAACGGCGCGGCATTCGATCCAGCTCTTCATTGAGCGATGAGAGCGAACGCAACAGAGCGTTAGTTACAACCTCGGCCGTGATCTTGCCCTCGGCAGCCATGGCTCGAATCTGACCGTTGGTAACGCCAAGATAGTCAGCA
>NZ_MLCT01000046.1:0-909 GCF_001806145.1 Pseudomonas sp. BS-2016
CCTGAGCGTTCACCAGTCGAGCATTGATCGGCGTGAGTTCGATGCTGTCATCTTTGCTATCGATGATGAGTTTCGCGCCAAGTGGGCGCAGGAGGCAGGCAAGGATCCGAAAAAGCCGTCTCGGCATTGATCGCGCAAAGCATTTACTGGGATTGCTTCAGTTGACGTTATAGCTCAACGCTGCGTAAATAGACCTCATCTATAAGGAATGGGTGGTGAAGTATGCGTTTGGCCGCAGTAGCTTTGCTTGCGATGATGACGTCCGGATGCGCTACTAGCCCATCAGACCTTGCTAGGTTTGGGGTGGTTGAGCTTGAGTCGCAAAATGTTAAATCGCTTTCGATCACTCGCGAAGGATCAGCAAAAGCAGGAAGTATTCCAAAGTGTGTTGCGATCACAATACGAAACGACTCGGTCGCAATGACGCAGTCGAGTGGATATGTCGGCGCTTACACAGGGAGCTACTATCAAGCATCGAGCATTCGAGAGGTTAGCGGCGGATCAGTCACGCAATACGTGGCTCCTGATGGCTCGGAAGTCGTAGCGCGAGGGGAGGCAAAGTTCACTACTTCGCTTGTAGAGCGATCACTGCGCTACACGCTCAACATCAAGCAAGTGGCCAACCAGCGAACATATAAATTCACAGGGATTGAACAGGCTGGAACAACGAATGGTTATGGCTATCACAAAATAGCCGCTATGACTGGCACTGGTGTTGAGCAAGCGCTTGAATCTCTTAGTGCCATAGTTGATGAGCTTGAATACTGCATGAAGTAATCTATATAAAAACTAAAACCCGCACCTTGCGGGTTTTTTTTCGCCCGGAGAAAAGTAATGGCTCAGCAGTCCAGCCGCTTAGATGTAATCATTGATTCCAGGCTGGCCCAGCGGAATGGTGAGCAATTACGG
>NZ_MLCT01000047.1:0-10615 GCF_001806145.1 Pseudomonas sp. BS-2016
GGCGTGGTTCATGGAACCGCGAGAGCCCAACTTGACCGAGCGCATGCTCAACGAATTATCGGAATCACCGGCGACGGCGACCAAGGACTGATCGCGCTGCAGGCCTGTCAGGCCTACGCCAAAGAAGTCTCACACACGAAATAAAAGGAGCGGCCGAAGCTGGATGCGTCAACATCCAGCCTGGCCACCAAACCCGCAGATTAGCCCTGCAAGCCCAGTCAAGGCTCCTGCTCCGTGCACAAAGCGGAGCGAGCCTATCACCTGTCTATCCATACAGTAAAGGTCTTGCAAACAATGTCCTCACCCATAATTCCTTGGATGGGCGGCAAGCGCCGCCTCGCCGACCGCCTTATCCCCCTGTTCCCACCCCACGAATGCTATGTCGAAGTCTTTGCCGGCGGCGGGGCGCTGTACTTCCTGCGCCCGCAGCCTGCCCCGGTTGAAGTCCTCAACGACATCAATGGCGACCTGGTCACCCTGTACCGTGTGGTAAAGAACCATCTGGAAGAATTCGTGCGGCAATTCAAATGGGCACTCAGCTCACGTCAGATATTCGAGTGGCAAAAAATGACCCGCCCGGAAACCCTGACCGACATTCAGCGCGCCGCTCGTTTCTTCTACCTGCAGCACCATGCTTTCGGTGGCAAGGTCTCAGGTCAGAGTTTCGGTACCGCAACCACCGCCCCTGCAATCAACTTGCTGCGCATCGAAGAAAACCTGTCTGCCGCTTGGCAGCGCCTGTCCGGCACCTACGTCGAAAACCTGCCCTGGCTTGAGTGCGCCGAGCGCTACGACCGGCCGCACACTTTCCACTACATGGACCCACCTTACTGGCAGACGACAGGGTACGGTGTCGACTTCCCGTTTGAAAACTATGAGCGCATGGCCGATTTTATGAGGTGCTGCAAAGGGAAGGTGATGGTCAGCATCAACGACCATCCGGAGATCCGGCGGGTGTTTGATGGGTTTCATTTTGAGACGACCGAGATTCGATACACGACCACCAATCAACGGCAAGCGAAGGCTGAGGTGACCGGGGAGTTGATTGTGATGAATTGGGAACCGAAGGCTTTGGGAGGATTGTTTTAGATTGGTAAGTTTGAAACCGACAGCAGTCCGTGACGAAGGGCTGCTATCGGCCGAGGCTGTGTAAAAACGTTTTTGATCACGGCAGGTGCTCAAAACAGGACTGGAAATCGCGTTTCTGCGCGAAATTCACATCTGCAGACGTGCCGATAAATTTCAGATTTAACGTAGACGCGGACACTTCAATTTTGGCGACGCGTTTTTACACACTCTGGGCCAGGAGCGTACATTCGCCAGCGTCCGCTGACGGCCAATAGCGGTCATCGACCGTCAACTAAAGCAGGGGCGACTCAACATGAGCGCCGGAAAAACTCTAGCTTTGGGCCTCGTCGTCAGCGCAGGCTCATACCCATCCTGGGTTAGCACCTTTGCTTTAATGTCAATGTGTTAACTGCGACAGCCGGGATAGTTGTCGCGGCTGATCTACGCGTTAAGGATTAGCCTCGGCCAAGCCTGCTTCAATGAAGCGCACCGAACTCTCCATGGCCTGCTGACCTTCTGGCAGCATGGTGGCGTAGAAGTGCCAGGCGTGGAACATCGCAGGCCATACTTCCAGGTTTACGCGAACGCGGTTATCAGCCAGGTGAGTTGCAAGGCGCATTGCATCACTCAACATCAGCTCGTTCTCGCCGATCTGCACCAGGATTGGTGGAAGACCGGTGACGTCCGCGAACACAGGTGAGGCCAGAGGATGATTGGCCAATGTGTCGCCTAGGAATGCTCTGGCGAGGATGTCCAGGACAGGCTTGGAGTTCAGAGGATCCAGACCTTCACGGTTGCTCATGGAAGCACCGGTGTGTTCAAGGTTCGCCCATGGTGAGATGGAGGAGCCAACCGCAGGCAATGGAAGCCCTTTCGACTTAGCAGCAACCATGATGCTGACAACCATCGCGCCGCCAGCCGACTCGCCAGAGAACGCAATTTTGTTAGCTGGGATTTTCTGCTCAAGCAGCCATTCGTAGGCGCGCAATGTGTCGTCAACAGAGGCTGGGAACTTGTGCTCAGGAGCAAGACGATAGTCTGGCATGTACACACGAGCACCGAGCATTTTCGCGTAATTGCCTCCGATGCCGTGGTAGCCGTCTGGACGACCTACAATGTAGGCGCCGCCGTGGATATACATCACTACTGCGTCAGTTTTGATCTCGTCCGGGGTAACCAGTGTGCCGGGGACGCCGCCCATGTTGACTGCTTCGAATTTAACGCCAGCTGGCGCTGGATTTTGCGCGAGCATTTTTGCGTAAGAGTCGCGGATGTCGCTCATTTTTGTGGTGGTATCAATTCCCTTAAGAACGGGTACCAGATCGCTAAGGCTGTTGGCCCAGGTTTGGACGGCTGCTTGGACTTTAGTGTTCATAATGACCTCAATTGATCGATGGGAGTGGATTAGCTAATTGAGATACTATGCTTAGTATTGGGGAATAGAGTTCCCCATAACAGGTGCTAAGCCGCCCGAACGTTGAGACCCTTGAGGCCCCATGGAACTCCATAACCTGAATGATATCGCAGCGTTTGTAAGCTCGGTAAACGCTGGAAGCTTCACTGCGGCGGCCAAGCAGCTTGGCCTTACGCGCTCTGCAGTGGGGAAGTCGATAGTCAGGCTCGAGGCTCGTTTACAGGTACGTTTACTGAATCGTACTACGCGCAGTTTAAGCATGACGGATGACGGCCAGGTTCTGTATGAGCGTTGCGTGGGCGTTCTTCAGGATCTGGACGACGTGGAGGATGCCCTTGCGTTTCGTCGTTCAACACCCAGTGGGCGACTGCGGATGAGCCTGCCGGTAGCATTAGGCAGACTTCATGTCCTTCAGCACATCGAGTGCTGTCTTAAGGATTGGCCCTCCTTGAGCGTCGATATCACATTTTCCGACAGGCTGGTCGATCTGATCGATGAGGGATTTGATTTGGCCATGCGCATCGGGCCACCGAAGGAAGACTCTCGGTTGCTCACGCGTACCGTGGCCTATCAACAAATGATTACCTGCGCTTCACCCAAGTATCTGGCTGAGCATGCCGAGCCCAAAACGCCTGAGGATTTGTCCGAGCACCAGTGCCTGCATTTCGTGAGCGGTGGGAGATTGCTTCCTTGGAATTTTCGCGTGAATGGTAGCTCCGTGCCCGTTACTCATGGTGGAAGGCTACAGATGGACAGTGCTGAGTCATTGCACCAGTCAGCTGTCGCTGGCCTAGGCATCGCGACTCTTCCTTCCTATGTGGTAAATGACGATTTGAGGAGCGGCAAACTCGTTCAATTGCTCGCAGGGTATGCAGAGGCCGCAGAGCCTATTCGGGTGATTTACCCTAGCAAGCGACATCTCTCTCCAAAAATTCGTCTCTTCATCGATAAGCTTGTGGAGGCTTGGTCGCCTTGTCCGCCATGGGAGCGTGATTCGGCAATTCCTACGTTTGCACCCTAAGCGAAGCCGTCTGGCTGAACCGACGCTCAGACACCCTAGATCACCTCGACCTTAATCATGGCGTCTGTATTTCCAACAGTTTACAACTCAAATATTTGAAGGGACGCTATTGGCCGCTCTCCGCCGATCACAACAGGCAGAAAACGGCCATCTCTGGTCACCCCTACCTAAGTGACAGCTCTAAATTCTGCGGCGCATTCTCCCTGGAGGCGCCCCATAAACCTCCTTAAATTTTTTGCTGAACGCCGCCTGCGATTGGTAACCAACCTGCAAGGCAATATCTTTTAATCCCAGATGCGAATGACTCAGCAGGCTGAACGCCAATTCCATACGGACTTGCGTAAGCAATACCCATGGCGACACACCAGCCACACGAACGAACGCCCGCATGAAAGATGCTCGGGACATGCACGCGATATCTGCTAGATTTTGGATGGTCCACTCGTGCGCAGGATCAGCCAACATCGCCTGCCATACGGGGCCCAGACGTTTATCGCTGAGCAAGGCGAGCGTGCCGATGTCTTGGCCATGGCTAGATAGATGGGCGCGAAGGATCAGGGTGAATAACGCCTGAGAAAGAGCATCGAGCAAAAATTTTGCTCCAATCTGATCGCCGTCTGCTTCCCCGCGTAATAAATCGACCAGAGACTGTAATGGTCCATCCGCTGGGAGCGTGCCGCTGGGTATCAACAGGTAGTCAGGTAATGAAGCAAATAGCAACGAAGTTCGGTTGAAGTGAAAGCAGCCGCATAGCATGTCCAGATCCGCACTCACGCCGCCAATGCGATGTATGGGCAATATGCCAGCGTCGATACGCTTTGCCGATACCAATGTTGGCGCAACAGCTTTGCCCGGACTATGCAGCACATGCGGCGCACCACCCGGCAGGAGCAGAACGTCGCCGGCGCGCATAGAAAGACGCTGCCCGCTTGGAAGCTCCACCCGACACTCACCCGACAGCACCACGTGGTATGGCGCTTTGCCCAGCGCTTCCTGCTCATGCTCCAGGGACCAGTCACCCTGAAATTGGCAACGTAAATCCAGACTGCCACGAACATTGGCGAGGCTGATGAGCTTGTCGATCGAATTCATTTGAGCGCATCGCAGAAAAAACAGAGCGTATCGAACTAATCAAAATAGGACTAGGGCATACACTAAACAAGGTTAAACATTACACCCACCCCCCCTCAGGAGTTACCGCAATGTTCATTAACTGGTCCGAATTATTACCCTCCATCCAGAAAGCTTTCGGCGCGCTGGGCAAAAGTAATCCAAAAATGGTCAAAGCCTACATGGCCCTCGGAGAAGCCTCTGCCGAAAACGATGTGCTCGACACCAAGACCCGCGAATTGATCTCCATTGCAGTCGCCATCACTACACGCTGCGACGGCTGTATTGCAGCTCACACTGATGCGGCCATTAAGGCTGGTGCGAGCCGCGAGGAAGTGGCTGCGACCTTGGCCACTGCGATCTCGTTGAACGCAGGCGCCGCTTATATTTATTCACTGCGCGCTCTTGAGGCGTACGACACCTTGAAAAAATAGCTCTTTCGCCATAACTCCACCGGCCCCGCACACTTAAACGTGCCGGGGCTTACCTGATACATCCAGACGTCAGCCACTTGTTGAGACGATCGAACAATAACTTGAGCATGACGCACAAAAGCGTCTCGCGGCTAAGCCTCAGACTGGTTTCACATTCCAAATATTCGGATAAGTCTGATGCTCGCTTCATTCACTACATGGCTGCAATTCATCAGCAAGCTCGACACCCTTGGCACACACCTCATGAGACTGGCGATCGCCGTAGTTTTCTTGTGGATCGGGGCGCTCAAATTCGCGCCTTACGAAGCCGATAGCATTACCCCATTTGTCGCCAACAGCCCGTTTATGTCTTTTTTTTATGAACATCCCGAGGATTACAAGGCACACCTGACCCACGAGGGTGAATTGAATGCGGAAAAGCGCGTCTGGCAGACCGCAAATAACACATACATCTTTTCCAACGGCCTGGGCGTAGTAGAAATTCTGATCGGTCTGCTGGTGCTTTCCAACCCGATCTCGCGACGCGCCGGTCTGCTTGGTGGGGCGCTGGCCTTCGGTACACCGCTGGTGACCTTAACCTTCCTGCTCACCACACCTGAAGCCTGGGTACCGGATCTTGGTGATGGTGAACATGGCTTTCCATTCCTGTCTGGTGCAGGACGCCTAGTGCTCAAAGATCTCTTGATGCTGGCCGGCGCTCTTCCGGTGATGGCTGATTCCGCCCGTCAGTTATTGCAAGAGCGGCGCCCCTAGTTTTCTTTTAAAGCCTTGAAATCTGAATCGCCTCAAGCTTCGTAGATACCTCCGAGAGGCTGCTTGTGGCCGATTTCTGCCTGTCACAAAGGGCTTAAATCGGCCAAAGGCCTTGTGCTACGTTGCCAGGAGCATCTCAACGTCAGGTTCGCCCAGGAACAAGAGAAAATACTGCAGCATTAAGTCTGATTGCTGGATACTTACCTACGTCGTTCAATTTTCAATCAACACGACGGCGCATATCTTCTGTTCTTCAGGTCGATCGGTATTGAATAGCTGATCCTAGCAAGCACTCTATTTTGACTCGTTCACCGAGGATTCTGCATTACCTTCAGAGACACCGGGTTCGCCTCGGAACGAAGATTCTATTATCACTTTTTTGAGTATTTGATGCTGTAAATCAGCAAACAGCTTTCTCGCTTGCAAATCCGTTATGTGGCCTTTCGCTTTTTCACTTTCAATGTGTGCTATGGCGTTGACGATGCGCGGATCCACCTCGTCGCGTTGCAAATATGGCCGAAGATTCATAACCAAAACACCTAAACTCATCAAGTGCCAGATTTTTATCGAGCTAAAGCTCAGCAATTCAAAAGTTTTTAACCATGGCTTTAGTATGTGAGTTTAAATTTGTGTTTGGCGCTTTCATAGAGATGGGGGTCTAATTCGCTCGATGAATTGATTAAGAGTGAGCAGCCATTTTGTCTGGGACGATGTGTAGGTCGAATGTATGGGGGCTGGTATCACTAGCTGTAAGTTTTGTGATTGCATCTCAGCGGTCTGTTTTTCACTGATTGCCGCCTCAAGAGTTATGAGGTGCTTTAGCGGAATTTTATTGGCTTCACTAAGAACTTGTCGCCAGCGATCTTTACATGTCGTTTTGGCTCCCAGCATATGTAAGTGTTGTACTGGAAATGCTGGGCAATGATATGACTTAAAATCTGGGAATATGAAGTCTGGCTTGGAGTTGTTTTCTGTAGTGAATCCCTTGCCACCCCCTTGCTCAAAGCGCAAGCCATATGCATTAAATATCTCACTGAGATAGAGCTCAAAAGCATGGCCAACGCGAGACTTTCGTCGATTTTGCACACTTAACGAAAAACTGATGAATCCGTCTACATCAGCTCCGTCTTCGCCAAATCCTTCACGTAGTCTGTCCTGAACCAAGTGGCGTTCATAAATCCTGAACAGTTTTTCCTCATGATCCATCCAGTTAAGAATGGCTTGATCCGGGTCTGCAAGTGGATCTACTTTTTGCTCAATGGATTCGCGGGCAAATTTAGAAAATGCAGATGTCGTTGGAAATTTCTCGCCGCCAAACAGTTTTACAAGACGCTCTAACCAAGCATCATCACCTGTCTCAAACTGACCTGTCTCGATGCCGAGATCTTCCAGCATCAGTCTTAGCGGAAGAAACAAGCGGAGCGTTTCAACGCTACCGGCTTTAAATCGTTCGTCAACATTATCGAGTGCGAAAAGAACGCGAAGCTGCCGTTCTATTGTGCTTCCAGCCGGAGTGAAAACCATCAACAAAGAGTCGTCACGCAGCTTGGCCACCAGCAAAAAGTCACCTTCTGAAAGCAATTCAGTGACTGCATTTGTAGGGTAGTAAAGTCTGTATTCCGGGCCACGATGCGGCTGTTTTCTACGGCAGTCATACCACGTGACGTCAGCCTCCACGGTTTCTGGGGCGACTGAATCGTCAGCGATGTAAATCTGCTTTGTCTTGAACCGGTACTCTTGATCTTTAGAGGGGGTGCCCAAGTACTGTTTAAATCCTGCCGCAGGAAGCCCGCCAATCTCATGCTGGTTGGAGCGTTCAGGATCAGCATCGACAGCGCTCAAGTATTTTGCCGCTACACCTTCGAAGTAGTCACTGATACGGTCTGAGAACATGCGGATTCCAAATGGGTTTCGTCTATCTGGGCTAACGCTGAACCTTGTAGCAGCCAGTAAACAATTTGGTCAATCAACAATGGTGTTCTTTGCTTTTTCATGGATCGTACGGCGCACTCCCAAATGGTTAACACCCGCCATCTCTGAGCCCTTAAGGCAGCGATCTGCAGTTCATCCCGTACCTGGTTTTTGCCTATTTTTTCCAGCCAGAACTCCTGACGGGTTTGGGGGATTTTGAAATAGCGGCATCGGTGACCGTGCCAGAAGCAGCCGTGGATAAAGATTGCAGCTTTATACTTTGGCAGTACCAGGTCTGGCGTTCCCGGAAGGTTTTTAGCATGCACACGAAAACGAAACCCTCTGGCATGCAGGACTTTACGGATCAAAAGTTCGGGAGAGGTGTTCTTGCTCCGGATGTTGGACATCATCCGGGAGCGGGTTTCGACATTGACAATATCAGTCACGGCATCCTCCGCATCGGGGCAGTGATGGCCCCGATGCTTGTGTGGAGAACTCCGGGGCACTTACTGCTGCTTAGGGGCTGCGGTTTTGGCTTTCGCGGCCAAAATCCGATCCTTCATCAGTCGTGCAACCGCCTCAAACACAGGGACTGCAACTGAGTTACCAAATTGACGATACGCTTGCGTATCTGAAACTGGAATCACGAATTTGCTTTCGCCCGGTTTATCGAAACCCATCAAACGTGAGCATTCTTGCGGCGTAAGTCTGCGAGGGCGATTCAGCTGATTGAGCTCACTATTAAAATCGAGCTTCTCTGAGAAGCCGCGATCCACCAATATTTCAGACCCGTCTTTGTGGTATCGGGCCGATAGGGTACGTGCTACGTCATTCGGCCCTGTCAAGCCAAACCCAAAGCCGTTGCCTTTCTGGCGGTGTTTCTCGGCATACCTGTAAAGGTAATCCCAAAGTTTCGGCGTGAGGATGTACTTGCTGTCCACTTCTTCTTTTGGCTCCAGGATGTCACCAAAGGTAGGGCGTTGTTTGGGGATAAACTTTTCAATGTCACGCAACGTGAAGCCGTCATGGATACCCAAGTCGCGGCGGAAGCCGACCAGGACGATACGTTCCCGATGCTGCGGTACGAAGTTTTTAGCGTCGATCACCTTTGGGTCTGAACCCTTTGGCGCGTTGACGTCTGCGACTTCATAATCGAGCTCATCCAGTGCTTCGCAAATGATGCGGAATGTATTGCCCTTGTCGTGGCTTTTCAGGTTCTTGACGTTCTCCAGCAGGAAGGCTGCCGGGCGCTTGGCTTTGATGATCCTGGCGACGTCAAAGAACAGGGTGCCCTGAGTTTCGCACTCGAAGCCATGCTTGCGGCCCAAAGAGTTTTTCTTGGAAACACCTGCCAAGGAGAACGGTTGGCACGGGAAGCCGGCCAGCAGGACGTCATGATCAGGAATTTCACGATCGATATTCTGGTAGGCCTCTTCTTCGCTAACGTCGAGCTTGTCGGACAAGGTAACTGTACGGATGTCCTGATTGAAGCGGTGACGCTCCGGGTCGCAATAGTGGTTTGCCTTGTAAGTGCGGACGGCGAAAGGGTTCCACTCGGATGTGAATACGCATTCACCTCCGATGGCTTCAAACCCTTTCCGGATTCCACCGATTCCTGCAAACAGGTCGATAAAAGTGAAAGTGGTCTTTTTTGTAGGCTTGGGTGGAAGCAGGGACTTCAGATGCATGTGCTCTGCGTAGGTAAGACGAGGCGTTGCCTTGCCTTTAACCCAACGGTTTACCGTCTCCCGGCAATGCAGGGAGCCTACCTCATTAAGCTTTGCGGCAAGCTGCCCCTGGTCGTAGATCTCGAGTAGCTTGTTTATCAGCTCAAGATCTTCTGCGAGGTGCGGTGGAGAGATTGGAAGTCCCAGTTGGGCAGACTCAGGAGCTGCGCTATCAAAAAGGTTCATGAGTCCTGTTTTCCTCTGGGTAAAATCTGTGACGTAATGTCACCATTCTATCCCTCTAGCTTGTGATGTAAATTAATATCTTCCCGGAAGGGCGAAATCAGCCACCGCATCGGATCGAAGCGAGTCAGGGATATGTTGCGTGGTAGGTTGCTGTATATCCAACCAGTATGCAAGGGTGGTAATCCACATTTTTTGTTGCTCATTCGCAAGCGTCTATTTATCAGTTGGTCAATGAGCGTTTAGCGCTTGGGACGACGAGGATGAGCAGGGAGATGCTTAGGGCGGTTAATGGTGGCATGTACTGCCAAAGGGGAAGAGCGGGAGGGGGGCGGGATTCCTTTGGATGGCCTCTGTGTAGCTTTAATTTTGCTACAGCAACACTGAAACGAAATATAAGCTATTGATTAATAATGGTTTTTTAAATCAGTCGTTTCGATCCATCATAGGGGCCACGCTAAAGCGTCTGGACACCGTAGAGCCTGTGTTTACGTGGGGTGTAGCTGAATTCTGTACCATTTTTGTCTACGTGTTTTAAGCATGTTTTAGGGCGTTTTCAGGCGTTTTTCAAGGCTCGGTGGTACGATGTACCACTTTGAAACTGACGCGTACCACTTTCTCATGGCAACTATCAGGGCAAGATAACTGGCAAGTGGGGTTGTGACCTACACTGCCCAGATCCGCATCAAACGCGACGGTGTGCAAGTCTACCAAGAGAGCCAAACCTTCGCCCGTAAACAGGCCGCCCAAGCTTGGGTTCGCAAGCGTGAAGCAGAACTAGGCTCTGTACGAAATCAGCCGAAACCAATTTGAATTCCGCAGGCGCCGAGATTCAGTAAAGTCCGCGACCATCAAAGGCAGGAGCCTACGATGGCCAAACGATACGAACTCCCCGACGCCGCCTGGGATTTGGTTGCAGACATCTTCTATGAACCCCGCCGCAGTGGGCGCCCACGAGCAGATGATCGTTTGATGCTCAACGGCGTCCTCTGGG
>NZ_MLCT01000048.1:0-539 GCF_001806145.1 Pseudomonas sp. BS-2016
AGTAACATCGACGGCACGATCACTGCCCTGTGTCGCCAGTTTCAGGGCATGAGCGGGGTCAAGCTCACGGTGCGGCAGACCTACGCCAAGTACCTTGACGCGGCGAACTTTCCCGAGGGCAACCCGGGGGCCAGCAGCATGGAGAAGCTGGACATCTCCTACATCAACCAGGTGACCAGTTTGCTGCGCGAGGAGGTGGTGTTTTCCTTGGCGCCGCCCACTGCCGTGAAAGGGCAGAAGCTCCCCGGCGGCCTGATCATGAACCGCTGCGAGTGGTGCCTGTGGGGCGAGTATCGCGGGCCGGACTGCAACTACACCGGTATCAAGATGTTCGACCTCGACGGTAATCCAGTGGATGACCCTGCGCTTGATCGTTGCGGCGGTCGCCCGAGTGATTGCGAGATACGGCACGGGCGCGGCAATCCGCTGCCATTTGGCGGGGTGCCAGGCGCTTCGCTGATTGGATAGGTAACCCATGAACAAAACGATGCTGAAACAGATTCAGGCCCACGCGGCCGCTGAATTTCCCAAAGAAAGCT
>NZ_MLCT01000049.1:0-2097 GCF_001806145.1 Pseudomonas sp. BS-2016
GTAGTAAAGCTCAGCGTTATCGCCCGCCCCAATGACCTTGACGCAAATAGCTTTGTCTGGCAGGTTAGTTACAGTAAAGCCCGTTGTATATTTAAAATTATCGCAAACTTTTTCCAGCACTTCAGACCTCGCTGGAATTGCCCTTTGCATTGCATAAGTGAAATACTCTTTATCGCCATAAAGCTCCTTTTTCTTCTCAATAATGAACCAGCATTTCTTGTTTATGTTTTCCTTTTCGCAGCCATCGTACACCCAAAAACCTGCAAATCGACCAAAGTCGAGGTTGACGTCGGCTTGTGTAACTTCTGCCCTTGCGCCAGCAGAAAAAATTGAAAAACTAATTGCTACCCACGGCGGCCGCAAAAACTGAGTGCAACACCTCACCCTCCGGTAAGGTGCCGCCATGTCCTATACAGAACTCAGCGTCGAAGAACGCGCCACGATCCAGGTCGGGCAATATCAAGGTCTTAGTCAGCGCGAGATAGCTCGAATGCTTGGCCGAAGCCCCTCTACGATCAGCCGCGAGTTGCGTCGCAATCGATCCCTCAATGGGAGATACGTTGCCCACGTTGCACAGGCTCACACTCGCGAGCGCCGTAAAGTTTGCCGCCCTGCCAGAAAATTGGTTCTGGGCAATGAACGCTTCGAGCTGGTGCTTCATTTGCTTCGAGAACGCTTTTCCCCAGAGCAAATCGCGGGCAAGCTGCGTGTCATGAAAATCAATTTCGAAGAAGCCTACGTTTGCCGGGAAACCATCTACAAAGCGATCTATGCGATGCCCGTCGGGGAGTTGCGCAAGGAGCTGGTGCAGTGTCTGCGACAAGGCAAGAGCACACGTAGACCGCGCGCTGGGGGCGTTGATCGTCGCGGCCAGATTCCGGATATGGTCAGTATTCACCTGCGCCCGCCGGAGGTTGAAGACCGTTTGATGCCAGGGCACTGGGAGGGCGACTTGATCAAGGGGAAGAACAACGCCTCGGCGGTCGGGACACTCGTTGAGCGCTCCAGCGGCTATTTGATGCTGGTGAAAATGAATGACGCTACGGCGACATCGGCAGTCGAAGGGTTCAGCGCGGCGCTCAATGGCATGCCGCTGGCCGCTCGTAAAAGCATGACGTATGACCAGGGCAAGGAAATGGCCAGGCACGCCGAACTCACTCAGAAGACGGGTATTGCTGTTTACTTTGCTGACCCACACAGCCCATGGCAACGTGGAACCAACGAGAACACCAACGGCCTTGTCCGCCAGTTTTTGCCCAAGGGAACTGACCTGTCCAGGTACACCCAAGAGGAGTTGGACAAGTTTGCGTATTTGCTGAACATCCGACCACGCAAGCGATTTAACTGGCTGTGTCCGATCGAGGTATTCACTCAGCTGATGGGCTTGCAACATGAGGCTCCTGCTTCAATTCAATAACCGTGTTGCACTCAGCTCCTGCAACCGCCCACATAATCATTTTATTCATGGTTTCTGCCTCTAGCTTGTTGACGTATTTTTCAGAACTTACCAGTTTGTATTTTTTCGCATATTTTTGAGTTTTTCATCGCTTCTTTTCATGAATTCTTCCTTGGATGATTTGCTGATTTTGTAAGTACCGTGCCCGGTGTATCCAACAGGGTAATACAGCTCCGCTTGATTGCCCGCTCCAATGACTTTAATGCAAATGGCCTTGTCTGGTAGATTGGTAACAGTAAAGCCTGTCGTATATTTAAAATCGCCGCACATTTTTTCCAACACTTCAGCCTTTGCAGGAATGGCTTTTTGCATTGCAAAGGAAAAATATTCCTTATTGCCATAAAGCTCTTTTTTCTTTTCAATAATGAACCAGCATTTGCCGCTGATATCTTTTTTTTCACAGCCTTCGTACACCCAAAAACCCGCAAACCTGCCGAAATCTAGATTGATATCAGCTTGCGTCGTTTCAGCTTCTGCTACGGTAGCGAACAATAAGCTGCTCAGAATCATAGAGCTGGTCATCGCTTTCATCAGGCCCGCCTTTTAAATGATCGAATCTGGATTAATATTCTTTTTTTGAATGGTTGGGGTGCCTGCGATTATTTGAGCCTCATATAAAGGACTAATAGAAGAATCGCTAT
>NZ_MLCT01000005.1:0-248 GCF_001806145.1 Pseudomonas sp. BS-2016
CGGCGGCGTCGATACGTTCGTCGATTAAACCGGCGGCGGTGTAGCGCCAGGTGGTGCAGCGGTTGAGGCCATCGGTGTGGGCCAGCAGTCGGCCTTCTGCGTCGCGGCTGAAGCGTTCTTCGGTGTTGTCCGGGTGGGTGATCAGGATCAGTTGCCCCGCCTTGTACACGTACTCGGTTTTGTTGCCCGCGGCATCGGTGAAGCAGACCATCTGACCGAGGTCGTTGTACTCCCAAACGCTGGTTTTG
>NZ_MLCT01000050.1:0-437 GCF_001806145.1 Pseudomonas sp. BS-2016
CTTGAGCCTTCACCAGCTTGTCGACCTTCAGGCGAGTCTCGCGGGCATGGGCGCTGATGCGATCCAGCGACGAAAACAGCTCGTCGATGCTTTGGGTCTGCGACAGGGCCTGTTTCTTGGCGATCGACACGGCCTCTTCGACATCGCCGCACCACTTGACCGCCTTCTTCGCGTCGGCGAAGTCCTGGTCCGTGGAAAGAGTGGTTTTCACCGAGTCGATGACAGCCAGGGCCGAATCTTCAAACACCTTCAGGTTACTGGCGGTAACCATGCCGGTCAGCTCGATGCGTAGGGCTGGCAGCTCATCAGGTGCCTTGCCGACTACGATTGAAGGAGCGTCAGCCATTTCGAATTTGGCCAGGTCTGCCTCGAACTGTTTCCAGCCTTCGATCAACTGGGCCGCGCGCCCGGCGACGGGCCGGTACTCCATGTGCGCG
>NZ_MLCT01000051.1:0-1404 GCF_001806145.1 Pseudomonas sp. BS-2016
AGGCGGGCATGGGCTTTGCCTACCTGATGCAGGAACTGCCACAAGAACGCCTGACCGTGGCGATTGGCGCGCTGTCTTCAGCCGAAGCGGCGTTGCAATGGACCCTTGAGTACACGCGAGAGCGCAAGGCGTTCGGCAAGGCGATTGCCGATTTCCAGAACACCCGGTTCAAGCTGGCGGAGATGGCCACCGAGATTCAGATTGGCCGCGTGTTTGTCGATCAGTGCATGGCCTTGCATCTGGAAGGCAAGCTGGACGTGCCCACGGCGGCGATGGCCAAGTACTGGGCCACCGACCTGCAGTGCAAGGTGCTCGATGAGTGCGTGCAGTTGCATGGCGGCTACGGCTTCATGTGGGAATATCCGATTGCCCGGGCCTGGGCGGATGCGCGGGTGCAGCGCATTTATGCGGGGACCAATGAGATCATGAAGGAGATCATTGCGCGGGCGCTTTGATTGTTAGGTGCTCTTGATTGATCGTTCCCACGCTCCGCGTGGGAACGCCTCATGTGACGCTCCGCGTCACGACTCTGAAAGCGGACGCAGAGCGTCCAAGGCGGCATTCCCACGCAGAGCGTGGGAACGATCAGTGCGGATCAATCAAGGTGCTGGATTCGGATGATCCTTCTGAATCGCCTCAATCCCTTCCAGCACCTCTTTCGACAATTTCAGTTCGGCACTGGCGATGTTGCTGTCCAGTTGTTCCAGTGATGTGGCCCCAATGATATTGCTGGTCACAAACGGCTGCTGTGTCACAAACGCCAGCGCCATCTGCGCCGGGTCCAGGCCATGCTTGCGCGCCAACGCCACATATCGGCTGCACGCCGCTTCCGATTGCGGGTTGAAGTAGCGGCTGAAACGGCTGTACTCGGTCAGGCGCGCCTTGGCCGGACGTGCGCCGTCTTCATACTTGCCACTGAGCATGCCGAACGCCAAAGGCGAATAGGCCAGCAAGCCGCACTGCTCACGAATGGCAACCTCTGCCAAGCCCACTTCAAAGCTGCGGTTGAGCAGGTTGTAGGGGTTCTGGATCGACACTGCACGTGGCCAGCCGCGGGCTTCGGCCAGGGCGAGGAACTTCATGGTGCCCCACGGCGTTTCGTTGGACAGGCCAATGTGGCGGATCTTGCCGGCCTTCACCTGTTCATCCAGGGCTTCGAGCGTTTCCTCCAGTGGCGTGAGGTCGTCTTCGTCCTTGTGCTTGTAGCTCAACTGGCCGAAGAAGTTGGTGCTGCGCTCCGGCCAATGCAGTTGGTAGAGGTCGATCCAGTCGGTCTGCAGGCGCTTGAGGCTGGCGTCGAGGGCTGCGCCGATGTGCTTGCGGTTGTGGCGCAGGTGGCCATCGCGGATGTAGTCGATGGTGTTGCCGGGGCCGGCGATTTTGCTGGCAAGGATCCAGTCGGCG
>NZ_MLCT01000052.1:0-479 GCF_001806145.1 Pseudomonas sp. BS-2016
CGAAGGCAGTCATGGCCGCGTTTAGCGCGCTTTTACCACTGTCACCTTTCGGGGTTTTCGTCTTGTTTGGCGTGGTGCCGGCATTGATCTGCTCAAGCAAGTCCTGAAGGCGCTGCTCTGCCGACTTTGACTGGGGGGTAGAGGCTTCCGGCGGGGTTCCGCCATTTGTTAGCAGACCGTAACCACTTTGATTCCCGCTCTCAGGCTTCACAAGCAGCGACGCGTAAGAGGCTCTTGCCACTTTTTCAATGGCCGTTACTTGTCGCTTAGCACTCAACTCCGCTGCATCGGCAGTATCCTTCAAGGCCTTCTGCTGAGCTGACGCTGAATCCTCTGCCGCTTTCTGCGCGGAGAATGCCGCAAGGAGCAGAACCTTTAGCCGCTCCTGCTCGGCCTTATTACTGTCCCGCACCGCATCTTGATACTTGCCCAGCAAATCCGTCTGCGTAGCAATGCGCTTTGCTTCTTCGATTTGCGCG
>NZ_MLCT01000053.1:0-1919 GCF_001806145.1 Pseudomonas sp. BS-2016
CGATTCGTCCCGTGGGGTGGCAAGTGCCGCCTTTGTGGGACCCGGTAGCGGGTGATTACGCCAGCGTGGATGGCTGGATCCGTCTGCACACCAACGCGCCCCATCACCGCGCAGCGGCCGAGCGGGTATTGGGGCCTGCCGCTGATCGCGCAGCCATGGCGAGTAGAGTCGCGACCTGGAAAGCCGCCGAACTGGAACAGGCGGTTGTCGATGCGGGCGGTTGTGCGGCGCAGATGCGTAGCTGGCAAGCCTGGCAGCAGCATCCCCAAGGCTTGGCGGTAAACGCCGAAGCGTTGATCCAGCGTCAGGTCTTCGAACGCGGCACCGACAAACCCTGGCTCGGTTCCGCAGCGCGCCCACTGGCCGGCATCAAGGTGCTGGATTTGACCCGGGTGCTGGCCGGCCCGGTGGCCAGTCGTTTCCTCGCCGGCTTGGGTGCCAGCGTACTGCGCATCGACTCGCCCACCTGGAACGAACCTGGCGTCGTCCCGGAAATGACCCTGGGTAAACGCTGCGCCCGCCTGGATCTAACGAGCCACGACGACCGGCAAGTGTTCGAAGCGTTGCTCAAGGACGCCGACATCCTGTTCCACGGTTACCGCGCCGATGCCTTGGAGCAACTCGGTTATACCCTTGGCGAACGTCAGCACATCGCCCCCGGACTGATCGACGTCAGCCTCAACGCCTACGGCTGGAGCGGCCCATGGCGTAATCGGCGTGGCTTTGACAGCCTGGTGCAGATGAGCAGCGGGATTGCCGAGGCGGGCATGGCCTGGAAACAGACGGATAAACCGCTGCCGCTGCCGGTGCAGGCGCTGGATCACGCCACCGGCTATTTGATGGCCGCCAGTGCGATCCGGGCGTTGGCCGAGCGCCTGGACTCCGGACGCGGCGGTTCGGCGCGCTTGTCGTTGGCGCGTACGGCGAAGTTGCTGGTGGAGGCCGGGCAAGTGTCACAGCAAGCGGCATTGCGCGAAGAAGATATCAATGACCAAGGCCTGGTGGTGGAGCAGACAGCCTGGGGCCAGGCTCATCGGCTGCTAGCCCCGCTGAGCATCAGTGGCACGCCGTTGCAGTGGGATTTTCCGGCGGTGGAACTGGGTTCGCACCGGCCTCAGTGGTGACTAATACCCTGTAGGAGCGAGCTTGCTCGCGAAGGTCGCCAACGATAACGCGGGAAACCTGATACACAGCGGCGTTCTCAGGTTTTTCGCGAGCAAGCTCGCTCCTACAGGGTTGTCCACAAATGCTGCGCCGCATACGCCCTCAACGGCCGCCACGCCTCGGCACGCGCCAATAACTGCCGCGCCGATACCGGCCCACCTTCCAAAGCCGCCAAAGCATTGATCAGCCCGATATCCCCCGACGCAAACGCATCCGCCTCGCGCAACTGGCGCATGGCGATGTACTGCGCGGTCCACTCTCCAATCCCCGGCAATGCCACTAGCCTTGCAACGCCGTCCTGGAGGCTAGCCTTGGGTTCGAAAAGCTGTGGGTCATCCAACAGCGCCTGGGCCACACCAGACAACGTACGGCCCCGCGCCTTGGGCATGCCCAGGGTAGTCAGGTCCGCCGCAGCCAACACTTCAGGTGTCGGAAACAGGTGGGTAATACCGGCGTGCGGGGTTTGCAGGGTCTGGCCATACTGCGCCACCAACTTGCCCGCCAGGCGAATCGCCGCCACCACGGTGATCTGCTGGCCCAGCACTGCACGAATCGCCAGTTCCAACCCGTCCCAGGTGCCTGGCAACCGTAGGCCAGGGTGGGCCGCAACCAGTTGCGCCATCAGGGGGTCTTGCGACAATTGCGCGTTGATCACCTCAGGCACCGCATCCAGATCAAACATCCTGCGCAAGCGCCGCTCGATCTCAGGCATCGCTGCAGGCTCGGGAAAGTCGACCGTCACCTCCAGCCAATCC
>NZ_MLCT01000054.1:0-1791 GCF_001806145.1 Pseudomonas sp. BS-2016
CTGGCCGTAGCGGTCTGCTCAGACACGTCACGCACGTTCACGATACTGCGGCTGATCTCTTCCGCCACGGCGCTCTGTTGTTCGGCGGCTGCGGCAATCTGCTGGTTCATCGACTGGATATTCGACACGGTGCGGGTGATGTTTTCCAAGGATACCCCGGCCTTGCGCGTCAGTTCGACGCTGCTGTCGGTGAGGCTGCGGCTGTTGTTCATCACGCTGGCGACTTGTTGGGTGCCGTTCTGTAAGCCGGCCACCAGGCCTTCGATTTCCTCGGTGGACTTCTGTGTACGCTGCGCCAGGCCACGCACTTCGTCGGCGACCACGGCAAAGCCTCGACCAGCTTCCCCGGCACGCGCAGCTTCAATGGCGGCGTTAAGTGCCAGCAGGTTGGTCTGTTCGGCCACGGCCTTGATCACGTCCATCACGCTGCCGATCTTGTTGCTCTCTTGTTGCAGGTGCGTCATGGCGTCGGTGGAGCGCGCCACTTCGGCCGCCAGGCGTTCGATCTGGGCGATGGCTTCAGCCACCACTTTATCGCCTTCGCGGGCCTGGCCGTCAGCGTCGGAAGCGGCTTGGGAAGCCTGTTCGGCATTGCGCGCAACTTCCTGCACGGTGGCGGTCATTTCATGCATGGCGGTGGCGACCTGATCGGTCTCGATCTTCTGGCTGTTCACGCCGGCGCTGGTTTGCTCGGTCACGGCTGACAACTCTTCGGCGGCGCTGGCGATCTGAGTGACGCCGTCGCGAATGCCGCTGATCAGCTCGCGCAGGGTGGTGCCCATGCGCTGGATGCCTTGCTGCAACACGCCCAGTTCGTCGCGACGGGTCACCTGGATATTGTGGCTCAAGTCGCCCGAAGCGATGCGCTCCACCACGGCCAGGGTGTCCTGGATCGGGCGGGTGATCTGGCGGGTGATCACCCACGCGGCAATCACGCCGACCAACAGGGCCAGCAAGGTGCTGATCAGTTGCAGGCTGCGGGCCTGGGTGCTTTCGGCGTCGCGACGTTCCAGTTGGATGTCGTACAGCTTGTCGCTGATCGTCACGATGTCGGCGCCCTGAATGGTCATTTCGGCACGGGCGGTGACAATATTGGCATTGGCCGCCTTGTAGCTCTGCACGGCGCTGCGGTAGGCGCCTAGCGCGGTTTCCAGTGCGGACAATGCGCTTTGCTGGCCAGTACCGAAGGCAACGCTGAGGCCTTTCAAACCGGCGACAGCTTTTTCCAGCTGTGTAGCCGCACGGGCTTCGGTTTCTGCGTTGGGGCTATTGGTATAGCCGCGCACTTCGTAACGAGCCTGCATGAATTCGTTCTTGGCCTGGGTCACGGCCAGGAACTGCGTGAAGCGTTCCGGGCTGTCGGATGACTGCTGCACACTGGTTTCCAGCGCATTGATTTGCGCGTTGGCAATGTCGGCCTTGGCGCCCATGACATCGCGCGCAGCGTTGCCATTGCGGTACGCCTCGCGCATTTTGTTCAGGGACTGGCGGTAAGCGGTAATGACGGCTTTCTGCTCATTGAGCAGCTTGAGGTTTTCCGGGCTCTTGAAGCTGTCGAGCAGCTTCTGTTGCTGGGCGGCGAATGCATCGAGGCTGGTCTGCACGTTCTGCGCCACAGCTTCGTCGCCATTGGCCAGCATGTATTGCAAGCGCACGATACGCAGCTTGGTCAGCGAGGCATTGAGCTGGGTGATGTCGCTCATCCAATTGCTACGGTCGATCAAGCCTCCCAGGCTGGTCCAGCCAGCGAGTGCCAGGATCGAGGTGAGGACCAGCACCAGGCCGAAGCCC
>NZ_MLCT01000055.1:0-1506 GCF_001806145.1 Pseudomonas sp. BS-2016
CGGGTCCGTTTTGGCGGGCGGTTGCTGGTCTGCGACCGCTGGCGCTTCTGGGTCTGCCGCCGGAGCCGCTGCGGGAGCGGGATTCTCGGCCGGCTTATTCAGTGCTTCCTGAATTGCCGTGGCTTCGTCGATTTGCGCCTGTACGTTGCGGGGTAGCGTGCTCATTTGATCGTTTTCTCCTTGGGTAGAGCCGGCAGGTCCGGGCTTCTGGATGTGCTACTGGTTCCGGGCACTTGGCCGAATGACCGGAGAGTGGCCACAAAAAAGCCGCCTCAACTTGGGCGGCTTTTTCTGTAGCTACTGGCGATGCCGCGATTCGTTGATTCGGTCAAGCGAATCGCGGGATTTATCGAACGTATCAAGCAACTCCCTGATTTGGGTCGCCCTGCCCTGGGCCCTAAACAGGTCCTCCAGGTTGCTGCCCTTCTCCAGGTTCTGCTGGGCCTCCAGCAGGCAGCTGCTCATCAACTCCCGCAGGTGCTTCCAATCCGGGCTGTTGCTCAGGTTGACCAGCGCTTGCCACTGGTGGTCGCTGGGTTTCATTTGCTCCTCCCGAAGCGTGTTGAAGTTGCGCAACCGTCGCGCCGTTTTCCATACCGAGGCGCTGTGCTTCGATGCGAATTTTGTCTGCTCGAGCGCTCAGCTCTTCGGTTTGGGCTGCCGTTTTTCCTGTTTCTGCAGCAACCTGCTGGCCGGCCAGCTTCGCCTGCTCCTGCTGCTGCTGCGCGGCCTGCTGCTGTTGCTGATCTTCCCGAGCCTTCATCTCGTCCTTCGTTGGGACCAGGCCGGGCATATCGAGGCTTTCGGCCACCTTGCGTAGAATCGCCGCACGGCCTTCCAGGCCGAGGATCTGCATATCGATAGGGTTGTTGGTGAACCCCAGGAACTGGGTGCGGGCTTGCAATGTTTGCTCACGCTGAAGCATCGCGTTAGCACCGCGCGCAACCACCTTGCAGTCGCCCTTGATCGCGTTGTCCTCGGAGTAGCGCATGTTGAACAGCCACAGCGCTTCAATGACACGACGCACCACCCCACGGTCGATGTGCCGGATTGCGTCCTTGATACCCTTGTTGGCAGACTCCATGAGCATCGACAGGCCGCTAGCCGTATTGCCTGCGCCACCGACCTTTTCGGCACCATAGATGTAACGAGGGATGTTCGTGGCGTCGTCGGCACGCTTCTCCCACGAGTCGTACACAGCCATCAGTTCGCCTGCCAGGCTTACCGGCTGATAGAAGCGCAGAACCGGAGCTGTTGCGCCGCCACCGAGCCCGGCCGTCTGGCCGCTCTTCACGCGCCAGCGCTTCATGGGGAACATCTCGTTTGGGTTCTCACCAGGTTGCAGGCGATCCTCGTCAACTTCGACCTGCGGGCCGCTGGCAAACGCCATGTTATTGGACTGCGCGCGCGCCGTAGCACCACACATGTCCTGCACATCGCTCATCAACTCAGGGATGGACATACCCCAGAACGAGCCCGGCACAATCTGGAACGATGCCTTGTGAT
>NZ_MLCT01000056.1:0-1337 GCF_001806145.1 Pseudomonas sp. BS-2016
TGAACGCAGTAAAATGTGGGAGCTGGCTTGCCTGCGATGAGGCCTTCAAGGTTTCAGAGCGGTATTGCCCTGGCTGACTACCCAATCCACCACCTGCTTATTCAGCTGATCCCCAGCCTGGCCAAAAGCAGCCACCACCGCTGGCACCTTGGCGTCACTCACCGGCTGCCTCACTTCAAACCGGCGGCTGGCGATAATCCTTTGATCACGCCCACGCACCAATCGCGCGTCGAGGCGAATCACCACCTCCACCGCTTTGCCTCGATACTCACTCTGAAACGCCTGCAACTGCCCGCCCAGTTCATAGTCGGCTTGCAGGTTGGTCTCGTCGGTACTCAACAGCGTCACGCGCCCGTCGCGCTGGAAGCCATCCAGCAGGCGATTACGCAGCAGCACCGGCGCCGGGTCGCTCCAGCGTGAATTCGCGTAGTTGCTGATCAAGTTGCCATCTGGCACTACGGCGATGCGCGGGCTATCGAGAAACTCGCTGGTCTGCGGCTTGGTCACGCGCAGCGACCAACTCACCGGCGTGCCTTGGCTGGCCGGTTGGGCGGACGCCAGGCGGTACACGTCCGATGGGTCCGGCTTGGGCAGGATCGAGCACGCGCTGACCAGTGCCAGGGCCATGGGGACGATCATGTGGTAAGCACGCTTCATGGCGTGAACTCCTTGTTCTTGTCACTGCCCAGCAGGTAACCGCTGGGGTTGGCTTCCAGGCGGCGAGAGATGGCGCGCAGCGAGCCGAGGGTTTCACGCAGCTCGCGCACGGCTGGCGCCAGCTCGTTAAGGCCCTGCATGCCGCTGTTCACCGAGTCCTGGTTATTGGTCAGCAAGGTATTGATGGTGGCGGTGCTTTGCTCCAGGGATTTCATCGCCTGCTCGGCGCTGCCGAAGGCTTGCTTGCCTTGTTCACTGAGCAAACCATTGGCGCTGCGCATCAGCACGGTGGTTTGCTCCAGCGCCGCGCCCGCCTGTTTGCTCACCTGCATCAATTGCTGCATCACCACCTTGATGTCGCCGCGTTGCTCGGCAATGGCGCCGGTGGTTTGTTGCAGGTTGTCCAAGGTGTTGCTCAGGCGTTCGACGTTTTCCCGTGAGAACAGGTGGTTGGCGTTGTGCAGCAGCAGGTTGACGCTGGTCATCAGGTCGTTGCTGTTATTGAGCAGGCGTGCGATAGGCGATGGCGACGCGATGATTTCCGGCAGGTTGCCGTCCTTGCCCTTGAGCTCCGGGCTCTGCGGGGTGCCCCCACTGAGCTGGATGATCGAGGTGCCGGTGATACCGGTCAGGGCCAGTTTGGCCTGGGTGTCTTCCTTGATTGGCGTTTGCCCGGCCAG
>NZ_MLCT01000057.1:0-1839 GCF_001806145.1 Pseudomonas sp. BS-2016
TGCGTCCAGCCAATGCGGCAAGGCGCAGGCGACTTTGTTTCTGGGCTTCGTCGTCGGCGGTCAGGATCGGGCAGTTCTCGTAGAAACTGGAGAACAGGCCGGCCACTTCGTACAAATAGGTGCACAGGATGTGCGGCGTGCCTTTTTCGCCAACGCTGTTGAGCACCTCGCCAAATTGCGCGAGCTTGGCCGCCAGTTCCTGTTCGTGGGCGGCGTCCAGCGCGATCTGGCCTTCGACTTCGCTGAAGTCCTTGCCCAGCTTGCGGAATACCCCGGCCACGCGAGTGTAGGCGTACAGCAGGTACGGCGCGGTGTTGCCTTCGAAGTTGAGCATCAGGTCGAAGTTGAAGCTGTAGTCGCTGGTGCGGTGCTTGGACAGATCGGCGTATTTCACCGCGCCAATGCCCACCACGCGGGCGATGTTGCGCAGGTCGGCCTCGGCCAGCTCCGGGTTCTTTTCCTTCACCAGGTTGTAGGCACGTTCCTGGGCTTCGGTCAGCAGGTCGATCAGCTTCACGGTGCCGCCGTCGCGGGTCTTGAAGGGGCGGCCATCGGCGCCGTTCATGGTGCCAAAGCCCATGTGCTCCATGTGCATCGGGTGGGTGACGAAACCGGCGCGACGCGCCACTTCGAACACCTGCTGGAAGTGCAGGGCCTGGCGCTGGTCGACGAAGTACAGCGCACGGTCAGCCTTGAGCACGCCACTGCGGTAACGCACGGCGGCCAGGTCAGTGGTGGCGTAGAGGTAGCCGCCATCGGCCTTGACGATGATCACCGGCAGCGGCTCGCCGTCGGCGGTCTTGAATTCTTCGAGGAACACGCACTGGGCGCCGTTGCTTTCGACCAGCAGGCCCTTGGCCTTGAGGTCGTTGACCACGTTGATCAGGTCGTCGTTGTAGGCGCTTTCGCCCATCACGTCGGCCATGGTCAGTTTCACATTGAGCAGCTCGTAGATTTCCTGGCAATGAGACAGGGAAATTTCACGGAAGCGGTTCCACAGCGCCAGGCATTCTTCGTCGCCGGCTTGCAGCTTGACCACCAGGCCGCGGGCGCGGTCAGCGAACTCTTCGGATTCATCGAAACGCTTTTTGGCAGCACGGTAGAAATTTTCCAGGTCGGCCAGCTCGTTGCTGGTGATCGGGTTTTCCTGCAGATAGGCCATCAGCATGCCGAACTGGGTACCCCAGTCGCCCACGTGGTTCTGGCGGATCACGGTGTCGCCGAGGAATTCCAGCACCCGTGCCACGCCATCGCCAATGATAGTGGAGCGCAGGTGGCCCACGTGCATTTCCTTGGCCAGGTTCGGTGCCGACAGGTCGATGACCACGCGCTGGCTGTCGCCGGCCTTGCGTGCACCGATGCGCGCATCGGCCAGGGCGGCATCCAGGCGTGACGCCAGGGCCTGGGTGTTCTGGAAGAAGTTGATAAAGCCTGGGCCGGCGATTTCGGCCTTGGTGACACTGGCGTCAGCCGGCAGGGCTGCGATGATTTTTTCTGCCAGGTCACGCGGCTTCATGCCGGCCGGCTTGGACAGCATCATCGCGATGTTGCTGGCGAAGTCGCCATGGGTCTTGTCGCGGGTGTTCTCCACCTGGATCGCCGGCGACAGGCCTTCAGGCAACACACCTTCGTGGACGAGTTGGGTGAGGGCTTGTTGGATCAGCTGGCGAATGGTGTCTTTCATGGTGTTCTCTTTCGACCGCAAGCGGCGGCGCGCGATGCGCAGGTGGAAAAACTGGGCATTATCCGTGGCGAGGGCGGGCTTGCCAACCGTTCAGACTATATGGCGGACCTGCGGGCCTCTTCGCGGGCAAGCCCGCTCCCACATTTAAGGGTATT
>NZ_MLCT01000058.1:0-1601 GCF_001806145.1 Pseudomonas sp. BS-2016
CGCCTTTTTCTTCATCGGCAGGTTGACGACGTCGTACGACAGACCTTTTGGCACAACCTGGTACAACAGCGCACGGCCGACAGTGGTGTCGACGATACGGGTGTTGCTCACGCTGCCGCCGTCACGGTCGTTGACGGTTTCGTGGATCCGCACCTTGACCTTGGCGTGCAGTGCGGCTTCGCCGGCACGGAACACACGGTCAACTTCTTGCAGGTCAGCGAACACACGACCTTCGCCTTTGGCGTTGATCGCTTCACGAGTCATGTAGTACAGACCCAATACAACGTCCTGCGACGGAACGATGATTGGCTCACCGTTGGCTGGCGACAGAATGTTGTTGGTCGACATCATCAACGCACGCGCTTCCAACTGGGCTTCCAGTGTCAGCGGTACGTGCACGGCCATTTGGTCGCCGTCGAAGTCGGCGTTGTACGCGGCACAGACCAGAGGGTGCAGCTGGATAGCCTTACCTTCGATCAGCACCGGTTCAAACGCCTGGATACCCAGACGGTGAAGGGTCGGTGCACGATTGAGGAGAACCGGGTGTTCGCGAATCACTTCAGCGAGAACGTCCCAAACCTCTGGCAGTTCGCGCTCGACCATCTTCTTGGCCGCTTTGATGGTGGTCGCGAGACCGCGCATTTCCAGCTTGCCGAAGATGAACGGCTTGAACAGCTCGAGTGCCATCTTCTTAGGCAGACCGCACTGGTGCAGACGCAGGGTCGGGCCTACGGTAATTACCGAACGACCGGAGTAGTCAACACGCTTACCGAGCAAGTTCTGACGGAAACGACCTTGCTTACCCTTGATCATGTCAGCCAAGGATTTCAGAGGACGCTTGTTGGAGCCGGTGATAGCGCGGCCACGACGACCGTTGTCGAGCAGGGCATCGACCGCTTCTTGCAACATACGCTTTTCGTTGCGCACGATGATGTCCGGAGCGGACAGATCAAGCAGGCGCTTCAAGCGGTTGTTACGGTTGATCACGCGGCGGTACAGGTCGTTGAGGTCGGACGTCGCGAAACGACCACCGTCCAACGGTACCAGCGGACGCAGGTCTGGCGGCAGAACCGGCAGAACGGTCAGCACCATCCACTCTGGCAAGTTGCCGGAACCCTGGAAGGCTTCCATCAACTTCAGACGCTTGGACAGCTTCTTGATCTTGGTTTCGGAGTTGGTTTGCGGAATCTCTTCACGCAGACGACCAATCTCGTGCTCCAGGTCGATAGCGTGCAGCAGTTCGCGGACAGCTTCGGCACCCATGCGGGCATCGAAATCGTCGCCGAACTCTTCCAGCGCTTCGAAGTACTGCTCGTCGTTCAGCAGCTGACCTTTTTCAAGGGTGGTCATGCCTGGATCGATAACGACATAGCTCTCGAAGTAGAGAACACGTTCGATATCACGCAGGGTCATGTCCATCAGCAAGCCGATACGGGACGGCAGCGATTTCAGGAACCAGATGTGGGCAACCGGCGAAGCCAGTTCGATGTGCGCCATGCGCTCACGACGAACTTTGGCCAGTGCGACTTCAACGCCACACTTCTCGCAGATCACACCACGGTGCTTCAAGCGCTTGTACTTACCGCACAGGCACTCGTAAT
>NZ_MLCT01000059.1:0-1871 GCF_001806145.1 Pseudomonas sp. BS-2016
AATAGCTGACCCAGCGCCAGCCATCGAACTCCGGTTTACCGGTCAAATCCATCCGCACCCGCTGCTCGTTGGAGATCAGGCGCAAAAGAAACCATTTCTGCTTCTGGCCGATGCACAGCGGTTGGCTGTGGGTACGCACCAGGCGTTGCGGCAAACGATAGCGCAACCAGCCACGGGTACAGGCCAGAATTTGCACATCTTCGCGCTCAAGGCCGACTTCTTCGTTCAACTCACGGTACAAGGCGTCTTCAGGGGTTTCGTCGGGGTTGATTCCACCTTGAGGAAACTGCCAGGCATCTTGGTTGATTCGGCGAGCCCATAGCACCTGTCCGGCATCATTCGTCAGAATAATGCCGACATTAGGACGGAAACCATCGGGGTCGATCACGGCAACAACCTCGCAAACGCATGTCGTCGCATTGTTCCACAAAGGTTGTTCCAGCGGCAACGAGGCTTCTTACCTTATGTGCACTCTTGTGAAAAGACCGTATTCTGGACGCCTTTTTACAGACTTTTCAGCGAGTAACTGCAATGCGCCTGGCTTTATTCGACTTGGACAATACCCTTCTGGGCGGTGACAGCGATCACGCCTGGGGCGATTACCTGTGTGAACGCGGGATTCTCGACGCGGTAGCCTACAAGGCCCGCAACGACGAGTTCTACCAGGACTACCTGGCCGGCCGGCTGGATAACGCCGCCTACTTGAACTTCTGCCTGGAAATCCTCGGCCGCACCGAGATGGCCCAGCTGCACGCCTGGCACAACGACTACATGCGCGACTGCATCGAGCCCATCATGCTTCCCAAGGCCGTTGAACTGCTGGCCAAGCACCGCGCCGCCGGTGACAAGTTGGTGATCATCACCGCCACCAACCGCTTCGTCACCGCGCCGATTGCCGCCCGCCTGGGCGTCGAGACTCTGATCGCCACCGAGTGCGAAATGGTGGATGGCCGCTATACCGGGCGCAGCACCGATGTGCCGTGCTTTCGCGAGGGCAAGGTGACACGTTTGAACCGCTGGTTGGAAGAAACCGGGCACAGCCTGGAAGACAGCTACTTCTACAGCGACTCGATGAATGATTTGCCGTTGCTGGAGCAGGTGACGCACCCGGTGGCAGTGGATCCGGATCCGAATTTGCGCGCGGAGGCTGAAAAGCGAGGCTGGCCGGTGATTACACTGCGCAGCTGATAATGCTATCGCAGGCAACCCAGCTCCCACATTTTGACCCTGTTCTCATGTTGGAATCCGGTCAAGTGTGGGAGCTGGCTTGCCTGCGATGAAGCCAACGCGGTTTCAAACAGGCTTGGCGCCCATGAGCCCTGCAATCGCCACAAACCCCACCAGGCTGACCACCGCCAGCACCAGGGTGAAATTCAGGCTCCCGCCCTCGCCCTTGCGCAGCCGATTGAGCCGCGCCACCAGCCAGAACCAGGCCAGCGCCGCCACGGTGTAGAGGATGCTGGAGCCCAAGATCCAGGTTTGCCCCAATGGCCAGCCGAGCAGGTGCACCAGCCACCAGCCGGTGAAGGGCATGCTCACCAGGCAAATCCCCATCAGCAGCCATATAAATGCCCAGGGGCGCTGCACGGTCGCGGCCGGGCCGGCGCTGCGTTTACGCCACGCCAATACGGCCAGGCCGAGGCCGCTGAGCAGCAGCAATACGGTGGCGGTGATGTGGATCACCTTGAGGGTAGTCAGCGTTTCCATGGTCTCTATTCCTTATAGGCCGCTCAGTCAGCGTAGTCGCTCAACCGAGGAACAGCTGGTAAGCCGGGTTTTCGCTTTCATCCCAGTACGGGTAACCGATTTGCGCCAGCGCGGCAGGCACCAGGTGGCGCTCGTCCGCCGGTACTTGCAAGCCCGCCACCACT
>NZ_MLCT01000006.1:0-1306 GCF_001806145.1 Pseudomonas sp. BS-2016
GAATACGCCTACACCGCAGCGGGCTTGCCGAGCGCCATCAAAGACGCCAACGGCAACGAAAAGACCCTTGCTTACAACGATGCCGGGCAACTGGTGCAGTACACCGACTGCTCCGGAAAAACCAGCGCTTGGAAATACAACGACCTCGGCCAGATGGTCTGCTTCACCGATGCCGCGGGCAACAAAACCGAGTACGAATACAAGTCCGGGCAACTGATCCTGATCACCCACCCGGACAACACCGAAGAACGCTTCAGCCGCGACGCCGAAGGCCGACTGCTGGCCCACACCGATGGCCTCAACCGCTGCACCACCTGGCGCTACACCGCCGCCGGTTTGATCGACGAACGTATCGACGCCGCCGAACAGACCCTGCGCTACCGCTGGGACCGCCTCGGGCAACTGCTCGCGCTGGAAAACGAAAACCGGCAACAGGCGACCTTTCATTACGACCCGGTTGGCCGCCTGCTCAAAGAGACCGGGTTTGACGGACGCAGCACCCTGTACGCGTACGACGAATCAACCGGGCGCCTGGCCAGCACCGTCGACGGCCAGCGCACCACCCAGGTCGAGTTCGACCCCACCGGCCGCCTCATCGAGCGCACCGCACGCCTGGGCGGCACCACCCAAACCGAAACCTTCGCCTACGACGGCAACGGCAATTTGGTCATGGCCAGCAACGCCGACAGCCGCCTGCAATGGTTCCACGACCCGGCAGGCAACCTGCTGCGCGAACACCAGCACTACCTGAGTTTGCAAACCCCGGTGGTCGCCGTGTGGCAGCACGAATACGACGTGCTCAACCAACGCATCGCCACCACCCGCCCGGACGGGCACAGAGTGAGCTGGCTGACCTACGGCAGCGGCCACCTGCTGGGCCTGCGCCTCGACGAACACGAACTGATCGGCTACGAACGCGACGACCTGCACCGCGAAGTCGCCCGCCACCAGGGCAACCACCTGCTCCAGACCCAACAATGGGACCCGGCCGGGCGCCTGCAAGAACAGCTTTTAGGCCGCAGCGACGACAAAACTACCCTGCTCAAGCGCGCCTATCAGTACGACGCAGCCAGCCAACTGACCGACATCCACGACAGCCGCCGTGGGCCGCTGTCTTACCGCTACGACCCGGTGGGCCGACTGCTCAACGCCACCAGCCGCCTGGGCGTCGAAACCTTCGCCTTCGACCCGGCCAGCAACCTGCTGGATGAAAAAAACCAACAGGTCCAACGCCCACTGGACCACGACCCCAAACGCAACACCGTGATGGACAACCTGCTGCGCGAATTCGCCGGCAGCCACTACG
>NZ_MLCT01000060.1:0-1823 GCF_001806145.1 Pseudomonas sp. BS-2016
GTCATCGAGTGGCAGGCTCCGAGCAGGGCGGTCAGGCCCAGGAGGATGAGTTTTTTCAAGGTGCGGCTCCTTTTCAACGGCGCCGGAATCCGCCCGGCGCCTCAATCAGTCTAGCGCTGTGCTTCAGGATTGACGGCAACCGGTTCGGCCGCAGCCTCGGCTGCGCCGTCCACGCGGTGCAAGGCAACTTGGCGGATCGACAGGCGAATATCCGCCGGCAGTACGCGTTTGGCGGCGCCTTCGGCCAGTTCGCCGAGCAGGTCGTGATAGCCCAGCTTGCCGGCTTCATCGCGGCGCAGCACATCTTGCTCCAGCAACGTCTGGATAAAATGTCGGAAAAGACTCTTGTCGAAGAATTCCGGGGCATTGAGGCCGTGCAGGATCGACAGGCGCTGGGCCATGATCGTGCACAGGTCTTCCAGCTCTTCGGCGCTGATGCTGTTCTGGCCGCTGTTGAGCAGTAACGAGATCGCCATGTAGAAACGTTGCAGGGTCTGGGCGATGCTCTTGGACAGCAGCGTCAGCAGCACAAAGTGCCGCGAACTCGGCGCCGGGCGCAGGTATACGGCGTTTTCGAAACGCAGCAGGCCTTGTTCGACAAACGCGTCCAGCCACTGGTCCACCACGCTGTCCAGATCCTCCAGCGACCAACGGATAAACAGCTCCGATTGCAGGTACGGGTAGAGCGCGTGGGTGTAGCGCAGGATCTGTTCGCGGGTCATGCGCGAACTGCTCTGGAAGAAGCTCGCCAGCAGCGCTGGCAGGGCGAAGATGTGCAGCACATTGTTGCGGTAGTAGGTCATCAGGACGGCATTCTGCTCATCCAGATAAACGATTTTGCCCAAGGCGTCGCTCTGTTCGGACAACAGGTTCATGTCCTTGACGTGCTTGATCAGCGCCAGGCCATCGCCATCCGGCAAAGTGGTATGGGGCGAGTAGGGCACACGACGCAACAACGCCAGGTACAGGTCCAGTTGGCGGGCCATGGCCTGTTCATCCAGCGCCAGGCGAGTGGTGGACAGTAGCGCCAGCGCGACCAGGTTCACCGGGTTCACCGCAGCGGCTTCGTTCAAGTGGCGCGCCACCTGTTCGCCGAGGCGATTGGTGGTCTCGTTGAGCCACGCCGGTTTGTAGTTCGGCCCCAGTTCCTGGGCGCGCCAGTCCGGTTGCTCGGCGTCGAGGAACTCCGCCAGCTTGATCGGCTCACCGAAGTTGACCGCCACTTGGCCGAAGCGCTGCTTGAGCGCGCCGACCACTTTGAAAATATCGAAGATCGACTCTTTCTTCTTGCTCGCGCCACGCAGTTCGCCCAGGTAAGTGCGGCCTTCGAGCACGCGCTCATAGCCGATATACACCGGCACGAACACGATGGGCATGCGCGAGGAACGCAGGAAGCTGCGCAAGGTGATCGCCAGCATGCCGGTTTTCGGTTGCAGCATGCGCCCGGTGCGCGAGCGCCCGCCTTCGACGAAGTATTCCACCGGGAAACCCTTGGTAAACAGGGTGTGCAGGTATTCGTTGAACACCGAGGTGTACAAAGGGTTGCCCTTGAAGGTGCGGCGCATGAAAAACGCACCGCCACGGCGCAGCAGGCTGCCGATCACCGGCATGTTGAGGTTGATGCCGGCGGCGATGTGCGGCGGGGTCAGGCCGTTCTTGAACAGCAGGTAGGACAGCAGCAGATAGTCGATGTGGCTGCGGTGGCAAGGCACGTAGATCACCTCGTAGCCTTGGGCCACCTTTTGCACGCCCTCGATGTTATTGACCTTGATACCGTCGTAGATCTTGTTCCAGAACCAGCTCAATACCACTTCCAGGAAGCG
>NZ_MLCT01000061.1:0-1666 GCF_001806145.1 Pseudomonas sp. BS-2016
CTGTGCGCACCGGCGACACCCCGCAAAAAGACCGCGCCCAGATGCGCAAACGCGCACCGCATATCCTGGTAACCACTCCTGAATCGCTCTACGTGCTGCTCGGCTCGGATTCCGGCCGGCACATGCTCGCCAGCACACGTACGGTGATCGTCGATGAGATCCACGCCATCGCCGCTGGCAAGCGCGGCAGCCACTTGGCCTTGAGCCTGGAGCGCCTGCAAGGGCTGTGTGCCGAGCCATTGACCCGTATCGGCTTGTCGGCCACGCAAAAACCCATCGAAGCCGTCGCACGCTTTTTAGTTGGCACCGAACGTGATTGCGCCATTGTGGATATCGGCCACGCCCGCCCCCGTGACCTGGCGATCGAAGTGCCGCTGGTGCCGCTCTCGGCGGTGATGGCCAACGACGTGTGGGAGTTGGTCTACGATCGCCTCGCGCAATTGGCCCGTGAACACCGCACCACCCTGGTATTCGTCAACACCCGACGCCTGGCCGAACGCCTGGCCCGGCACTTGAGCGAGCGCCTGGGCAAGACCGCCGTGGCCGCTCACCACGGCAGTCTGGCCAAGGAGATGCGCCTGGATGCCGAACAGCGCCTCAAGGCCGGCGAACTGCAAGTGTTGATCGCCACGGCGTCCCTGGAGCTGGGGATTGATATCGGCGAAGTGGACCTGGTGTGCCAGATCGGCTCACCCGGTTCCATCAACGGCTTCCTGCAACGGGTCGGCCGTTCAGGGCACCAGGTCGGTGGCACGCCCAAGGGGCGCCTGTTTGCCACCACCCGCGACGACCTGATCGAGTGCGCCGCGCTGCTCGACTGCGTGCGCCGTGGCGAGCTGGATACCTTGCATATTCCGGTGGCACCGCTCGATGTACTGGCCCAGCAGATCATCGCCGAGGTCAGCGCCCAGGAATGGCCGGAACAGGCGCTGCTGGCGCTTATCCACCGCGCCGCGCCTTACGCCGAACTGGATGAACGCCACTACCAGGCCCTTTTGCAGATGCTCAGCGAGGGCTACAACGGCCGCCAGGGCATGCGCAGCGCCTACCTGCACCGCGACGCTGTGGCCCACACCCTGCGTGGCCGCCGTGGCGCCAGGCTCACGGCGGTAACCAGCGGCGGCACGATCCCCGACAACGCCGACTACAGCGTGTTGCTGGAGCCGCAAAGCCTGAATATCGGCAGCGTCAACGAAGACTTTGCGGTGGAAAGCATCGCCGGGGATATCTTCCAGCTCGGCAATACCTCCTATCGCATCCTGCGTGTCGAAGCCGGCAAGGTGCGGGTCGAAGACGCCCAGGGCCAACCCCCGACCATTCCGTTCTGGTTGGGTGAAGCGCCCGGGCGCAGCAACGAGTTATCGGTGGCCGTGGCCCGCTTGCAAGGGCAATTGGACAGCTTGCTCGGCGCCACGCCCGGCGACCTGCAACCGGCCCTCGACTGGCTTACCGGCACCCTGGGTCTCAATGTCGCCAGCGCCGACCAACTGTTGGATTACCTCGCCCGGTCGCGCCAGGCCCTGAGCGCCTTGCCGTCCCAGGACACATTGATCATGGAACGGTTTTTCGATGCGTCCGGCGGCACCCAACTGATCATCCACACGCCGTTTGGCAGCCGCATCAACCGCGCCTGGGGCCTGKCCTTGCGCAAGCGCTTTTGCCGTAC
>NZ_MLCT01000062.1:0-1731 GCF_001806145.1 Pseudomonas sp. BS-2016
GATTCTCTCGGATGGTGCATCGCCATCGGGGGCAAGCCCCCTCCCACAAATTAGATCAAAGAAAGTTTTGCCGGATCGGTTTATCGACGGTAAGTTGCGCGCCGGTTTTGTTGCCGGGCAACAACTTCAAGGCCCCAACTATTCAAGAGGACCTCCACTTGCCAATTTCTTTATTTCGCAAAGCCATGCTGGTGGGTGCAGGTATCACGCTGGCTGCCAGCGTACAGGCCGCACCGACGGTGCATATTTATAACTGGTCGGACTACATCGGCCCCGACACCCTGGCCAACTTCGAAAAGGCCAGCGGTATCAAGCCTGTGTATGACGTGTTTGACTCCAACGAAACCCTGGAAGGCAAGTTGCTCGCCGGGCGTACCGGCTACGACGTCGTGGTTCCGTCCAACCATTTCCTGGGCAAGCAGATCAAGGCTGGAGCGTTCCAGAAGCTCGACAAGTCACTGCTGACAAACTACGCCAACCTCGACCCGGTGCTGCTCAAGCGCCTGGAAAAGAACGACCCGGGCAACCAGTACGCGGTGCCGTACCTGTGGGGCACCAACGGCATTGGCTACAACGTCGACAAGGTCAAGGAAGTGCTGGGTGTCGACAAGATCGACTCTTGGGCGGTGTTGTTCGAACCGGAAAACATGAAGAAGTTGGCCACTTGCGGCGTGTCGTTCATGGACTCGGCCGATGAAATGCTACCGGCGGTACTCAACTATATGGGCCTGGACCCCAACAGCACCAACCCGGCCGACTATAAGAAAGCCGAGGAAAAACTGCTGAAAGTGCGGCCCTACGTGACCTACTTCCATTCCTCCAAATACATCTCGGACCTGGCCAACGGCAACATCTGCGTGGCGGCCGGTTTCTCCGGCGATGTGTTCCAGGCCAAGGCCCGTGCGGCGGAGGCGGGCAAAGGCGTGAACATCGCCTACACGATTCCCAAAGAAGGCGGCAACCTGTGGTTCGACGTGCTGGCGATTCCCAAGGATGCCAGCAACGTCAAGGAAGCCCACGCCTTCATCAACTATTTGCTGCAGCCTGAGGTGATCGCTCAGGTCAGCGATCAAGTCGGTTACGCCAACCCTAACCCAGGGGCGGACAAACTGATGGAGCAATCGATACGCACCGACGAAGCGGTTTACCCACCGCAGGCGGTTCTCGAGCGGACATTCGTCAACTTTGAGCTACCCCCGAAAGTGCAGCGTTTAATGACCCGTAGCTGGACCAAGGTCAAGACGGGCAAGTAAGGCTAAAACTATCCAAGGCTGGCCCGCATTGGGCCGGCTGCACAGTTTTTTTTGGGAGTTTCGTAAATGGCAGTTGCCTCCGGCGCCTATAAGAAAGCCCTCGAGGGCGACCAGACACCGAAAAAGGTGCTGGTCAAAATCGACCGGGTCACGAAGAAGTTCGACGAGACGATTGCCGTGGACGATGTGTCCCTGGAAATCAAGAAAGGCGAGATCTTCGCCTTGCTCGGCGGTTCGGGTTCGGGCAAATCCACCTTGCTGCGCATGCTTGCAGGTTTCGAGCGCCCAACCGAAGGTCGCATCTACCTCGACGGTGTGGACATCACCGACATGCCGCCCTACGAGCGGCCGATCAACATGATGTTCCAGTCCTACGCCTTGTTCCCGCACATGACCGTGGCGCAGAACATCGCCTTCGGCTTGCAACAGGACAAGATCCCCAAGGCTGAAGTCGACGCACGCGTGGCCGAGATGCTCA
>NZ_MLCT01000063.1:0-1753 GCF_001806145.1 Pseudomonas sp. BS-2016
CGGTAGATAACAGCCACAAATACCTGATCGAAACCAACCCGGCGCTCACCGACCTCAAGCAGTTCATGAGCTCCGACTACCTGCTCGGCAAACTGGGCTACAACCCCGACGCCAGCTGGAAGCGCTTGGGCGACGGCCTGTACGAGCAACGCCTGATCCGCGAAGCCGTTGTGGCCCGTACCGGCCAACGCTACATCAACGGCCTTGCCAGTGATGACGCGCTGTTCCGCTACCTGATGGACAACGCCATCTCTTACAAGGACTCACTCAACCTGCAACTGGGCGTGTCCCTCACCGCCGAACAAGTCGCGGCACTGACCCACGACATCGTGTGGATGGAAGAAGCCGAGGTCAACGGCCAGAAAGTCCTCACCCCCGTGCTCTACCTGGCCCAGGCCAACAACCGCCTGGCCCCCAACGGCGCGCTGATCCAGGGCCAGGACGTGAGCCTGGTCACCGGCGGCGACCTGCACAACAGCGGCACCCTGCGCGCCACCAATAACCTGAGCATGGTTGCCAACAACATCGACAACAGCGGCCTGATGCAAGCTGGCAACCGCCTGGAAATGCTCGCCACCGACTCGGTCCGCAACACCCGTGGCGGCATCATCAATGGCCGCGACATCAGCGCCACCGCCGTGATCGGCGACATCATCAACGAACGCACCGTCACCACCTTCAAACAGGACGGCCAGGGCTACCAACTGCGCAACGACGTGGCCAGCGAAGCCTCCCGCTTCGAAGCCACCGACACGCTCAAGCTGAACGCCGGCCGCGACGTGCTCAACCTCGGCAGCAACCTCAAGGCCGGTGGCAACGCCAGCGTAACCGCAGGGCGTGATGTGCTGATCGCCAGCCAGACCGAACAGGACGACTACGCCTACCAACGCCGTCGCATCAGCGGCACCGAGCAAACCATCCTGCAACACACCTCTGCCGTGGACGTGGGTGGCAACCTCGCCATCGACGCCCGCCGCGACATCGCCGTGGTCGCCAGCACCGTCAGCGCCGCCAAAGACCTCAGCGTCAAAGCCGGCGAAAACCTGACCCTGGCCGCCGCCGCCAACGAACAACACGACTACTCCAAAGGCAAAAAAGGCGGCACCAAAACCACTACTCAACTGGACGACGTCACCCAACAAAGCGCCGAACTCAAAGCCGGCGGCGACCTGATCGCCATCGCCGGCACCGACCTGACTTTGGTTGCCAGCAAGATCAGCGCAGGCAATGAAGCCTATGTGCATGCGGATAACGAACTGCAAATGCTGGCGGCGCAGGACAGTCATTACTCGCTGTATGACATGAGCAAGAAGGGCAATTGGGGCAGCAAGAAGACTCAGCGTGATGAAGTGACCGATGTGAAGAGTGTCGGGAGCGAGATCAAGACTGGGGGGGATCTGACACTGGAGAGTGGTGGGGATCAGAAGTATCAGGCGGCGAAGCTTGAGAGTGGTGGGGATATTGCGATTGTCAGTGGAGGGGCGGTGACGTTTGAGGCGGTGAAGGATCTGCATCAGGAGAGTCATGAGAAGAGCAATAACAATGCCTTCTGGGTGTCCTCCAAAGGCAAAGGCAACACCGACGAAACACTGCGCCAGACCCAGATGGTTGCCGAGGGCAACATCGCGATCAAGGCGGTGGAAGGCCTGAAGATCGACGTCAATCAGGTCAATCAACAGACCGTCAGCCAATCGATTGAGGCGATGGTCAAGGCCGATCCGCAACTGGCCTGGATTAAGGATGCAGAGGCTCG
>NZ_MLCT01000064.1:0-1432 GCF_001806145.1 Pseudomonas sp. BS-2016
GTTGCGGGTGTCAGTCATTCGTTCGATCCAAATCCGATAGGCTTGCAACACAAGATGAAGGCTTATGCGGGCTTTTTCAAGCCCGCCAGTGGTCGGACATGCCGACCAGCCCTATTTTGAGCGGCTTATATTAAGCGGGGCGCTTGTCGATCACTGCGTCGATCAACCCGTATTCCTTGGCGGCTTCAGCGCTCATGAAATTGTCACGGTTGGTATCGCGCTCGATTTCTTCCAGGGTGCGCCCGCTGTGCTTGGCCATCAGCGTGTTGAGACGCTCACGAATGAAGAGGATTTCCTTGGCGTGGATTTCGATGTCCGACGCCTGGCCCTGGAAACCGCCCAGTGGCTGGTGAATCATCACACGCGAGTTCGGCAGGCAGAAACGCTTGCCTTCGGCACCCGCGGTCAGCAGGAAGGCGCCCATGCTGCACGCCTGGCCAATACAGGTGGTCGACACGTTTGGCTTGATGAACTGCATGGTGTCGTAGATCGACATGCCCGCAGTCACCGAACCGCCCGGTGAGTTGATGTAGAGATGGATGTCCTTGTCCGGGTTTTCCGCTTCAAGGAACAGCAATTGCGCACAAATCAGGTTGGCCATGTAGTCCTCTACCGGGCCAACCAGAAAGATCACTCGCTCCTTGAGCAGGCGCGAGTAGATGTCGTAGGCGCGTTCGCCACGAGCGGACTGCTCGACAACCATCGGGACCAGGCCGCCTGCGGCCTGGATATCAGAGTTCTGCTGAATATAGGAATTACGGAACATGCTCTGCAGTTACTCCCAAATAGTCATGTCTTGAAAACGCATAAGCCAGCGCGAGGCTGGCTTATGGTTGAATTTCCAACGAGTTGGACAATCAGTCGGCTTGTGCTGCTTCCGCCGGTTTGACTGCTTCTTCGTAAGAGACCGCTTTATCGGTCACCTTAGCCTTCTGCAGAACAGTATCCACAACTTGTTCTTCCAGCACAACCGAACGTACTTCGTTCATCTGCTGCTCGTTCTTGTAGTACCAAGCCACGACCTGCTCAGGCTCCTGGTAGGCCGAAGCCATTTCCTGGATCATTTCGCGAACGCGGTCTTCGTCTGGCTTGAGGTCGAACTGCTTGACCACTTCGGCCACGATCAGGCCCAGCACAACGCGGCGCTTGGCTTGCTCTTCGAACAGCTCGGCCGGCAGTTGGTCAGGCTTGATGTTGCCACCAAACTGCTGAACCGCTTGAACGCGCAGGCGATCCACTTCGTTGGACAGCAGGGCCTTAGGCACTTCGATCGGGTTGGCGGCCAGCAGACCGTCCATGACCTGGTTCTTGACCTTGGACTTGATAGCCTGGCGCAGCTCACGCTCCATGTTCTTGCGAACTTCGGTGCGGAAGCCTTCGATGCCGGTTTCCTTGATGCCGAACTGGGCGAAGAACTCTTCGTTCAGCTCTG
>NZ_MLCT01000065.1:0-2295 GCF_001806145.1 Pseudomonas sp. BS-2016
TGACGTTGGCGCCCGAGTCGATGGCGACAAAGGTCTGGCCGCTGACACCGCGGGTCTCGACGTATTTTTTGATCCCGGCCACGCCCAGCGCGCCGGCCGGCTCGGTGATGGAGCGAGTGTCGTCGTAGATGTCCTTGATCGCCGCACAGATTTCATCGGTGCTGACGGTGATCACTTCATCCACATAGTCCTTGCAGATGTCGAAGGTGTGCTGGCCGATCTGCGCCACTGCCACGCCGTCGGCAAAGAGGCCGACAGTCGGCAATACCACGCGCTCGCCCGCCGCCATGGCGGCTTGCAGGCAGTTGGAATCGTCCGGCTCCACGCCGATGATCTTGATCTCCGGGCGCAGGTATTTCACGTACGCCGCAATCCCGGCGATCAGACCGCCGCCGCCCACCGGTACGAAAATCGCGTCCAGAGGCCCTGGGTGCTGGCGCAGGATTTCCATCGCCACGGTGCCCTGCCCGGCAATGGTGTGCGGATCATCGTAGGGGTGGATGTACACGTAGCCTTTTTCGTCGACCAGCTTGAGCGAGTAGGCCAGGGCTTCCGGGAAGGAATCACCGTGCAGCACCACTTTGCCGCCACGGGAGCGCACGCCTTCGACCTTGATCTCCGGGGTGGTCTTGGGCATCACGATGGTGGCTTTCACCCCCAGCACCTTGGCCGCCAGGGCCAGGCCCTGGGCATGGTTGCCGGCCGACGCGGTGACGACGCCGCGCGCACGTTCTTCGGCACTGAGCTGGGTCAGCTTGTTGTAGGCGCCGCGAATCTTGAACGAGAACACCGGCTGCAAGTCTTCGCGCTTGAGCCAAATCTTGTTACCCAGCCGCTCGGAGAGCTGGCGGGCAGTCTGCAAGGGGGTTTCCACGGCGATGTCGTAAACACGCGAGGTGAGGATTTTTTTGACGTAGTGTTCAAGCATCGGCAGGCATCTACTTCACGGGTTGGGCAGGGCCAAGGAGTCTAACCCAGCGTTTGGCCGGGCGACCACACGAATCCCGAGGTTTTGTTGGGTTATACTCGCCGCCCTCGTTAATTCCCCGCCCGTTCCGGAGCCCGCATGACCCAGGATCAACTCAAACAGGCAGTGGCCCAGGCCGCTGTCGATTTAATCCTTCCTAAGCTCGACGACAAGAGCATCGTCGGTGTCGGCACCGGTTCCACCGCCAACTGCTTTATCGACGCACTGGCCCGGCACAAGGGCGCGTTCGACGGCGCCGTGGCCAGTTCCGAAGCCACCGCCGCCCGCCTCAAGGGCCATGGCATTCCGGTGTACGAGCTCAACACCGTGAGCGACCTGGAGTTCTACGTCGACGGCGCCGATGAAAGCGACGAGCACCTGAACCTGATCAAAGGCGGCGGCGCGGCCCTGACCCGCGAGAAGATTGTCGCGGCCGTGGCCAAGACCTTCATTTGCATCGCCGACGCAAGCAAGCTGGTTCCCGTGCTGGGCACGTTCCCACTGCCGGTGGAAGTCATCCCCATGGCCCGCAGCCACGTGGCCCGCGAGCTGGTGAAGCTGGGCGGCGACCCGGTGTACCGCGAAGGTGTGTTGACCGACAACGGCAACATCATCCTCGACGTGTTCAATATGCAGATCACCAACCCGGTGGAGCTTGAGACGCAGATCAACGCCATTGTGGGCGTGGTCACCAACGGCCTGTTCGCAGCGCGCCCGGCGGATGTATTGCTGCTGGGCACCCCGGAAGGCGTGAAAACCCTCAAGGCCTGACCCTGTGGGAGCCGGGCTTGCCCGCGATGCAGACGACTCGGTGTATCAATGGATACCGAGGCGATGCCATCGCAGGCAAGCCAGCTCCCACATGTGTTAGCGCTCGACTCTAGAGTGATGTAACAAAAACGCTACTTTTCGCAGCACTCCTCGCCAAAACCGTGCGCTCTGTCACGGCATCCCCTGCCACGCCTGGTATCCAATCCGTTACAAATTACAGCCACGCGACCCACGCGTTTAACAATGCGCCAATTCGCAGCCGCCCATGGAATGAGGCGCGCATTGTGCAAAGGGTCTGGGCTTGCACATTCCCATCACCTCAAGGAAGACCTTGTGATAAAGCCTCTAGCCCTCGCCATCAGCGTTGCCGGTGCCCTGCTGTCCACGCATACCCAGGCCTACGATTACGGCCAGCACGCCAACACCACCCTGGAAAAACTGATCAACGACTACCCTGGCCGATATCGAGGCACGGCAAATTTTGCCGGGGCAGCCGACTGGATGCAGAGCCAGATGGGCACGGCCTATAACTTCAGCCGCCAGGACTTCACCTGGAA
>NZ_MLCT01000066.1:0-1852 GCF_001806145.1 Pseudomonas sp. BS-2016
GGTGCAATTTCACCCTGAATCAATCCTGACCGAGCAGGGCTACGAGCTGTTCGCCAACTTTCTCAAGCAGAGCGGCGGCACGCGCTAAGGACTTTTCATGGATATCAAGACTGCCCTGAGCCGTATCGTCGGCCATCTGGACCTTAGCACCGCGGAAATGAGCGATGTGATGCGCGAGATCATGACCGGCCAATGCACCGATGCCCAGATCGGCGCCTTTATGATGGCGATGCGCATGAAGAGCGAAAGCATCGACGAAATAGTCGGTGCGGTGTCGGTGATGCGTGAGCTGGCGGACAAGGTCGAGCTCAAGACTCTCGACGGCGTCGTCGATGTGGTGGGCACCGGCGGTGACGGTGCGAATATTTTCAACGTGTCGACCGCCTCATCTTTTGTGGTGGCCGCCGCTGGTTGCACCGTCGCCAAGCACGGTAACCGTGCAGTGTCTGGCAAGAGCGGCAGTGCCGACTTGCTGGAAGCGGCCGGTATTTACCTGAACCTCACGCCGGTGCAAGTAGCGCGCTGCATTGACAGCGTTGGTATCGGCTTCATGTTTGCCCAGTCCCATCATGGCGCAATGAAACACGCTGCCGGCCCGCGTAAGGACCTTGGCTTGCGTACCCTGTTCAACATGCTCGGCCCGCTTACGAATCCGGCCGGTGTGAAGCACCAGGTGGTAGGCGTGTTCAGCCAGGCGCTGTGCCGGCCGCTGGCCGAAGTCTTGCAACGCCTGGGCAGCAAGCATGTGCTGGTGGTGCATTCCAAGGATGGCCTCGACGAGTTCAGCCTGGCGGCGCCGACCTTCGTGGCGGAGCTGAAGAACGACGAGGTCACCGAATATTGGGTCGAGCCCGAAGACCTGGGTATGAAAAGCCAGAGCTTGCACGGCCTGGCGGTGGAAAGCCCGGCAGCTTCGTTGGAATTGATTCGTGATGCCCTGGGGCGTCGCAAGACCGAAAACGGTCAGAAAGCTGCGGAGATGATTGTGCTCAATGCTGGCGCAGCCCTTTACGCCGCTGACCATGCCTATAGTCTCAAGGAAGGTGTCGCCTTGGCCCACGATGCGCTGCACACCGGCCTGGCTCGTGAGAAGCTCGAAGAGCTGGGAGCATTCACCGCCGTATTCAAGATGGAGAATGAAGGATGAGTGTGCCAACTGTTCTGGAAAAGATCCTGGCCCGTAAGGCTGAAGAAGTGGCCGAGCGCCGTGCCCGGGTGAGCCTGGCCGAGTTGGAAGCGCAGGCGAAAAGCGCCGAGGCACCACGCGGCTTTGCCAATGCCTTGATCGCCCAGGCCAAGCTCAAGCAGCCGGCCGTGATCGCCGAGGTCAAGAAAGCCTCGCCGAGCAAAGGCGTGATTCGCGAACACTTCGTACCCGCTGAGATCGCCGTCAGTTACGAGAAGGGTGGGGCAACCTGCTTGTCTGTGCTGACGGATATTGACTACTTCCAGGGTTCCGACCCGTTCCTGCAACAGGCGCGCGCTGCGTGCAAGCTGCCGGTGATCCGCAAGGATTTCATGGTCGACCCGTACCAAATCGTCGAAGCTCGTGCCTTGGGTGCCGACTGCGTGTTGCTGATTGTCTCGGCATTGGATGACGTGAAGATGGCCGAGCTGGCGGCCGTGGCCAAAAGCGTCGGCCTGGACGTGTTGGTCGAAGTGCATGACGGCGACGAGCTGGAGCGCGCATTGAAGACCCTCGATACTCCGCTGGTGGGCGTCAACAACCGTAACCTGCATACCTTCGACGTCAGCCTGGAAACTACCCTCGACCTGCTGCCGCGTATTCCGCGCGATCGCTTGGTGATTACCGAGAGTGGCATCGTCAATCGCGCCGATGTGGAATTGATGG
>NZ_MLCT01000067.1:0-1659 GCF_001806145.1 Pseudomonas sp. BS-2016
ATCCATACGGCTGGCAGCGCCTGGGATCTCAACTTTTTCCAGCAGCTCGATAGCCCGCTTGCGCGCTTGTTTGCCGGACATTTTCAGGTGCAGGCGCAGCACTTCTTCGATCTGGAAACCCACGGTGTAACTGGGGTTCAACGCGGTCATCGGGTCCTGGAACACCATCGCCAGGTCTTTGCCGACAATCTGGCGGCGCTGGCGGTTGCTCAACTTGAGCATGTCCTTGCCGTCGAAGTTCAGGGCGTCGGCGGTGACGATGCCAGGGTGCTCGATCAGGCCCATCAGCGCCATCATGGTCACGGATTTACCCGAGCCCGACTCGCCAACGATCGCCAGGACTTCGCCTTTGTCGACCGAAATGTCGAGGCCATCGACCACCGGCACGGCGGTCTTGTCGCCGAAGCGCACGTTGAGATTCTTGATTTCTAACAGTGACATGGGAATCTCCTCAGGCGGCGTTCTTGAGTTTCGGGTCCAGCGCGTCGCGCAGGCCGTCACCCATCAAGTTGATTGCCAGCACGCTGAGCAAAATGGTCAAGCCAGGCAGGCTCACGACCCACCAGGCGCGTTCGATGTAGTCTCGGGCCGAAGCCAGCATGGTGCCCCACTCAGGGGTTGGCGGTTGTACGCCAAGGCCGAGGAAGCCCAGGGCCGCGGCATCGAGAATCGCCGAGGAAAAGCTCAAGGTCGCTTGTACGATCAGCGGCGCCATGCAGTTAGGCAGCACGGTGATGAACATCAGGCGTGGCAGGCCGGCGCCAGCGAGGCGGGCGGCAGTCACGTAGTCGCGGTTCAGTTCGCCCATCACGGCGGCGCGGGTCAGGCGCACATAGGATGGCAACGACACGATGGCGATGGCGATCACGGTGTTGATCAGGCCAGGGCCGAGGATGGCGACAATCGCCACGGCCAGCAGCAGCGATGGCAGGGCCAGCATGATGTCCATCAGACGCATGATGGTTGGGCCGAGCAAGCGCGGGAAGAACCCGGCGAACAGGCCCAGCAGGATACCCGGGATCAGCGACATCACCACCGACGACAAACCGATCAGCAACGATAGACGCGAGCCCTGGATCAGGCGCGAGAGCAAGTCACGGCCTAGTTCGTCGGTGCCCAGCAGGAACTGCATTTGCCCACCTTCCAGCCACGCCGGTGGTGTGAGCAGGAAGTCGCGGTATTGCTCGCTGGGGTTATGCGGGGCAACCCACGGGGCGAAGATCGCGCAGAACACGATCAGCAACATGAACAGCAGGCCGGCGACCGCGCCTTTGTTCTTGGAGAAGGCTTGCCAGAATTCTTTGTACGGGGACGGGTACAGCAGGCTCTGATCGACTGCTGACACTTGAGTAGGTGTAATCATGGTCATGATCTCAGCGCTGGTGACGGATGCGTGGGTTGGCGAAGCCGTAGAGGATATCCACCACGAAGTTCACCAGGATCACCAGGCAGGCGATCAGCAGAATGCCGTTCTGCACCACCGGGTAGTCCCGCGCGCCAATGGCTTCGATCAGCCATTTGCCGATGCCGGGCCACGAGAAGATGGTTTCGGTCAGTACCGCACCGGCCAGCAGCGTGCCGACTTGCAGGCCGACCACGGTGAGCACCGGGATCAGTGCGTTACGCAGGCCGTGCACGAACACCACGCGGGCTGGCGAC
>NZ_MLCT01000068.1:0-1668 GCF_001806145.1 Pseudomonas sp. BS-2016
GTTGCGCATCAAGCGCTCAATGCCTGCGGCTTCGCTGGCCATGGCCGGGATGGCGTCCTCGGGCACGCCGAAACTGCGCAGGCCGGACGGGATCTCCACCGCCGCACACAGCCGCGTCATCGCCGCTACAGCCTGGTCAGCAGCGTCATTCACACTCAGCCCGGCGATATTGACGCCCATGGCCTGGGCGATGTCCTGCATGCGCTCGACGCAGGCCAATTTGTTCCAGTGCATCACATACGGCAACAACAGCGCGTTGCTTACGCCATGGGCAATGTTGAAGCGCCCACCCAACGGGTACGCCAGCGCATGCACGGCACCGACGCCAGCGTTGCCAAAGGCCATGCCGGCCATCAGGCTGGCGGTGGCCATGTCGTCACGGGCCTGCAGGTTCGCCGGATTGGCGTAAGCCTTAGGCAACGCGCTGGCAATCAATTTGATCGCACCGATGGCCAGGGCGTCGGTAATCGGCGAGGCATTCAGCGACAGGTAGGACTCGATGGCGTGCACCAAGGCGTCCACGCCACTGGCGGCCGTGACACCGCGTGGGCAGGTCAAGGTCATTTGCGGGCTGATCAGCGCAACGTCCGGCAGCAAGTAATCGCTGACGATGCCTTTTTTCAGCTGCGCCGCCTTGTCGGACAGTATCGCCACGTTGGTCACCTCCGAGCCGGTGCCGGCGGTGGTGGGGATGGCGATCAACGGCGGGCCTTTGCGCGGCACCTGATCGACGCCAAACAAGTCCGCCAGCGCGCCGTGATAACCGGCATAGGCCGCCACGCTCTTGGCGATGTCAATGGCACTGCCGCCGCCCACACCGATCAGGCCGTCATGCCCGCCTTCGCGGTACGCACGCATGCAGTCTTCGACGATGGCAATTTCCGGATCGGGCAGCACACGGTCGAAGATTTCGTAGGCTCGATCACCCAGATGCTCCAGGGCCAGCGCCACGGTGCCGGACTGGACCAGCGCGGCGTCGGTGACGATCAACGGATTATCCACATCCAGGCGCGTGAGTTCGGCAGCCAGTTGTTCGATGGCACCTGCGCCGGTCAGCAGTTTGTGGGCGATCTTGAATGAGGAAGTACTCATGTGCGCGGCCTCTTATGAATGATGGGCTGGCACAAGAATAGCCGCACCTGGCGTGTTGTCTGCCATTCACTGGTTGAATGGTCGCACCGCGCCCATCAAGGCAGCCAACAAACCGCCGATAATCTGTTGGTAATGAGAACCGCGCCTCATACCCCTGACAAATACCGACCAACCCATTAGGCTGCTGGAATCACTTCTGGCCGGGAATCAACGATGCTTTTTCTTCACCGTTCGGCACTGCCAGCACTGTGCCTGTCACTCCTGTTTACCAGTGTCTTGCCTGTTCAGGCCGAGGATGCGCCCTCGCCTGCCGTCGAAAAACCGGCTGAACGCCAGCCACTGTCCGAGCGTAGCCAACAAGAAGCCAGTGCGCTCGAACGGCAGGTGCCGCTGCAAGAGCAACAGCAATTGCAGGCGGGTAGCGAGTCGTTCCTGGCGCTGTGGAAACCCGCCAACAGCGCCGAAGCCGAGGGTGTGGTGATCCTCATACCAGGTGCTGGGGAGAACGCGGACTGGCCGCAAGCAATCGCGCCTCTGCGGCGTAAGTTGCCGGACGCCGCCTGGGGCACCCTCAGC
>NZ_MLCT01000069.1:0-1689 GCF_001806145.1 Pseudomonas sp. BS-2016
ATAATAAGAAACCGGAGAACAACCATGTCCCTTAGCGTGTTCGACCTGTTCAAGATTGGCATCGGCCCCTCAAGTTCCCACACCGTCGGCCCGATGCGTGCCGCTGCTCGATTCGTCGAGGGGCTCAAGCGTGACAACCTGCTGGAGGCCACCACCGGCATCAAGGTGGAACTCTACGGATCACTGGGCGCCACCGGCAAAGGCCACGGCAGCGACAAGGCTGTGTTGCTGGGCCTGGAAGGCGAACACCCGGACACCGTGAATACCGAAACCGTGGCAGCACGCCTGGCGCAGATGCGCAGTGACGGGCGCCTCAACCTGCTCGGCGAACACAGCATTGCGTTCAACGAGAAAGAACACCTGGCGATGATTCGCAAGCCCCTTGCCTATCATCCCAACGGCATGATCTTTCGTGCCTTTGACGCCGCCGGCATCCAGACCCGCAGCCGCGAGTACTACTCGGTCGGTGGCGGTTTCGTGGTGGATGAAGACGCGGCGGGCGCCGACCGTATCGTCGAAGACGCTACACCCCTGACCTTCCCGTTCAAACACGCCAAGGACTTGCTCGGCCACTGCACCACCTATGGCCTGTCTATCAGCCAGGTGATGCTGACCAATGAAAGTGCCTGGCGCCCGGAAGCCGAAACCCGCAGCGGTTTGTTGAAGATCTGGCAGGTCATGCAGGATTGCGTCGATGCCGGCTGTCGCAACGAAGGCATCTTGCCCGGAGGCTTGAAGGTCAAGCGCCGGGCAGCGGCCTTGCACAGGCAGTTGTGCAAGAACCCGGAGTCGGCGCTGCGCGACCCGCTGTCGGTGCTCGATTGGGTCAACCTGTATGCGCTGGCGGTCAACGAAGAAAACGCCAATGGCGGGCGCGTGGTCACCGCGCCCACCAACGGCGCGGCCGGGATCATTCCCGCCGTGCTGCATTACTACATGCGTTTTATCCCCGGCGCGAACGAAGACGGCGTAGTGCGCTTTTTGCTCACCGCGGCCGCCATCGGCATTTTGTACAAGGAAAACGCTTCGATCTCAGGCGCCGAAGTCGGTTGCCAGGGCGAAGTCGGCGTGGCCTGTTCCATGGCCGCAGGCGCACTCTGCGAAGTGCTGGGCGGCAGCGTGTCCCAAGTGGAAAACGCCGCCGAGATCGGCATGGAACACAACCTCGGCCTGACCTGCGACCCAATTGGCGGGCTGGTGCAGGTGCCGTGCATCGAGCGCAATGCCATGGGCTCGGTGAAGGCGATCAATGCGGTGCGCATGGCCCTGCGTGGCGACGGGCAGCACTTTGTGTCCCTCGACAAGGTCATCCGCACCATGCGCCAGACGGGCGCCGACATGAAAAGCAAATACAAGGAAACCGCCCGTGGCGGTTTGGCGGTCAACATTATCGAGTGCTGACGCCCACAAGCGCGTCGGCACGTTTTTCAGGAGTTGAATATGTCCACCGAAACCCTGTTGAAAACCCCATTGCATGCCCTGCACCTGGAACTGGGCGCACGCATGGTGCCCTTCGCCGGCTACGACATGCCGGTGCAGTATCCATTGGGCGTGATGAAGGAACACCTGCATACCCGTGAACAGGCCGGGTTGTTCGACGTCTCCCACATGGGCCAGATTCGTCTCACTGGCGCGAATGCCGCCAAGGCTCTGGAGACCCTGGTGCCCGTCGATATCATCGACCTGCCA
>NZ_MLCT01000007.1:0-2156 GCF_001806145.1 Pseudomonas sp. BS-2016
AACGCCAAGGCCTGACCAACCCGATCAGGTTTCAGGGGCAATACCACGATCACGAAACAGGGCTGCACTACAATCGGTATAGGTACTATGATCCACGAGTCGGACGGTTTGTCAGTAAGGACCCGATCAGCTATGCGGGTGGGTTGAACCTGTATGCGTATGCGCCGAATCCAACGGGGTGGGTTGATCCGCTGGGGTTGGCGCGTATTTATAAAGATGCCCCGTACCATGGACCAGCTGATAACGCAGTAAAGAGCCGGGCACCTTCAAATGGGCAGGCGGCTTTAGACAATTCTGTTCAAGTTAAAGAAACCTCTCCTAGAAGAGTAGGAGTAGATACGGCAAAGAATGAATTAGTGGTTCTTGATAAGACCCAGACACTACCGAACGGGGATGAGGAATTTCATGGGCATGTACGGTGTTGGTGCGACCTTCATAGTGATCAGCAAAATGCGCTTAGAAAATCCAAAAAAACAACTACCAAAGGGAAAATAAAAAAATGAATATTCCGAATAAACTCTCTTTAACAGAGCTGGAGAGCTTATTAAAATCCGACAATGAGCAGGAGATTATAGAGGCTCTAATGTACGCTGTATTTAATATTGATGAGCCTAGGTGGATCCAGGAAAAATGCCATGAATTAATATATTCAGACAAGAGCTTGAACATAAAGGGACTTGCAATTACCTGTTTAGGACATGTTGCCAGAATACATGGAACAATTGATAAAAATATCACAATCCCTTTATTGATAAAGCTTAGTAAAGACCAGGATTTATCCGGGCGAGCAAGCGATGCCCTAGATGATATTGAGCAGTTCGTAAAAAATAAAGACATCATCCGCTAAGGCGAAGACAGCACCCTCGGTGGCGTCGTTCTGGAAGCTTTTTCCCAGACCGACCTAAACGGTAAGCCCATTGCCGGGTCGGCCACAAAGCCAGTTGCCCATTGTGCAAGGGAATCTTCCCGATTACCGAGGGCAGCGCTACTTACGCAGTTGACGGGATTGTCGTTGCCCTCGACGAGATGAAAATCGCGTGCGGCGCCGCGCTGATTACCAGTGGCCCGAAAAGTGCCGTAAGCAGTTGTACGGCAAAACTGTTCTTTAAAAAATCAACTCAAAACAACCTCCTCAGACGCGACTATAAATACGATGCCGCAGGCCAACTGACCCACATCCACGACAGCCGCCGTGGGCCGCTGTCCTACCGCTACGACCCGGTGGGCCGACTGCTCAACGCCACCAGCCGCCTGGGCGTCGAAACCTTCGCCTTCGACCCGGCCAGCAACCTGCTGGATGAAAAAAACCAACAGGTCCAACGTCCACTGGACCACGACCCCAAACGCAACACCCTGATGGACAACCTGCTGCGCGAATACGCCGGCAGCCACTACGACTACGACGAACGCGGCAACCAGATTCGCCGCTGGCACAACGGCCAGCACAGCCGCCTGCACTGGGACCTGTTCGACCGCCTGGTGCGCTTTGAAAACAGCCAACTGAGCGTCGACTACGCCTACGACCCGCTGGGCCGTCGTCTCTACAAACACTCCAACGCCCACCACCTAAACCGAAGCGAAGCCGGCTCGCAGTGGAACCGCAACGAACAGGCGCGCAAACAGCGCGAACTGGGGTGCGGCTTCACGTTATTCGGCTGGGACGGCGACACCCTGGCCTGGGAAAGCAGCCCCGCACAGGCCGACGGCGCGAGCGGCAAAACCGTCCACTACCTCTACGAACCCGGCACCTTCGTCCCCGTGGCCCAGGCCCTGCGCCACCAACCGATGCGCCTGCTGGCCCAACCGAGTTACACCGGTGCCTACGACATCGACCAAGACCCGCTATGGACCCACACCCCGCAAGCGCTACCGATTGACGTACTGGCCTGGTACCAGTGCGACCACTTGGGCACGCCACAAGAACTCACCGACCCCACCGGCCAAATCGCCTGGAGCGCTCAGTACAAAGCATGGGGCGAAGTCATAGAACAACGCTCGGACTGGGCGCGGCAGAAAGGCCTGACCAACCCGATCAGGTTTCAGGGGCAATACCACGATCATGAAACAGGGCTGCACTACAATCGGTATAGGTACTATGATCCACGGGTCGGACGCTTTATCAGCAAAGACCCGATCAGCTATGCGGGTGGGCTGAA
>NZ_MLCT01000070.1:0-1989 GCF_001806145.1 Pseudomonas sp. BS-2016
GCACCCGCTGCGCCAGTGGACATCCTGTTTGAAACCCCGGCGGCCAGCGAGTACGACGGGATCGAATTCCTCGAATTTGCCGTGGATGAAAGCCTTGGCGCCAAACTGAGCAATTGGCTGGAACGCCTGGGGTTTGCCAAGGCCGGCCAGCATCGCTCGAAGAATGTGAGCCTGTTGCGCCAGGGCGATATCAATCTGATCCTCAACTGCGAACCCTATTCCTTCGCCCACAACTTTTTCGAGGCCCACGGCCCGTCGCTGTGCGCCACGGCAATTCGGGTCAAGGACAGTGCCAAGGCCCTGGAGCGGGCGGTGGCCTACAAGGGCCAGCCTTATCGCGGCCTGGTCGGCCCCAACGAGCTGGAATTGGCCGCCGTGCGTGCACCGGATGGCAGCCTGATTTACCTGGTCGATCCCAGCGAAGGCGGGCTGTACGACACCGATTTCAACCTGCAGGCGGCCACACCCGCCAGCGGCGGCTTGCTGCGCATCGACCACATGGCCATGGCCTTGCCGGCCGACAGCCTCGACAGTTGGGTATTGTTTTATAAGAGCCTGCTGGATTTTGAAGCCGACGATGAAGTGGTGCTGCCCGACCCTTACGGCCTGGTGAAAAGCCGTGCGTTGCGCAGCCGTTGCAGCTCGATCCGTCTGCCGCTGAACATCTCCGAAAACCGCAACACCGCGATTTCCCACGCGCTCTCCAGCTATCGCGGTTCGGGCGTGCACCACATTGCCTTCGATTGCGCGGATATTTTCGCCGAGGTACGCCGGGCCAAAGAAGCCGGTGTGCCGTTGCTGGATATCCCGCTCAACTATTACGACGACCTGGCGGCACGCTTCGATTTCGACGAGGAGTTCCTCAGTGAGTTGGCGTATTACAACGTGCTGTACGACCGCGACGCCCAGGGCGGTGAGTTGTTTCATGTGTACACCGAGGCGTTCGAGGGGCGGTTTTTCTTCGAGATCATCCAGCGCAAGAATGGCTATGCCGGCTACGGCGCTGCCAACGTCGCGGTGCGTCTGGCGGCGATGGCCAAGTCGCGCAGTGGGGCGGTACGCCAGGCTCGGCTATAACCGCAAGGCAGGTGCTTCCTTCGGGGAGCGCCGCGGCCCATAATCAGCGCCTGCACAACAATGGCCGTGAGCGCACCATGACCTCGAGTCCCGATCTCCCCGCGGTAGCTGACGCACCGCGCAAGAGTCGCAAGAACAATCCGGAAAAGACCCGGGAGAATATTCTCCAGGAAGCCATTGTCGAGTTTGTTCAACAGGGCCTGGCCGGCGCTCGCGTAGACGCCATCGCCGAGCGCATTCACACCTCCAAGCGCATGATCTATTACTACTTCGGCAGCAAGGAGCAGCTATACGTCGAGGTGCTGGAGAAGCTCTACGGTGATATCCGCAACACCGAAACGCGCATGAACCTCACCGCCCTGGAGCCGCGTGAGGCGATTCGCCGGCTGGTGGAATTCACCTTTGATCACCACGACCAGAACGTGGATTTCGTGCGCATCGTCAGCATCGAAAACATCCACAACGCCGAGTACGTCAAACGCACCGAGACCATCAAGGCGATGAACAGCAAAATCCTGGAAGGGTTGGGGGAGACCCTGCGCCGCGGGGCTGAGTTGGGGCTGTTTCGCGAAGGGCTGGAGCCGCTGGATGTGCACTTGCTGATCAACTCGTTCAGTTTCTACCGGGTGTCCAACCGGCACACCTTCAGCGAGATTTTCCAGATCGAACTGTCGGATGAGGCGATCAAGCAGCGCCATCGGGAAATGATTTGCGAGTCGGTGCTGCGCTACCTGCAAGCCTGAGAACTGATCGTTCCCACGCAGAGCGTGGGAACGATCATGATGGGGTTGCATACCTAGATATTCATGCTCTGGAAGTGCGCCAGCATTCTGTCTGCATCCGCCACTTCGCCGCTGAACAACTCAAATGCCTTCACCGCCTGAAACACCGCCATATTGCCGCCATCCAGGG
>NZ_MLCT01000071.1:0-1867 GCF_001806145.1 Pseudomonas sp. BS-2016
GRCAGCTTGATCTTCCTCAGCAATGCCGACGCGGTCTTCTACATCAATGCCGTGCTGTCCCTGCTGGCCTTCGCCGCCTGCCTGCGGTTTGGTCGGTCTCGGCAGGCCACCCAAGGCGTACCTGTCGCCGTCAAAGGCGAGGGCTTGCCCGAGGTGGCGGCTCATGAGCGTTCGCGACTGCTGGTGATCCTGTTGGCAGCGCTGCCGGTGCACGTGGCTTACGCATTACCGCCGACTTTTCTGTCGGCGTACATCATCAACTACACCCAATTGCCGGCCTATTACGTGGGCATCATCTTTTTTATCAATGCGTTGCTAGTGATTGTGTTTGAAGTGCCGATCAACCTGCGCATGGCGCACTTGTCGAGCAGTCGCTCGCTGATCATTGGCCTGTTGCTGGCAGGCTGCGGTTTCTTCTTGATGGGCTTTGGTCAGGTCGGCGCGCTGTTGGTGCTTGCTACGGTGTTGTGGAGCCTGGGCGAGATGATTGTGTTCCCCGCGATCACCCACTACGTCAGCAGCATTTCCAGCCGCGACAGCGTGGGCCGCAACCTTGGCTACTACTCGGCGGGCGTCAACATCGGCGTGATGATCGCGCCCTCGTTGGCGTTCATGTTGCTGGCCCGGCCAACCTTGCCGTCACCGTGGCTGCTGGCAGGCTGTGTGTTGTTGCTGTTCGCAATCGCCGTGGGGATGATGAAAAGCTCGGCGGTGTTGTGGAATAAAGAGGCGTAGACGGCAACCGGCGCTGCGCCTTGCGCGCGCGCCTGGTTGCGTCAGCTACTTACTGGGCGGCGATGGCGTAGCCGTCAAAGGCGCTTTGCTGTTGCAGCGCGGTCACGATGCTCTTGCGCGTGACCGGTTGCTCGGCGCCGCTGTTGTCGATGAAGGTTTCGCTCGCAAGTTCCGCCTCGCTGCCTTCGCCCACAAAGGTGAAACCCAGGAACTCCAGCGCTTCGCGGTCCACATTGAGCTTGGAGCGCGGCGTGCGCAGCGGCAAGGTGACGCTGATGCCATCCTTGCTGATCACAAACACTTCGGTGTCTTTCTTGGCGCGTGCAGCCTTGCCCTTGCCGGCGCTCGGGTTGCTGATGGCCTGGTGCGACTGGTTAAGCACTTTGAGGGCCAGGCCATAGACCAATTCCTGGAACTCGGGATCGTCCTTGAAGCTGGACAGGATGCGGCTGATCGAGAACTGGCTGCTCAGGTGTTCCAGGGCGGCGTTGTCTGCGGCTTCGGCGTCTTTCAATTGTTTGAGCTGGCCCATCAGGTCATAGGCTTTGTCATCGTCGAAGGCATCGTGGGCCTGGCGGATGGCAACGCGTAGCTCGCGGATCTGGTCGCTTTCCTTGGAGGTATGAAACGCGTCCAGCACCATCTCGCTGATGATCTTGGCGGCTGGCACATGCTGTGAAAGATTGATGGCGTTTTCGTATTCGGCTTTGGCGTACAGGGCGACTACGGATTCTTCGGCGGATTTTTCGGTGTAGGAATCAGACATTAAAATTTCACTGCGTAGTATGCGGAGAGACAAAAAAACGTCGGGCATTTTCAGCGGGTGAGGGGATCAGGTCAAGGCAGCCCGCTATTCGTCCAGCTGTGTGAGGCACGCCTGGAAGATATCCAGGCCTTCCTCCAACACCGCAGGTTCAATGGTCAGCGGGGCCAGCAAGCGCACGATGTGCCGCGACTTGCCGCTGGGCATCAGCAGCAAGCCAGCCTCTCGCGCCAGCTCCAGCAGTTGCGCCAGTTGCTTGGGAGCGGGTGTGCCGTCGGCGTGGGCCAGTTCAATGCCCCGCATGGCGCCGACACCGGTGAGGCGGCCCAGGTAGGGCGACAGTTGCTGCGCGCGCCAGGCTTCATAGCG
>NZ_MLCT01000072.1:0-2157 GCF_001806145.1 Pseudomonas sp. BS-2016
CTGGTCATAGGTACTGGCCGACAACAGCAGCTCCCGATCAGCGGTCAGCGCTTCCAATTGCGAACCGAGCAACTGATAGACACTGTCATCAAAGCGCATGGTGCTGACCGGCGCCTTGATCTCGCCGTTTTCCACCCAGAAGGTCGCAAAGCGCGTCATGCCGGTCAGGCGCGCTGCCGGCAGGTCGGAGTAGTTCAGGTACCAGAGGTTGCTGATATACAGACCGGTGCCCAACTGCTTGAGAATATCGGCCTGGGCCAGGCTGCCGGCCGCCATTTGCAGGGCGCTGGGCGACTCGTCGCTGCTGGCGCCGTTGGTGTTCAAGCCGTATTCGGCGGCGCTGCGCGAGTTGACCAACTGGCCCTCGGCTTTGCCTGCGTTGATCAGGGTGACATCCTCACGCGGGTAGCCTTCAGTGGAAAACGCCTGGCTCAGGGAGCCGCTGATCTGCTCATCCACCGTCACCAGCGGGCTCAATGACTGATCACCCGCGTACAGGCGTTGCAACGAACTGCCTTTGCTCGCGATGGCCTGGGCCGAAAAACCACCCCAGGTGATGATGCTGATGATTTCTTCCAGCGCTGCCGGCGCCAGGTAGGCGCGGTACTGGCCTGGCGCCAGGTTGTGCAGCGGACGACCGAGAAACGCCAGTTGCTCACGGGCCTGTTGGAAACGGGCGGCGAATTCGGCGCTGTTCCAGGTGTGCCCGGCGTAGCTGGCTTTTACCGCTTCGCCATTGGCGTGGAACAGGCTGAAGTCGAAATTGAAGCTGTTAGCCCGGTGCCAGCCGAACGCCCCCGATGAGCTGGCGAAACCACGGCTGATCGGGCCGGCGGCGTAGAAGCCAACCAGGTCCACGCCATCGGCGGCCTGGCTGATGTCGTCCAGCACTTGGGCCAGTTCCGGCAGCGGGCGCAGCTGTTCGTTATGGCTGTGCCAGGCGTCGGGATTCAGCAGCAGGTACGGGTCAGGCGGCAACAGCGGCAAGGTCTCGCGCAGTTGTTGCAGGCCATTCGCCAGGCGCTGGCGATCCAACTGCGCCTCGCCGGACAGGGTGATACCCAGGTCGGCGTGGCGCCCATCGTTGATCAGCTTGAAGTTCAGGCTGGCCTGCTGTACCTGGCCGGCCTGGCGTACCTGCGCGTGGTTGAAGCGCACGAACTCGGACGCCTCATCCGCGTAGCCGAGATGAAATTGTTCTTGATCGGTGACCGCCTGCTTGAGCCAATCCACCAAAGCCTTGAAGTGGTTCATCAGGCATCTCCCCCAAATACATCGACATTGCTGAATACACAGGCCGGCGACGCATGGCCGACACGGATCACCTGGTTGGGTTCGCCCTTGCCGCAGTTCGGCGTGCCCAAGACCTTGAAGGTGCTGGCGTCGCCTACCGCGCTGAGCTTGCGCCAGAACTGCGCGGAAATCGCCCGGTAGTTGGGGTTCTTCACCACGCCCTTGAGTTCGCCGTTTTCGATCAACTGGCCCCACTCGCAGCCGAACTGGAACTTGTTGCGCGCATCGTCGATGGACCACGAACGGTTGGTCGACATCAGGATGCCGCTCTCAATGCCGCCCACCAATTGCGCGAGGCTTTTATCCCCAGGTTCGATATTCAGGTTGGCCATGCGGTCGATGGGCGCACGGTTCCAGCTGCAGGCGCGGCTGTTGGCGACGCCTGGCAGGTTGGCGCGAAATTGCGATAAGGCCCCGCCCAAGGGCTTGAGCAGCAGGCCTTCGCGAATCAGAAATTGCTTGCTGGCAGGCGTGCCGTCGTCGTCATGAGCGTAGCTGGCAAGCTGTTCGGGGATGTCCGGGTCGAAGGTGACGTTGAGCAGCGGTGAGCCATATTGCAGGTGGCCGAAGTCGCTGGCTTTCACAAAACTGGTGCCGGCGTAATTGCGCTCGTCACCAAGGATGCGATCCAGCTCCAGCGGATGGCCGATCGACTCGTGGATCTGCAGGATCATTTGGTCGGGCATCAGCAGCAGGTCACGCGGGCCGTGGGGCGTATTCGGTGCGAGCAGCAATTGCAGGGCTTCGTCGGCCACCTTGCGGGCGGCGCCCACCAGGCCAAAACGCTGGATCACCCCGGCACTGCCTTGCTGGCCGAAGTTGGTACCGCCCAGGGTACGGGTCTGGCTGTCGTTGCCGTCGAAG
>NZ_MLCT01000073.1:0-1676 GCF_001806145.1 Pseudomonas sp. BS-2016
CCCGACCTCGTTGGTGGGGACGCAGAACTCGGTAGAGCAACGAGATATCGGTGTGGCCACCAGCACCACCAACCTGTTTCGCTCCCTGGGCGGGGCAGTGGGGGTGGCTTGCATGTCGGCGTTGCTGCTGGCGCTGTTGCACGATTCCAGTTTCGCCCATTTGACGAGCGGCGCACTGGTGGCCGAAGGCAGTTCCGGCAACGTACTGCTCGACGGCCTCAACGCCGCACCCGGCCCGGCGCAGGATGCGTTGCGCGACGAGCTGGCGGTGACGTTCCGGCATTTGCTGATGGTGAGTGCGGCGGTGTCGCTGCTGGGGTTGGCCGCTGCGATAGCGATGCCGAATCGGGTACTGCGCGGCCGTGAAGACAAAGTTAGATAAGCGGACGCGGAGCGTCCCAGGCGGCGTTCCCACGCAGAGCGTGGGAACGATCAGGATCAGGGGCTGTAATACCCCACCGCAACCATGAAATGCCCGCTCTTGCGCACATAGGCATGCTTGTTCTCGACCTTGCCGGTCACCGGGTTTTTCCAGCGGTATTTGTATTCGCCCTGGTCCTGTTCGGCCATCATCTGGAGGATCGGCACACCCACCGGTTTGCCATCCGGGTCCTTGATCTTGGCAAAATCGGTGTTGATCAGGCGCAGGTTGGTGCCGTGGGCGACGTAGCGCCGGGTGTTCAGGTCCACCACAAACACGTACAGGTCATCTTGCAGGAAGCCACCTTGCAAGGAGTTGATCGCCTTGAGCGTGCCGGTTTCATCCTTGACCAACGCCTCCACCGCCTTGTTGCGCAGCGCCCGTGCCTGTTCCGGCGTGGCGCGCGGCAAGTAATAACCGACCGCCAGGATGCGTTCGCCCACCCGCTGATAAAACACATGCTTGTGTTCGACCTTGCCGTCATTCCAGTTCTGCCAGCGATAGTCAGCCTGCTGGATACCCTGGCCTTCGGGCACGCTAAGGGCTTGTTTGAACGAGGCTTGCAGGTCGGGCCCGAGAACCTCGGACACATCGCGACCGATCAGCGCGAAGGAGGGCCCGCCACTGGCCAGCAGCACGCCTTTTGTATCGACCACAAACACATAGCGGTCCTGGTCGATGAACTCGCCCTGACGGCTGAAGGCGGCGAACGCCTTGTCACCTTGCTTGTGGTAGTACGCCAAGGCTTTTTCCAGCAGGGCCTTGGCGGCTTGGGCATCCGCTTCCTGTGCCGTGGCAGCATGCACCTGGCTGCAACACAACAGCAGCAGCCAGGTGAATCGGAGCAGTCTCTTCATTTACCCGTCCCTCGTTCTTGTTGGTGTGCCAAGAGCGTAGACGGTTGGCGGCAAATCAGAAGGGTTTGGTCGGCAGGTATTTACCGTCCAGGGTGATGACCGCACGGGAGCCGCCGTCCGGGTCTTCGACTTTCTTGATGTCCAGCTTGAAGTTGATGGCGCTGATGATGCCGTCGCCGAATTGCTCATGCACCAGGGCCTTCAAGGTAGAGCCGTAGACCTGCAGCATTTCGTAGAAACGGTACATGGTTGGGTCGGTCGGTACACCGCTCGGGAAGCTGCCGCGCAGTGGGACGCTTTGCAGCAGTCGGCTGGCGTCCTCGTCAAGGCCGAGTTTGCCGCACACGATGTCGGCCGCCTCCTTGGGCAGCGGGTGCTGGCCGAGCAGGGCTGCGGTG
>NZ_MLCT01000074.1:0-2944 GCF_001806145.1 Pseudomonas sp. BS-2016
GTGCCCAGTGCCGGCAGCGATACCATCACCATCGAATACAAGGAGTTCGGTATTCGCCTGACCCTCACGCCCACGGTCATCGACCACAACCGCATCGCCCTGAAAGTCGCCCCGGAAGTCAGCGAGCTGGATTACAGCAACGCGATCCGAATCCAGAATATCCAGGTGCCGGCCCTGACCGTCCGGCGCACCGACACCAGTGTGTCACTGGCCGACGGTGAAAGCTTTGTGATCAGCGGCCTGATCAGCAGCACCAACCGCTCCACCATCGCCAAGCTCCCGGGCCTGGGCGATATCCCGATCCTTGGTGCGTTTTTCCGCGACTCCAATATCCAGAGCGAAGAGAAAGAACTGCTGATGATTGTCACGCCGCATCTGGTCCAGCCACTGGCTGCCAATGCGCAGTTGCCGTCGCTGCCCGGCGAAAAACTGCGCACCTATGACCCGAACTGGTTCCGCCTGTTCTTCCTGGAAAACGGCAACTTCGACCGTCGCAGTGGACTTTCCCAATGAGCGATAGCCTGAGCCAGACCTTCCTGGCAATCACCCGTAACAGCACCGACCTGGAATGGCTCCAGGGTGCCCTGGCCCCTCTTGGCCAAGTGATCAACGTGGGCGGCGGCAGCCTGGATGAATTGCTGGCACTGGTGGACGTGACCTTCGCCAACCTGGTGTTCGTGGGCCTGGACCGCGAGCACCTGGTAGCCCAGAGCGCCTTGATCGAAGGCGCCCTGGAAGCCAAGCCGATGTTGGCGGTGGTGGCCTTGGGCGACGGCATGGACAACCAGTTGGTACTCAACGCCATGCGTGCCGGCGCTCGGGATTTTGTCGCCTATGGTTCACGCTCCAGCGAAGTGGCCGGGCTGGTGCGGCGCCTGAGCAAGCGCTTGCCGCCCAGCGCGCCGAACGCCCATCTGGGCGGCCTCACCGTGCTTTACGGTGCCCAGGGCAATACCGATGGCGCCCTGCTGGCGAGCCACCTGGCGATGGTGGTGCAAAAGAGCGGCCAGCAGACGCTGATGCTCGACCTCGGCCTGCCCAGGGGCGACAGCCTGGCGCTGCTGGGCCTGGACAGCACCTTCAATTTCGGCGACGCCTTGCGCCACCTGCGACGCCTGGACGCCACCCTGATCAACAGCGCGTTCACCAGCACCGACGACGGCCTGCGGATCCTCGCCTACGCCGCCAGCGATGACCCGTTGGAAATGACCAGCGCCGCCGAGCTGTACATGCTGCTCAGCGCCTTGCGTCAGCACTTCCAGCACATCGTGGTCAACCTCACCGGGCAAGCGGACAGCGAAGCCCTGCGCACCTTTGTCAGCCACTGCGACAAGCTGTTGTGGTGCACCGACCAGTGCGTACTCGACTGTCGGCGTAACCTGGCGATGCTGAACCTGTGGCGCGAGAAAGGCATGAAACTCGACCATGCCAAGCTGCTGGTCGATCGCTACGTCAAAGGCTGTGCCCCCGGCACCGAAGCCCTGGAAAAAAGCTTCGGCCTGGAGTGCATCGCCGTGCTGCCCCTGAGCCCCGAAGTGCGCCTGAACGCCAAGAACCAGGGGCAAAGCCTGTTCACCCTGGCCCCCCGCGAAGCGTTGACCCAAGCCCTGCGCCACCTGGGCGAGCGCCTGGCCAAACGCACCGAAGGCCTGGATAAACCTTCGACGCGCTGGTTCGAACGCCTTCTGGGAGCGAGTCGATGAACGGCGAAAAACTCTTCGGCGCTCCGGCCCGTGGAAGTACCGCGCACAACGACCACGACGGCCTGAAACTGGTGCTGCATCGCTACATCATCGATGCCATCGAAGAGTCGGGCCAGAACCTGCTGGAAGGCTCGCGCCAATCCCTGGCGCAATTTGTCATCGACAAAGTGGCCGAATACATCACGCGCATGCACCTGGCGATCTCGCGCTATGAGATGGAGCGCCTGGCCGAGGAAATCGTCGATGAGCTGACCGGCTTCGGCCCGCTGGAAGTGCTGCTGCGCGATGTGTCGATCACCGAGATCCTGGTCAACGGCCCGCACAGGGTGTTTATCGAGCGTGACGGAGTACTCCACCAGAGCGACCTGCGCTTTATCGACGCGCACCATGTAGAACGCGTGATGCAGCGCATTCTCGCGCCCCTTGGAAGGCGCCTGGATGAGTCGTCGCCGATGGTCGATGCGCGCTTGCCGGATGGCAGCCGGGTCAATGCGATCATCCCGCCGATTGCCCTGGACGGCCCGTGCCTGTCGATCCGTAAATTTCGCAAGGACATGCTCAAGAGCAGCGACCTGGTGGCGATGCAAACCATCGACCACAACATCTTAGAGTTCTTCCAGGAGGCGGTGGGCAAGCGCTGCAATATCCTGATCAGTGGCGGCACCGGCACCGGCAAGACCACGCTGCTCAATATCCTCAGCCAATTGATCAACCCCCACGAACGCCTGGTCACCATCGAAGACGTCGCCGAGCTGCAACTGGGCCACCCCCACGTGGTGCGCCTGGAAACCCGCCCGCCCAATGCCGAGGGGCATGGCGAGGTCAAGGCCAGCGACCTGATTCGCAACGCCCTGCGGATGCGCCCGGACCGCATCATCCTTGGCGAGATCCGTGGCGTCGAAGTGCTCGACGTGATGACGGCCATGAACACCGGCCATGACGGTTCCATGAGCACCGTGCACGCCAACAATGCCCAGGACGCGTTGCTGCGCCTGGAAACCCTGGTGGGCCTGACCGGTCGGGTGGTGGCGGAGAAAACCCTGCGGCAGATGATCTGTGCCGCACTGGATGTGGTGGTGCAACTGACGCGCCTGCCCGATGGGCACCGTTGCGTCAGCGAGGTGGTGGAAGTGGTGGGGGTGCGCGACGACGTGTATGTCACCAACACCCTGTTCCGCCTCGACCGCCGTACCGGTTTCGGCTTTCTGCGCGAAGCGCTCAACCCGGCCGGCGACAAGCTG
>NZ_MLCT01000075.1:0-2031 GCF_001806145.1 Pseudomonas sp. BS-2016
GCTGGCCACGTTATTGACCAAGCGGGTGAAGCGAATTGATTCGGGGTATGACCTGAAAATTCACCGGCAAATCCTGAAACATATTCCGGCGCAGGTTGTGCTGATTCCGCGCAAGGCGGATTAAAAGCATCGCAGGCAAGCCAGCTCGCACATTTGAACAGTGTGGGAGCTGGCTTGCCTGCGATGACGATCTAACAAACAACCGATAAGTTAAGCCGGAATCGCCTTGGATTTCGGCTCACGCGCCCACACTCGATGCTGGGCAATCGCCGCAAAGAAGGCCTTGAACGCCTTGGCATCCGCGCCCACGATCAACCCCGCATCCTCCTCCAGTTTCAGCAGGTCCAGCAACGGCTTCACATCGCTGGCTACCGCAATCGCCTTCAGGTGTTTGTAGGCTTCCAGTACGTAATGCAACGCCACGCCATCACCGCTCAGCGCCTTCACGGACTCTTTGCCACCCGGGATAAACACTGCGTCGAAGGCAATGGACGGCATGCCTTCCATCGAGGCGTCGACCGGCAGCGTCTTGCCCTGCGCGGTGGTCACCGGCGCCGAAGTAGGCCCCAGCAACTTGGCATGGGCGCCTTCAGCTTCAAGCGCGGCTTTTAACGCGTCAATGGCCGCACCATCAACGCCGTTGGCTGCCAGAATCGCCACTTTGCGCGTTTTGATATCGCCCGACAGCAAGTTCACCTGGCTCAAGGCTGGCGATTCTTTCAACGACGTTTCACGGGCAGGCACGGTGCCCTTGGTCGGCGCCGGCAAGCCCAGGTTCTGCGCAACGCGCTTGGCCAGCTCCAGGTCGATATTGGCCAGGATCTCGTTGACCTGGCGCGCACGGATGAACTCGCGCTCCACCTTGCCCAGCTCAAAACTGTAGGCCGCGATAATGTGCTCTTTCTCGTGGTGGCTCATGCTGTTGTAGAACAGCGTCGCCTGGGAGAAATGGTCACCGAAGGATTCGCTGCGCTCACGTACTTTGTTGGCATCGACGCGCTCGTAGTAGGACTCAAAGCCACCATCGGTAGGACCAGCAGGGGTTTCTTTCGGCCAACCACCATCAATAGAGTTTGGCTCGTAGGACGCACGACCCTTATCAATCACGGTGCGATGCTGAGCGTCGCGCTGGCCGTTATGAAAAGGCACGACAGGCCGGTTGATTGGAATCTCATGAAAGTTCGGCCCGCCCAGTCGGCTGATCTGGGTATCGGTGTAGGAAAACAGACGGCCCTGCAGCAATGGGTCGTTGGTGAAGTCGATGCCCGGCACGATGTGACCCGGGCAGAACGCAACCTGCTCGACTTCAGCGAAGAAGTTGTCCGGGTTACGGTTGAGCACCATTTTGCCCAGCGGCGTGATCGGTACCAGTTCTTCTGGAATGATCTTGGTCGGGTCGAGCAAGTCGAAATCAAACGTGTGCTCGTCTTCTTCGGCCACGATCTGTACGCCCAGCTCCCACTCAGGGTAATCGCCGCTTTCAATCGCTTCCCACAGGTCACGACGGTGGTAGTCCGTATCTTTACCGGCCAGCTTTTGCGCCTCATCCCATACCAGCGAGCAGGTGCCGACTGTTGGACGCCAGTGGAACTTCACGAAGCTGGACTTACCTTCGGTATTGATCAAACGGAAGGTGTGTACCCCAAAGCCCTGCATGGCGCGCAGGCTTTTTGGAATGGCGCGGTCGGACATGGCCCAGATCACCATGTGCGCGGATTCCGGTTGCAGCGAAACAAAGTCCCAGAACGTATCGTGGGCCGAACCGCCGGTAGGAATCTCGTTATGAGGCTCGGGTTTCACCGCGTGGACGAAGTCAGGAAATTTGATCGCATCCTGGATGAAGAACACCGGCATGTTGTTGCCCACCAGGTCGAAGTTGCCTTCGTCGGTGAAGAACTTCACGGCAAAACCGCGCACGTCACGCACGGTGTCGCCGGAACCACGCGGGCCCTGCACCGTGGAAAAACGTGCGAACACTGGGGTTTTGTGTTCAGGCGTGCGCAGGAAACCGGCCTTGGTCAGTGCCGAGTG
>NZ_MLCT01000076.1:0-1727 GCF_001806145.1 Pseudomonas sp. BS-2016
GGCCATCCGGGCTTGAGTGTGCACGGATCCTAGGTGCGCGAGGGATGGAAGTGGCCCTGGTCGACAGCCTGCGCACCCTAGGCGGGCGTGTAGCGTTGGAAGCCCGGCTGCCGGGGCTGGCGAGTTGGGCACGGGTGATTGACTATCGACTGGATGCGTTGAGCCGCATGCCGTCAGTCGAGATCWATCGGGAAAGCCCCTTGCAGGCCCAGGATGTGCTGGATTTCGCCGCCGAGCATGTGTTCATCGCTACGGGTTCCCATTGGCGGCGGGATGGCTTGGGACGCGCCTTGCGCTCCCCCTTAACGGGCCTGGAGAGCCTGCCCGTGCTGACGCCTGATGACCTGATGGCGGGGGTGTTGCCCACTTCGCCGGTGCTGCTGTTCGATGACGATCACTATTACATGGGCAGCGTGCTGGCCGAACACCTGGTGGCGCGGGGTGTGGAGGTGATATTCGTCACCCCTGCGGCGGACGTGGCGGCCTGGACCCATAACACTCTCGAGCAGCACCGCATTCAGCGTCGTCTGATGCAGTTGAATGTCACGATCATACCGTCCCATACGCTGGTCAGCGTTAAGCCTGAGGGCGTGGTAGCGGGCTGCATCTACACCGAACGTACGCGGTTGATCCCAGCTGCAGCCTTGCTGCTGGTCACTTCCCGGGAGCCTGAGCAGGCGCTGTATCAGGCCTTGAACAACTCACCCGAACAGTTACAGGCGGCAGGCATCCGAACGCTGACGCTGATCGGCGACTGTGTGGCGCCGGGCACCATTGCGGCGGCGGTGTATTCAGGTCATCGCATCGCACGTGAGTTCGATGCGCCCGAAGGCTCGCTGATAGTGCGGCGGGAAATTCCATTTATCGAGGTGTAGTCAGTCCGACTGTTCAATCAATAACGAGGAATACAATAATGAAAAAAATACTCCTGATGTTATTCACCACACTCCTTATTAATTCATCGTTGTTTGCCAGCGATTATAAAGTGATCCGTTTCGCTGCCGATCCCAACTATGCGCCCTTTGCTTATAAAGACAGTACGGGCACTTTGACCGGTTTTGAAATAGATATTGGCAATGCAATTTGTGCACATTTGAATGTTCGCTGCCAATGGGTCGAGAGTGACTTTGACGGCATGATTCCCAGCCTCAACGCCGGCAAGATCGACGCCATCCTTGCTTCAATGACCATCACTGCCGCTCGGCAAAAGGTCATCGACTTTTCCTCGGAGGTGTTTTCCAGTCCCACCGCCATGGTGATGCGCCCTGGCACTGAGCTTTCCACAGGCATGGCCGTCGGCTATTTGCAGGGCAGTACTCAAGAAGTGTATGCCCGGCAAGTGCTCGCCGGGCAGGGTATGAAGGTGGTGGCTTATGCCGATCAGGAGCAAGTGTACGCGGACCTGCTGACAGGGCGTTTGCAGGCATCGCTGCAGGATGCTCAGCAAGCACAGAGCGGATTTTTACGTTCACCCCAAGGCGTCGGGTTCGTGCTGGGCCCGCTGATTGACAGCGAGTTGATGCCGTCCAAAAGCGGCATTGGCATCGCCAAGGGCAACCACACGTTGAAAGCGCTATTGGATAAGGGGCTGGCTGCCCTGCACGCCGATGGCACCTACGCTCGCCTGCAAGAGCAGTACTTCCCCGGAGTGAACATGTTCAGCGGCCAATAACCGCCCTCAACGGCCAGCGAGGACACAATCATGCTACCTGCCTTCACTCAATTCG
>NZ_MLCT01000077.1:0-1775 GCF_001806145.1 Pseudomonas sp. BS-2016
CGTAAGCCACCACGCCCAGGCCAGACGCCATCGCTTCAAGCACCACATTGCCGAAGGTTTCGGTCAGGCTGGGGAACAGGAACAAATCCCCTGAGGCGTAATGCCTTGCCAGCTCTTCGCCGCGCTGCGTTCCGCAGAACACTGCATCGGGCAAATCGTGTTCCATCGACGAGCGCTGGGGGCCATCACCGACCACAATCAGCTTCATCCGCCGCATTGGATAGGCAGCCTGCAAGGCATCAAAGCAGCGCTTGAGCAGCTTCAGGTTCTTCTCTTGGGCCAGGCGTCCCACATGCAGCACAGCAATATCGTGGTTCTCCAACCCCCAATTTTCACGCATGGCGTTATCGCGTTTGGCCGGGTGGAACAATTGGCTGTCGACACCCCGGGATAACATATCCAGACGCTCAAAATGCCGGCGCTCCAGCTCCAGGCGCTGGCTGGCGCTCGGTACCAGGGTCAGGCTCGAGCGGTTATGAAACCAGCGCAGGTAATGGGTGACCACGCGGCTCAACAGGCTCAAGCCATACTGGTTCGAATACTGCTGAAAGTTGGTATGAAAGCCGCTGACTACGCCGATCCCCAGGCGCCGCGCAGCGCGCAGCGCCGAGAGCCCCAGCGGCCCTTCCGTGGCGATATACAGCACATCCGGGCGTTGCCGCGTCCAGCGGCGCAGCAACTTGCGCATTGACGATTGGCCCCATTGCAAGCCTGGATAGCCCGGCAGTGGCCAGCCGCGGCACAGCAGCAGTTCATCGTCGCTGGAGCGGTTTTGGTCGGCACTCTGGCGTGGGCGTACCAGCTCGACCTGATGGCCGCGTGAACGCAAACCCTCGCACAGGCGGCCAAGGGTATTGGCCACCCCGTTGATTTCCGGCGGGAAGGTTTCGGTAATGAGGGTGATGTGAAGCGAGGCTGTCGTCATGACCCACAGTGTCTGCGTGGGCCATGTCGCCATTGTGTCAGGGCGATGATGGATTTATGACTTGGCCACCGCCGGCTGCGCCATCGCCTCGGCGCCTTGCTCCCGCACCCAGAACAACGTCGCCCCGGCCACCGCCGCTGGCATCATCAACAGGTTGACCACCGGCACCAGCAGTACCAAGTAGACAATGCCGCCAAAACTCATGCTCTGCCAGCGTTTCTGACGCAGCCACGCGAGCATTTCGTTCCAGCCCAGCTTGTGGTTGTCGGCCGGGTAGTCGATGTACTGGATCGCCATCATCCACACGCCAAACAGCAGCCACAACGGCGCCGCGATCAGGTTGACCACCGGGATGAACGACAGGATGAACAGGCCGATGGCACGTGGCAGGAAGTAACCCAGCTTGCGCATCTCCCGCGCCAGGGTGCGCGGGATCATGGCAGCCAGCTCACCCCAACTGAACGGCGGGAAGTCGTCGGTGCCACGTACCACGACCTCGACCTTCTCGGCGAGAAACCCGTTGAACGGCGCGGCGATAATATTGGCGAGCATGGTGAAGGTGAAAAACACCATCAGCACCACCAGCACGACAAACAGCGGCCACAACAGGTAATTCAAAAAGCCTAGCCAGTGGGGCAGCGTCGGCATCAAGCTGTCGACCCACAGGCTGAACTGATGGCCGGCGAAATAGATCAACCCGACGAACAGCACCAGGTTGATCGCCAACGGCAACAGCACAAACAGGCGCAGGCCTGGGCTCAACACCAGTTTGAGGCCTTCACGCAGGTATTGCGGGCCGGAAAGAGCAGGGGCGGGCATGGGGTACTCCGAGCAAAATGGCGAACGCGCC
>NZ_MLCT01000078.1:0-1797 GCF_001806145.1 Pseudomonas sp. BS-2016
ACCCACCGCTATCGCAGGCAAGCCAGCTCCCACATTTGCTCTCTGTCGCCCGGCTTAGATCATTCGGCGCAGCGCCGCACAATCCTCGGCATGCCAATCCGCCAATTCCGGCCAAGGGTTCTCCGGCAAGTTCACCAACACCGTCTTGGTGCCCGCTGCCCGGCCACAATCCAGGTCAAAGCGATAATCCCCGACCATCACCATGTCGCGGGGTGCTACGTCCCAAGCCGCCGCCAGTTTCAGCAACCCACCGGGATCCGGCTTGTGCGGCGCATCATCGCGCCCCAGCACATCCTCAATCGCAAAGCAGTCCGCCAGGCCTATCGCCTCCAGGGTGATATGGGCCAGCTCCCGCGCATTGCGGGTCAGGATCCCCAGGCGGTAACCGCGCCCGGCCAATTCCTGTACCAGCTCCACCGCGCCCTGCGCCGCCACCGAACCCAGGGCCAGCTCGCGCTCGTGCTCCAGCAACCAGGCGTGCTTGGCGGCTGCAACCGGCGCAGGCAAGGCCGCCAGGTGCGTGAGGATGTCGTCTTCAGGTGGAATGTCCAGTGCCACGCGGATAGCGGCAAAATCATGCACGGCCACCGTGAGGGTGCCGTCCATGTCGAACACCCAGTGCCTAACGTCGCCGAGGCTCATGCCCAATCCTTGCGATGGCGGATCAAACCTTCCTGGGTCACCGACGCCACCAGTTGCCCGGCGCGGTTGTACACGCTGCCCCGGGAGAACCCCCTGGAGTTGCCAGCCCACGGGCTGTCCATGGCGTACAACAACCAGTCATCGGCACGCAGGTCGGCGTGGAACCACAGCGCGTGATCGAGGCTGGCGACCTGCATGTCTTTCTGCCACACGGTCTTGCCATGGGGCAGCAGCGAGGTGGTCAGCAGGCCAAAGTCCGAGGCATAGGCCAACAGGTATTTATGCAACGCCGGTGTGTCCGCCAAGGCACCGTCGGCACGAAACCACACGTACTTGACCGGGTCGGACGGCTGCGGGTTGAACGGGTCTTTTTCGGTGACCGGGCGCACTTCGATGGGCTTGGGGCACAGCAGCTTGTCGCGCATGTGCTCGGGGATCAAGTGCGCACGTTGCTGGGTCAGCTCCAGCTCCGACGGCAGGTTTTCCGGGCCCACGACCACCGGCATGGTGGTCTGGTGCTCGAAGCCTTGTTCGTCGTACTGGAACGAGGTCGTGCAGGTGAAGATCGGATTGCCCTTTTGAATCGCGGTGACACGACGCGTGCTGAAACTGCCACCATCGCGCACGCGGTCCACCGAATACACCACCGGCAACGCGGCATCGCCAGGGCGCAGGAAATAACCGTGCAGGGAATGTACATGCCGCGCTTCTTCTACGGTCTGGCTGGCCGCCGACAGCGACTGGCCGAGCACTTGGCCGCCGAACAGCTGGCGAAAGCCCAGGTCCTGGCTGCGGCCGCGAAAGAGGTTCTCCTCGATCGGCTCCAGGGTCAGCAAGTCCACCAGATCTTCCAATACTTGGCTCATAGAGCAACTCCTACAATCAATAGGGCATTCCGGGCTGCTTATCCGTGCAGCGTGTCCAACCATTGGGCGCGGGTGATGCGGTACAAAACATGCGGTCGCAGCGGGTCACCGGCTGCGACTTTCGGGTGTTCAAAATCTGCCTGCGGATCGTAATGCATACCGATGGCCTGCATGACTTTTTGTGAGGGCAGATTGCTCTCGGTGGTGAAGGCCAGGATTTCGTCCAGTTGCAAGCGGTCAAAACCACAGCGCAACGCTGTCCAGGCGGCCTCACTGGCATAACCCAGGC
>NZ_MLCT01000079.1:0-1994 GCF_001806145.1 Pseudomonas sp. BS-2016
AGTGCTCCGAAATCCGCAATCAACTTTGGAAATTATCCATAAATATCATATAATTAGCGCTCAAATCAGTGCATGGGAGAAGCCCTTTTGACTACCTATACCGCATCGCTTGACACCGCCAGCCAAGCCCTGGTTTGAAAATTGTACAAAAAGTAACCAGTCCGCTCGATTGTCCCGCCTTCATCGCCGCCCACCGCCAGAATCCTCAAGACTTTACCCGCCGACGCCAGCTCACCTTCAAGAACCTCGTCCTGTTCCTGCTCAATCAGCCGCGCACGGCCCTGCAAACCGAACTCGATCAGTTCTATCGCGTACTCAATCAGGCGTCGACTGAGACGCAAATGGTCACTGCGCAGGCCTTCTGCAAAGCGCGCAAAAAGCTCAACCCCGAGGTATTTGAAAGTCTCAATCGCCTCCTGCAGCAACAAATTGACTGCTTCGGGCTGCGCCAGAAGTGGCGTGGGCTGAGGGTGCTCGCGGTGGATGGCTCGACCGTGCATTTACCCCTGGAGTCGACCATGGCGACCTTCTTTGGCAGTCACTCTGGCTTTCCCATGGCTCGCTTGTCCACACTCTACGAAGTCGCTGACGGTCAAACCCTGCATAGCCTGATCGTGCCCCTGACCGTCGGCGAGCGCGACTGTGCCCATCTGCACCTTGAGCACCTGCCGGCTGACAGCCTGACGCTGTTTGACCGTGGTTACCCTGGGCACTGGTTATTCGCGCTGTTCGCGCAGCAACAGCGGCACTTTCTGATGCGCCTGCCCTGTGGCTATAACGCCCAGGTCAAAGCGTTTCTACACTCTGGCCAAGTTGAAGACACACAGCTTTTCGTGGCCAACCATCCTGAAGCACGTCTGTTCTGCTCCGAGGCTGGCGTTGATCCTGCCAGCCAGATCGAGCTGAGACTGATCCGGGTCGAGTTGGCCAACGGCGAAAGCGAGGTATTGCTGACCTCGTTGCTGGATCGAGAAGCCTTTCCCGCTGAGGTGTTTGCCGAGCTTTACCACCGCCGCTGGGGCATCGAAACCGACTTCCGTCGCCTCAAACAAACCCTGACGCTGGACAACTTCAGCGGCCGCAGCGTGACCGCTGTAAAGCAGGACTTTCATGCCGCTCAACTGTTGAAGAACCTGGCGCTGTTGATGCAGCACCTGCTACAGCCAGTCATCGAACAGCGCCACAAAGGCCGCAAGCTGCGATGGAAAGTCAACTTCACCCAAGGCGTGTCACGGCTCAAAAATACCCTGGTCGAGCTGCTGGTGCGGCACTGTGCTCAGGGGCTGAGCAATGTGCTGGCCTTGATGGCTAAAAGCCTCAGTGCCGTACGCTCAGGCCGTAGCTTTGCGCGCCAACGCAAACGCGCAGCCAGCCGAGGTTGTGAGGGCTACAAACCGACGCGCTGAAGAAACACCACCGCCCAACCTCCGTGCAAAAAAAGCTGGCCACAAGCGGTCGGCATAGGCTCGTCCGGAGAACGAGAAATCTCGCTTAGACAGCCGGAACAGACGATGATCACATCACCGCCAGCCCAGTTAGACCGCCTGATTGAGCGGCAGAGGCCTGGTCATCGCCCGACGGCCATGGCGGCTGGCTGCTTCGGGGGGCTTGCCTTGGGCAGGGCTGCAGCTTAGGTTGATGACATTGGGGTTCGCAGTGATCCAGACCGTCTTCGAAGGAACGCATGAGAATACCTTCGAGAAGTTGCGCGTGAACCAGCTCAAGTATGAGCTTCCTATCGTTTTCGGTCACGACGAGCAACCGACCGGCTCGCCGTTTCCAACCTTCATGGAAGACTACCGCACACGAGGAACTCCGTGGTTTACGGTTATCGACGCTGGCGGTAGCATTGTTTTCTCGGACTTCCATCTCGACGCGGAGCGACTAGTGAAGCAACTTGAGCAAGGTTAATCGTTGGAAGGTGGGCAATCATCCTGATTGCCACCCATCCCCTGATGCCCACTACAGGCGTTGCGCGCTGTAACTCTGTTGAT
>NZ_MLCT01000008.1:0-131298 GCF_001806145.1 Pseudomonas sp. BS-2016
TCCTTGCTCAAAAATGAGGACTTGAAAGGCCCAAATGCCACTCAAGTGCTGAATGGAGTAACCAAAGTTCGTGCCAGCTTTTATCAAGTTATGTAAAAACAAGGAGTTACTCGAAGTAAGGAAATTTGCTGGTTATTTTTTAAACAAAAACCTCTCAAAAGTGCGCAAGAAGTTGCGCAGTACTGTGCAACTTCTTGCGCACTCGTCTACAGCTCACGGTTTATATGGATCGTGGCCATGTACCCACACAGTTATCCACATTTGAGTGCGCAACTTCTTGCGCAGTTGCGAAAAATGGGAAACTTCAGAAACGCGACTTTTAAAAGTCGGGTTAGTTTAAAAACAGGCTGTGCTTAGTCCTCAAAATAGTCTTTGAACAGAGCAAAAAACCCGGGGCATTTGGGTAGGCATAACGCCAAAAATTCACCCCCCTTCGCACAGGCTCTTGTGCTACTGGGCAGAACCGACTTCAACGATTGGACGGAAGGCCAGCAAGACACAAGCACAGCGACCCGCGACACAAGCACAGCGCTTAACGTCGAGAAAAAACTCGGTGGATCGTGGATCGCAGACATCAGCACACGTGGCATTGGACTGTTCCCGGCCCCGCGACTAAAACAAGGGCGCGGCCAAAAGACCGTGAATGACATTTTTACGATTGTCAGGCACATCGGGGCCTACGCTTTTGGAGACAGGACACTCAGATCCGCCCCCTGTGGGCAGCATCAGTCATGTGGGTACTGATGCCGCCCTTCAGCAGGCCGATCCATTTAGCCGGGAAGAGATCGAGGGAATAGACAAAGTAGAACCTGCGCGCATACCCGACGCCCGCATGAGCATGCTCAACGGCTGGACGGAGCTGTGGTTATCTGACGTGATTGCACTCGTCGTCGAAGACGTGGAGAGGCGTACGGTGCAGGCGCGCAGGCCGCCAGTGGTTCGAGAATAGAAAGCACCGAAAGCGCGCTCCAGGTTGCGCACCGTCGAACGGATCGACTCGGCCCTGGATCAGCGGGTGTCGAGAATGGCCTTTCATCACATCCCGAAAACGAAAAAGCCCCTGAAATGTTCAACCATTTCAGGGGCTTAGTCGTATTCAATAATGGCGGAGAGATAGGGATTCGAACCCTAGGTACTGTCGCCAGTACAACGGATTTCGAATCCGTCCCATTCGGCCACTCTGGCATCTCTCCAACGGCGCGCATCATAACAGCACTTTTGATTCAGGCAAACCTTATTTTCAAAAAAACTGCGTGCTATCAGATGCTTGCGCGTTTTTACGGCTTAAAGCGGAACGCCCAGTCGGTTTGCCACTTCTTCGTAGGCTTCGATGACGTCGCCCAACCCCTGACGGAAGCGGTCTTTATCCATCTTCTTGCCAGTGGCCTTGTCCCACAGGCGGCAGCCGTCCGGGCTGAATTCGTCGCCCAGTACGATCGAGCCGTCATGGAAGACGCCGAATTCGAGTTTGAAGTCGACCAGCATCAGGCCTGCGTCGTCGAACAGCTTGCTCAGCACCTCGTTGACTTTGAGCGACAGCTCTTTCATGCGTACCAATTGCTCGGCCGTGCCCCAGCCAAACGCCACCACGTGGGATTCGTTGATGAACGGGTCGCCTTTGGCGTCGTCTTTGAGGAACAGTTCGAAGGTGTAAGGGTTGAGCTTCATGCCCTCTTCTACGCCCAGGCGCTTGACCAGGCTGCCCGCCGCATAGTTACGCACGACGCACTCAACCGGGATCATGTCGAGTTTTTTCACCAGGCATTCGTTGTCGCCCAACAGCTTGTCGAATTGGGTCGGCACGCCGGCTTCTTCGAGTTTTTGCATGATGAAGGCGTTGAACTTGTTGTTCACCATGCCTTTGCGATCGAGCTGTTCGATGCGCTTGCCGTCGAACGCCGAGGTGTCGTTGCGGAACAGCAGGATCAAGCGGTTGGCGTCGTCAGTCTTGTAAACCGATTTCGCTTTACCGCGATAGAGTTCTTCACGTTTTTCCATGATGGGCTCCGCATGCTAAGTAGGTGGGCTAGGCGATTGTGCGCCAGTCTAGCCCTGAATCTTGATCGGCCAGTTGCAGCCAGTCCGGGTCGCACCCAAGGGTGTCGACAAAACATTGCCGGGCCAGCTGCGGCAGGTTGTTCTTGCTGCTCAGGTGGGCCAGCACCAGGTGTTGCAGGTCTTTCCAGCCCAACTCGGCCACCAGGTTTGCAGCCTGATGGTTGTTCAAATGTCCTTCCTGACCGCCCACCCGTTGCTTGAGAAAGTACGGGTAGTGGCCACGGGCAAGCATGTCGCGACAGTGGTTGGACTCGATCATCAACGCATCCAGATCGCGATAGCTGTGCAGCACACCGTCGCAATAGGAACCCAGGTCAGTCAGCAGACCAAAACGTCGCTGACCGTCACTGAATACGTATTGCGTGGGCTCCTGCGCATCATGGGCGACCCGTGTGACGCTGATGCTCAACGCGCCAATCTGTAATGTCTCGCCACCCGCCACGTAACCGGCAGGCTCAAGGGGTTTGCGCATCCCGCGCTGGGTGCCACGGCTCATATAGACCGGCAAATTGTAACGCCGAGACAGTAAACCCACGCCATGCACGTGATCGGCATGTTCGTGGGTTACCAGAATCGCGCTCAGCTGGTGTGGACTGATGCCCAACCGAACCAAACGGCGTTCGGTTTCCCGCAGGGAGAAACCGCAATCGACCAAAACATAAGTGCTGTCGCTGGCTATCAGCGTGCCATTCCCTTGGCTACCACTGCCGAGAACGGCAAAACGCATAGAATCAGCCCAAGTTGTCCTGGATCACGCCCAACACTTTGCGCGCCACTTCTGGCGACGCTACGGTGTTGATGTTCTCTTCGACCGTCACTTGCACCGCGTCGCCCACTTTGCTCAGGCGAACCTGATAACGCTCGGCACGGGCTTCAACTTCTTCCTTGTCCGGCTTGCTGCCGAACATACCGGCGAAGAAGCCAGGCTTGTCGTCTTTTTTCTGGGCTTTTTCAGCGAGGTTGATGTAGTACAGGCCCAACGTGCGGTTGATGTCTTCAACGCGCCATTCGCCCTGTTCCAGCGCACGACCCACGCTGGACCACGCACGGTCGAGGTCTTCGTTGAGCGTCAGCACCGGGTTGCCGCTGCCGTCTTCGTTCAGGGTTACGCGAGTCGGCGTGTCAAAGTCGCGGGCCGCGAGCAACGACACCGTACCGCCCTTGTCGGCGCTGCGGCTCATGCTGACCAGCATTTCATTGACCAGTGCCGCATCCAGCCCGGCGTTGACCGAACGGTTGGTGAAGTCGACGTTGGCAGTGCTGCCCGCAGGGCGGTTGGCGCTGACCACGTAGATTTCGCTGGTATTGCGCTGCACGCCTGGCTCGATACGGACTCGCAGGCGAGTTTCGCTGTCGGCGGCCAGACCGCTGCTGCCCAGGTGACGGACCATCGAGGAGGACAATTCGCTGGCGCCCTGCCACGTGGTGGTGAACTCACCGGTTTGCGGGCGCTGCTCGTCGATACGGAAGCCGTTGTCCTGGAAGAACTGAAGGGCCAGCGGCCAGACTTCAGACGGAGAACGCTGCGCCATCAACCAGCGGCTGTCGCCGCTTTTTTGCAGGCTGAAATCGCTCGCACTGGTGGTCGCCACCAAAGGTTGCGGACGCGGCACTTCAAATTCGCCCTTGACGTTGTCATCCGGCACGTTGCTCGGGATCGGCAACAGCGGCACAAGGCGCTTGTCAGTCTGCACACCCGGCGGCAATTGCATTGGCGCCGTTTGTTGCGCCTCCAGATAGTCGCTGCCACGGTCCCGGAAATAACCCTCTGGACCCCACAGCCAACCGCAACCGCTGGTGCTGGAAATAATCACGGCTAGTGCGGAAAGTCCGGCCAATCGCTTCATGCGTAGTGCTTCCTCAATTAAACCAATACGCCGGACTGGCGCAGGGCCTGACGCAGCGGTTCGTGGCAGGCTTCGCTGAGCCAGGTGAGCGGCAGACGGATACCGTCCGGCATCATGCCCATCTCATGCAGCGCCCACTTCACGGGGATAGGGTTGGATTCGATAAACAGGGTTTTATTGAGCGGCATCAACTGTTCGTGAATGGCACGCGCCTTGACGGCATCGCCCGCGATCGCGGCAGCGCACAGATTGCTCATGGCACGTGGCGCAACGTTGGCCGTCACCGAAATATTGCCCTTGCCGCCCAGCAGCATCAGCTCAACGGCTGTGGCGTCATCCCCGGAGTACACCAGGAAGTCTTTGCTCACGCCGGCCAGGATGTCTTTGGCCCGCTGCAGGTCGCCGGTGGCTTCCTTGATGCCGATGATGTTTGGCACCGTCGACAGGCGCACCACCGTGGCAGGCAGCATGTCGCAGGCCGTACGGCCCGGCACGTTGTAGAGGATCTGCGGGATGTGGACCGCTTCAGCGATGGTCTTGAAATGCTGATACAAGCCTTCTTGCGTTGGCTTGTTGTAGTAAGGCGTGACCAGCAGACAAGCATCTGCACCTGCCTTTTTTGCATTGGCAGTCAGCTCGATCGCTTCACGGGTCGAGTTGGCGCCCGTGCCGGCGATGACAGGGATACGCCCTGCGACTTGTTTGACAACGTGACGAATCACTTCGATGTGTTCGTTCACATCCAGCGTTGCCGATTCACCTGTAGTGCCAACGGCAACAATGGCGTTGGTGCCCTCTTGCAGGTGAAAGTCCACCAGTTTGCTCAGAGCGTCCCAGTCCAGGCGACCTTGTGCATCCATAGGTGTGACCAGTGCCACCATACTGCCCGCAATCATGCAACCGCTCCTGCCGGAAAAAGAGAGCCGTAATGGTACTGGCGCCTTGACCCTTGCACAAGCAACAGCGCGCCCGATGAGCATTCCCCTTCGCGCTGCTTTTCGCTACCCTTCAGCCTTTGATTGGTACTGATGTGCACGCGGGCCTGTTTTATGGCTCTTTATATCGCGCCCAAAGCCCCACCCAAACGCCGCCGTGCCGGGTTCGCACCCTTTGCCAACCTTGTGTGATGGCTGCTGCGTGCGAGGGTTTCGCGCCATAAAGTGCGCCACGGGCAACCCGTGCACCGTCCGTACCGACCACTCATCGTTTTAGGAAGGCTGAATGTCCACCCCCACAGTTCGCGAACAATTCCTTGTCATCAGTGCCCTTGGCGCCAACCCAATGGAGCTGACCAACGTCCTGTGCCGTGCCAGCCATGAGAACCGCTGCGCGGTCGTGACCTCGCGCCTGACGCGCCACGGCGAGTGCAGCGCACTGGTACTGGAAGTCACTGGCAGCTGGGATGCGCTGGCGCGCCTAGAGGCCGGCTTGCCATCACTGGCCAAAAAACACGCATTCACGGTCAATGTGATCCGCAGCGCGGCCCTCGAAACCCGTCCGCAAGCCTTGCCTTACGTGGCGTATGTCAGTTCGGCGTATCGTCCGGACATCATCAATGAGCTGTGCCAGTTCTTCATCGACCACAACGTCGAACTCGAAAACCTGACCTGCGACACCTATCAGGCTCCGCAAACCGGCGGCACCATGCTCAACGCCACGTTTACCGTGACCTTGCCGGCAGGCGTACAAATCAGCTGGCTGCGTGACCAGTTCCTTGATTTTGCCGACGCCCTGAACCTGGATGCGCTGATTGAACCTTGGCGTCCACAAAACCCGATGTAAGGAGCGCCCCATGGCTGTAGCAATCGATCAACCCGTCAGCGATTTCCAGATCGCTGCCACCAGCGAGAAAACCGTCAAGCTGTCCGACCTTAAAGGCAAGCAGGTGGTGATTTACTTCTACCCCAAGGACAGCACGCCGGGCTGCACCACTGAAGGCCAAGGGTTTCGAGATCACTACGCGGACTTCCAGGCGGCCAACACCGAAATCTTTGGCGTTTCACGTGACAGCCTCAAATCACACGAAAACTTCAAGGCCAAGCAAGGTTTCCCGTTCGAACTGCTGAGCGACAAGGACGAAGCCCTGTGCCAGTTGTTTGATGTGATCAAGCTGAAAAAGCTGTATGGCAAGGAATACCTTGGCGTGGACCGCAGCACCTTCCTGATCGACAAGGATGGTGTGCTGCGTCACGAATGGCGCGGGGTCAAAGTGCCCGGTCACGTTGAAGCCGTGCTGGAACAGGCCAAGGCGCTGAATAACGCCTGATGCCGCATCACTTGCAGGCGCGTCCCCCGCGCCTGCAAGGCAATACGGTTACTGACGCACCAGGCGCAGGTTTTTGAACTCGGCCGTTTCAGTGGAACGGTACGGGTTGATGTCCAGCCCGCCGCGACGCACATAGCGCGCATACACGGTCAAGGCCTCGGGCTTGAGCAGGCGTTGCAGGTCGAGAAAAATCCGCTCGACGCACTGCTCGTGAAAATCAGAGTGCTGCCGGAAGCTCACCAGATACGCCAACAGACTGGCGTGATCCAGCGCCGCGCCGCGGTATTGCACCACCACCGTGCCCCAATCGGGTTGACTGGTCACCGGGCAGTTAGATTTGAGCAAATGGCTGTAAACGCTTTCTTCAACCACGTGCGAAGCATCGCACTTCAAAAGCTCCGGACGAGGCTGCGCATAGTCGCTGACCGTGATGTCCAGACCGTCAATGCACACACCCGGCAAAACACCTACGCCATCAGCTTGCACTTCATCCAGCGTCCGTACGCGAACGGTGACAGGCTTGCCCGATGCTTCTGACAAGTCAGAAGTCAGGGTCTCAAGCAGGCTCGATGTATCCGGGAATACGGTCTGGTTCAGGGAGTTCAAGTACAACTTGAACGACTTGGATTCCACGATATTGGGCGAATCGGCAGCGAAACAAAACTCGCCGATGGCAACGACCGGTTTACCCGACGGCAACAGCCACGACAGTTCAAAGCAGGTCCAAAAATCCACCCCGACATAGGGCAGCGTCTCGGCGCTCAGACCCAACTCTGCCCATTTTGCGGCACGCGGGATGGGGAACAGCAAGGACGGGGTGTAGGTGCTGATGTATTCACTGGACTTGCCCAGCGGCGAATGTTCGGCTGCGGGATGCATGACAAAAACCTGGCTAGAAAAACCCCGCAATTCTATCGGGTTTACGCCCGGCTTTCAGCGCCCGCAGACGAACTTCACGATTTAAGGCGCTACTTTGAGCGTCCCGACCATGCCTGCCTGGTAGTGGCCGGGCACATTGCAGGCAAATTCGAGGTCGCGAGTACCGCTGAACGTCCAGGTCAGCTCAGCGGTTTTGCCCGGTTCGACCAGCACGCTGTTGGGGTCATCGTGGGTCATCCCGGCCATGGGCATAGAACCCTGCCCCATCGCACCATGGTCCATGCCGGCGTGGTGCATGCCTGTGGTGGTCATCGCCCCGCTTTGCTGCATCTTGAGCATTTCTTTCTGATGTTCGGCGTGCATCGCGGCATCGCCCAAGTTGAACTCATGCAGCAGTTGGCCCTTGTTGACCAGCACAAAGCGCACGGTTTCACCGGCTTTCACCTCAAGGGTCTTGGGCGAGAACGCCAGATCGGTCATTTCGATGTTAACCGTGCGCGTAGCGCTGGCAGCCGCTGCCGGGTGGCCAATCTCCGCATGACTGCCCGGCGAGGCAACGGCCGACACACTGAATGCCAACACACACGCCGCAAGGGCCAAACGATTACGTAGGGTCATAGGTACTCCAGAAGGCTACTATTCGAACATTCCCTGACTTTAAACCTCGGTACTGGCAGTCAACTGACCGAAAGATTACAACTTTGTCAGGATTACCCTTCGCCACACGCGCCGCTGTATAAGGCTGAGGTATTTTTTTGATAGGTCGCCCATGAAACTGCTGATTGTTGAAGACCAGCCCAAAACCGGGCAATACCTGCGACAGGGCCTGAGCGAAGCGGGTTTCATCACCGAACTGGCTGCTGACGGCATCACTGGCCAGCACCTCGCCCTGACCGGCGACTATGCGCTGTTAATCCTCGATGTGATGCTCCCCGGTCGCGATGGCTGGCAAATCCTGCAAGCGGTGCGCAGCGCCGGGCTGGACATGCCGGTGCTGTTTCTCACTGCCCGCGATGCCGTTGAAGACCGCGTTCACGGCCTGGAGCTGGGGGCCGACGATTACCTGGTCAAGCCCTTTGCTTTCTCCGAGCTGCTGGCGCGCGTGCGCAGCCTGTTGCGGCGCGGCAGCAGTACCACCCAGGAAACCAGCCTGCAACTGGCCGACCTGCGCCTGGACCTGATCCGCCGCCGCGTAGAACGCAATGGCCAGCGCATCGACCTGACCGCCAAGGAATTCTCGTTGCTGGAGTTGCTGCTCAGGCGTCAGGGGGAAGTGCTGCCCAAATCGCTGATTGCCTCTCAGGTGTGGGACATGAATTTCGACAGCGACACCAATGTTATCGAAGTCGCCATCCGCCGCCTGCGCCTGAAAATCGATGACAGCCACGACCAAAAGCTGATCCACACCGTACGCGGCATGGGCTACGTGCTTGAAGAGCGCACGCCGTGATGCGTCGCCTGTCGCTGAGCAGTCGTCTGGCGTTGCTGTTTGCGGGGTGTACGGCAGTGGTTTCGCTGTTCGCCGGGGTGCTGTTCGGACGCGCCAGCGAAGTGCATTTCGTCGAACTGGATCAGCAACTGATGGAAGCCCGGCTGGCAGGGTTGCGCAGCACGCTGAACGGCGTAAGCACCCTCGAGCAGTTCTCCCGGCGCCTGCCGGTGTTGCTGCAAGATTTGAGTCATCAGCCCGATCTGAGCATTCGCGTGCGCGGCCCCGACGGTCACCCGTGGTTTGACAGCTCAACCAGCCTGCCCAACGATTTGCCGACCACCCCCGGCCTGGGCAGCCTGCAAATAAAGGGCACCGATTATCGCGTGCTCAATCCCCAGCCCGAAACGCCGGATGCACCCCGCTTGACCTTGCTCCTGGACATCACCCATCACCAGCATTTCTTGCAGCGCATGCAACGCTTGATCTGGATGACCGTCGGCCTCTCGGCGTTGGCCACCGCCATTTTGGGGGCGTGGGCGGCGCGCAGTGGCTTGCGCCCGTTACGCCGCATGAGCGCGATTGCGGCCAGTGTCTCGGCCGATTCGCTCACTGCGCGCTTACCTGAAGCGCAAATGCCTACGGAGCTTGCGGACTTGGCGCACGCCTTCAACGCCATGCTGGAGCGCCTTGACGCGTCATTTCAGCGCCTTTCAGCGTTCTCCGCCGATATCGCCCATGAGCTGCGCACCCCGCTCTCCAACTTGCTGACCCACACTCAGGTGACGCTAACCCGGCCACGGGACATTGATGCATACCGCGAGGCCCTGCACAGCAACCTCGAAGAACTGCAATGGATGGCACAGCTGGTTAACGACATGCTGTACCTGGCCAAGGCCGACCACGGCCTGCTGACACCCAGACGCGAGCCGCTGGACCTGGCACACGAGGTGGAGGCCCTGCTGGAGTTTTATGCGTTGCTGGCAGAAGAATCGCAGATTCAATTGACCCATGAAGGCAGCGGCCAGTTGGCGGGCGACCGCAGCATGCTGCGCCGCGCCCTTTCCAACCTGCTGGATAACGCCTTGCGCTACACGCCCGCCGGTGGCGAGATCAAGGTGCGCATGGTGCCCGCAGCAGACCGCTTGCGCATCACCGTTGAAAACAGCGGGCCTGGCATCCCTGCAGCGTTACTGCCGCGCCTGTTCGACCGGTTTTACCGGGCGGACCCGGCACGCCGGGAAGGCAGCAGTGAACACGCAGGCTTGGGGCTGGCAATCACCCAATCGATCATTCGCGCCCATGGCGGGCAGATCACCTGTGAGTCACAGGCCGGGATGACGCGGTTTGTGATTGAACTGCCTACAAGGGCGCAGTCAATGTAGGAACTGGCGCAGGCTGCATGCCGTCGATCATCAAGCCTGCAGCCTGTGCGCACATGCGAGGGATCAGGAGTAACGCAATGCGTGAGCCGGCTGGATTTTCGCCGCGCGGTACGCCGGGTACAGCGTTGCCAGGAAGCTCAGCACAAAACCCGCCGTGCAAATCAGCAGCACGTCACCGCCTTGCAACTCGGACGGCAGGTTGCTGACGAAGTAGACGTCTGAACTGAAGATGTGTTGCCCGCTCACCCGCTCCATCCAGCCCACCAGCGCGCTGACATTCAACGCGGCAATCACGCCCAGCACGCCACCGATCAAGGTGCCGACAATCCCGATCACCGTGCCCTGCACCATGAATATGGCCATGATCTGACGCGGCGTGGCGCCGATGGTGCGCAAGATCGCGATGTCAGCCCCCTTGTCGTTCACCACCATGATCAAGGTGGCGATGATGTTGAATGCCGCCACGGCCACGATCATCAGCAGCAGCAGACCAATCATGGTTTTTTCCATTTTCATGGCACTGAACAGGCTGCCCTGGGTGTGCGTCCAGTCGTCAGCGCGGTAGGCATCACCCAACCCGGCGACCACCTCGGCCGAGACCTTGGGCGCGGCATACAGGTCCTTGACGGCCAGCCGCACGCTTTGGACCTGATTCGGCGCCCAGCGCTGCATGGTTGCTGCATCCTCAACGTGGATCAGCCCCATGGAACCATCCAGCTCGGCCCCCACTTTGAAGATCCCGACCACGTTCAAGCGTTGCAGACGCGGGGTGATGCCACCCGGCGCGGTGCTGGCTTCGGGCACGATCAGGGTAATCTTGTCGCCGACGCCCAACCGGAAACGCCGCGCCGTGATATCACCCAATACCACGCCAAATTCGCCGGGCTTAAGGTCTTCCATGCGCCCCTGCACGATGTGCCGGGTCACGATGGACACCTGGCCTTCGAGTGCCGGATCAACGCCGCTGATCTGAATCGGCTGCATCGACCCCTTGTAGGAGAGCATCCCTTCCATCTCGGTGAACGGCACTGCGGCCGTGACCTCGGGGTGTTTCATGGCGGCTTCAGCCACCGGGCGCCAGTCATCGATGGGCTTTACGCCCACGACCGTGGCATGGGGCACCATGCCAAGGATGCGGTTACTCATTTCACGCTGAAAACCGTTCATCACCGAGAGCACCACAATCATGGCCAATACGCCCAGGGCGAGGCCGATCATCGAGGTCATGGAGATGAACGAAACAAAACGATTGCGGCGCTTGGCGCGGGTATAGCGCGTGCCGATAAAAATCGATAACGGTCTGAACATTCGCGGGCACCGTAAAAAAATAAAAGACCCGGCACCGGTCAGGGTGGCGGGTTTTGGCCGATCAAATCGTGGTCAGGCGACCTTCTTGAAGGTGCAGCACGCGATCCATCTGGCGGGCCAGGTTCATGTCATGCGTGACCACCAGGAACGCGGTACGCATCGAGGTGCTGAGTTCGAGCATCAGGTCCTGAATGCCTTGCGCGGTATGGGCGTCAAGGTTGCCGGTAGGCTCATCGAGCATCACCAGCCCGGGGTTGTTCACCAACGCACGGGCGATGGCCACGCGCTGGCGCTCGCCACCGGACAACTCGGCCGGCTTGTGCTCCAGACGGTGGCTCAGGCCGACACGGGTCAACAGTGCCGTGGCCCGCTCCCGCGCTTCGGGAATCGATGTCTTGCCGATCAACAGCGGCATGCACACGTTTTCCAGCGCCGTGAACTCGGGCAACAAGTGGTGAAACTGGTACACGAAACCCAGTGAACGGTTACGCAACTGGCCACGGGCCTTCTCGCCCAGCGCCGACAGTTCTTCACCCGCCAGCCACACACTGCCGGTAGTCGGCGTGTCGAGGCCACCGAGCAAATTAAGCAAGGTACTTTTGCCCGAGCCCGAGGTGCCGACGATGGCCACACGCTCACCCGGGTGCAACTCCAGTTGCAGGCCCGACAACACCACCACTGACTCCGGGCCTTCCTCGTAGGACTTGCCCAGGTCGCGGCAACTCAACACTGCTTGTTCTTTCATGCCCAACTCACTCATAACGAAGCGCCTGCGCAGGCTGGGTGCGCGCAGCACGCCAGGCCGGGTACAAGGTCGCGAGGAAACTCAGAACCAATGCCGCGCCACAGACCATCAACACGTCCTGCGTCTGCAATTGCGACGGCAGGTAGTCGATGAAGTACACGTCGGCGTTGAGAAACTTGTGGCCGATCAGCCCTTCAAGGGCCGAGATCGCCGCGCTGACATTCAAGGCCGCCAGCATGCCCAGCACCGCACCAATGGCAGTGCCGACCACGCCGATCACGGTGCCCTGCACCATGAAAATGGCCATGATCGTGCCCGGTGTGGCGCCCAGCGTCCGCAGGATCGCGATATCGCCCTTCTTGTCGTTCACCACCATGACCAGCGTGGAAATGATGTTGAAGGCCGCCACGGCCACGATCAGCAACAGGAGCAGGCCGATCATGGCTTTCTCCATGCGGATGGCCTGATACAGGTTGCCGTGGGTGCGGGTCCAGTCACGGGCGTAATAACGGTCATCCCCCAGCTTTTGGGCGATTTCCCACGCTGTGCGAGGCGCCTGGAACAGGTCGTCGAACTTCAGGCGCAACCCCTGGACCTGATCGGGTTTCCAGCGCTGCAAACGCGCCAGGTCCTGCAAATGGGTAATGCCCAGATAGCCGTCGATTTCACCGGCGCCGACATGGAAAATGCCCTGCACCGTGAAGCGTTTCATGCGCGGAAACATGCCCGCCGGGGTCACCGTGACTTCCGGGGCCACGAACGTCAGCTTGTCGCCAACGGCCACGCCGAGCTTTTTCGCCGCCTTGTCGCCAATGATGATGCCGAAGCCGCCGGGCGTCAGTGAATCGAGCTGACCTTGCAACATGAACCGGTCAATGATCGACACCTTGCGCTCTTGCGCGGGGTCGATGGCATTGAGCAGGACTTTTTGCACGTTGCCGTCATGGGTCAGCAGGCCCTGCATCTGGGTGTACGGCGCCACCGCCTCCACCTTCGGGTTCTGCCTGACCTGGGCGGCCAGCGTTTGCCAGTCACTGATCGGCTGGTCGCCGACGATGGTCGCGTGGGGCACCATGCCCAGCACACGGGTGCGCATCTCATGATCGAAGCCGTTCATCACCGACAACACCACAATCATCACGACCACGCCGAGGGCGAGTCCGATCATTGAAGTCAGAGAAATGAACGACACAAAATGATTGCGACGCTTTGCACGGGTATAACGCGTGCCGATAAATACGAAGAGAGGTCTGAACATGTCGGGGCTTGTTCGAGGGAAAAGAAGACGTCCTTGTGGCGGGGCCTGATAAGCAGCTTTACACTCAGACCACAGCCGCCACCATGGGTTCGCCATGTCGACATTAGATGAAGCAGATCGCCGCGAATACTACCGTATCGATGATGTGATCGCACTGGAAATAACCCCGCTGTCGGCACCTCAAGCCGCGAGCACTGAAGTGTTGCAGGATGCTTCGCCTTTATTCAATTTACTCAGTGAGTTACACCTGAGCGAATTCGAGTCGCAGCACCTGCTGCGCCAGATCAGCGAACGCGACCGCACCCTGTCCAGCTACCTCAAAACCCTGAACAAACGGGTCGACCTGCTCAGCCAAGTGGTCGCACAAACCGTACTGGGCAAGATTGGCGAGCTGCAACCGGTCAAGCTGTCCGAAGGCGGCATTGAATTCGAGCATGCAAACGCCTATTCGCCGGGCACCCACCTCTCGATCAAACTGGTGCTGATGCCCCAAGCGCTGGGGCTTCTGTTGCGCGCCAAGGTCACCCATTGCACCCCACGCAACGGCCAGTTCGAGATTGGCACCGAGTTTGAAGCCATCACCGACGCACAGCGTCAGTTGCTGGCCCGTTACATCTTGCAAAAACAGGCCCAGGCACGCCGTCTGGCCCGTGAACAAAACGAAGCAGCCGAAGAAGAGTAAGCGCGTCCCGGCGCTGTGAATTGTGTATTAAGGAGCAATTGTGACCCTGATTTATGGCCATCGCGGCGCCAAAGGCGAAGCACCCGAAAACACCCTCGCCAGCTTCGAGCAATGCCTCAAGCACGGCGTGCGCCGCTGCGAACTCGACCTGCACCTGTCCAAGGACGGTGAGCTGATGGTGATTCACGATCCGACGCTCAAGCGCACCACCGACCGACGCGGCAAGGTGATCGAACACACCGCAGCCGATCTCGCGACCTATGACGCACGCAAGGGCGGCCCGGGCTGGGTGCATCCGTGTCCGATTCCACGACTCGAAGAATTGTTTGAAAAGTGCGACTTCGAGCATTGGCAGCTGGAAGTCAAAAGCGCGTCCCGTACGCGGGCAGCGACCACCGTGTTGGCGATTCGCGAAATGGCCCAGCGCCACGGCCTGATGGACAAGGTCACCGTGACCTCAAGTTCCCGTGAAGTACTTAAGGCAGCTATCGAACTGACACCGGACCTGTCTCGCGGACTGGTTGCCGAATACGCCTGGCTCGACCCGCTGAAGGTCGCGCAAAGCTATGGCTGCGAGATGCTGGCATTGAACTGGACACTCTGCACCCCGGAGCGCCTGGAAAAAGCCCAGCGTCAGGGTTTGCATGTGTCGGTATGGACAGTCAACGAGCCTGCACTGATGCGCAGACTCGCTGATTTCGGCGTAGATAGCCTGATTACAGACTTTCCCGGTTTGGCCACTGCCACCCTCGGGAATAGCTGAAATCGGTCTCCCCGGCCGGCTCAGGCCACCGGCCGGAGCCGCTTAAAAAAGCCGGTTAAGGCCGTCGTAAGCCGCTACCCGATAGGCTTCAGCCATGGTCGGGTAGTTAAACGTGGTGTTGACGAAATACTTCAGGGTATTGAGCTCACCCGGCTGGTTCATGATCGCCTGACCGATGTGCACGATCTCCGAGGCCTGATAGCCGAAGCAATGTACGCCCAGTACTTGCAGGGTTTCACGGTGGAACAGGATTTTCAGCATGCCTTGCGGCTCGCCGGCAATCTGCGCACGCGCCATGCCCTTGAAGAACGCCTTGCCCACTTCGTAGGGCACTTTAGCCTGGGTCAGTTCTTGCTCGTTCTTGCCGATCGAGCTGATCTCCGGAATGGTGTAAATGCCGGTCGGCACGTCATTCACGAAACGCCAGCTGCCGTTGTCCACGATGCTGCCGGCAGCCGAGCGACCCTGGTCGTGCGCTGCACTGGCCAGGCTCGGCCAGCCAATTACGTCGCCTGCCGCGTAGATGTTGGGCACTGCAGTGCAGTAGTTCTCATCCACGCTGATCTGGCCGCGACCATTGGGCTTGATGCCAATGTTCTCCAGCCCCAGCTGGTCAGTGTTGCCGGTACGGCCGTTGCACCAGAGCAAGGCATCGGCCTTGATCTTCTTGCCGGACTTGAGGTGCAGGATCACGCCATTTTCGACGCCTTCAACACGCTCGTACTCTTCGTTGTGGCGCACGGTGATGTTGTTGTTGCTGAAGTGGTAGCTCAGCGCCTGCGAGATTTCGGAGTCGAGGAAGCTCAGCAGTTGCTCGCGGTTGTCCACCAGCTCAACCAGCACGCCCAGACCACTGAATATCGACGCGTATTCGCAACCGATTACACCCGCGCCGTAGACGATCAGCTTGCGCGGGGTGTGGCCCAGGCTGAGGATGGTGTCGCTGTCGTAGATGCGCGAGTGGGTGAAATCGATATCGGCCGGGCGGTACGGGCGCGAACCGGTAGCAATGATGATCTGCTTGGCCATCAGCGTTTCGACCACGCCGTTGGCGCAGACCACTTCGATGGTTTGCTCGTCGGTAAAACTGCCGGTGCCGAAGAACAGGTCAACACGGTTGCGGGCGTAGTAACCGGTGCGCGAGGTCACTTGCTTGGAAATCACTTTCTCGGCGCTTTTGAGCACATCCGGGAAAGAAAACCAGCGGGGTTCACCGATGGCCCGAAACATCGGGTTGGTGTTGAACTGCATGATCTGCCGGACCGAGTGACGCAGAGCCTTGGACGGGATGGTGCCCAAGTGCGTGCAGTTACCGCCGACCTGACGCCGGCTGTCGACCATCGCCACCTTGCGCCCTGCTTTTGCGGCGTTCATTGCCGCACCTTCTCCTGCCGGGCCGGAACCCAGTACCACTACGTCGTAGTTGTAGACAGCCATGCGTACTCCTCAGAACGGGCCGCGGCGCATTTTCAGGCGCCTGCGGCTAAATCATGACGCGGCCGGCGCCATGAAGGATCAAAACGTGGGGCACAGTCTATAGAAGCCTGAACGCGGCGAACATTAACCCTTGGTCTCGTCGTAGGCTAATTTTGTGTTCACTACATCCAGAACTGACCTTAACTCTCTTCAAGAGGCAGTGACGGGTTGCGCGGGATGTAGAATCCGCAGCCGTCTCAACCTTGATCGCGGCCCCGAGCCGCCGCGCCCACTCACCCTTTCAGAGAGCCCCTTATGCGCCATTTATTGATCGCTCTGTTGCTGATGAACAGCCTTTCCTGTCTGGCCGACGAGGCAAAACCGATCAAGGAGGCGAACTTTCCTACTCAATTAAAAGATGGTTCTCAAACCCTACAGCGCAAAGGCCAAATCGTGCTGACGTACCTGTGGGCCGATGTCTATGCCGCGGCCCTGTTTGCACCTGCCAACGTCAGCCCCCGGGACGCCTTTGAGCAGTTGCGCGACCTGCGCCTAGAGCTGTTTTATCTGCGCGACCTTGATCACAGCGACATCACCACCGCCTCTGCCACCATCCTCAAGCGTCAACACTCGCCTGCCACGCTGAGGACCCTCGAAGCGGGATTAAAAAAGCTGCAGGGCAGTTTTGCCAACATCCAGCGCGGTGACCGCTATGCCCTGGATTACGACCCCGCGCGCGGCCTGAACCTGGAACGCAATGGCCAGGTCATCTTCACCAGCACTGACAAAGCGCTCGCCAAAGCGTACCTGGGCATTTGGCTCGCGCCCGAAGGCTTGCCCGAGCCACTGCGTCAAACCCTCTTGGCGCAAACCCCCTGAGCACTCGGTAGTCACTTCATTAGTTGCCTACACATCTTGATACACATATGGTTACAAAACTGTTTGTCTGACTGGCGCAGGCCCGGACCAGACAGTGTGGACGACTAAAAACATGGATACGCATAAAACAGATAACAGCGGGTGATTTCTGATGGCCTCCAGTGCAGGTAAAGGCAAGGCGATTTTTCGCGTTGTCAGCGGTAACTTCCTCGAAATGTTCGACTTCATGGTCTTCGGCTTTTACGCCACAGCCATCGCCAACACCTTCTTTCCAAGCAATAACGCCTTCGCTTCCCTGATGCTCGCGCTGGCCACGTTCGGTGCCGGCTTCTTGATGCGCCCGCTGGGTGCAATCTTCCTCGGCGCCTACATTGACCGCCATGGCCGACGCAAAGGGCTGATCATCACCCTCGCCCTGATGGCCATGGGCACTGTGCTGATTGCCTGTGTGCCGGGTTATGCCACGCTGGGCGTGGCGGCGCCGCTGCTGGTGCTACTGGGGCGTTTGTTGCAAGGGTTCTCCGCCGGTGTGGAGCTGGGTGGCGTCTCGGTTTACTTGTCAGAAATCGCCACGCCGGGCCGCAAAGGCTTTTTTGTCAGCTGGCAGTCCGCAAGCCAGCAGGCCGCGGTGGTCTTTGCCGGGCTGCTCGGCGTCGGCTTGAATCACTGGCTCAGCCCACAGGACATGGGTGAGTGGGGCTGGCGCATTCCGTTTTTGCTGGGCTGCCTGATTGTCCCGGTGATTTTTGTCATTCGCCGCTCAATGGAAGAAACACCCGAGTTTGAAGCGCGCGAACATCGCCCTACCCTGCGAGAAATCATTCGTTCGATCAGTCAGAACTTTGGACTCGTCCTTGGCGGCATGGCGCTGGTGGTCATGACCACCGTGTCGTTTTACCTGATCACGGCCTACACCCCGACCTTCGGTAAAGCAGAACTGAACCTGTCGGATTTTGATGCACTGCTGGTGACGGTCTGCATCGGCGCCTCCAATTTCTTTTGGTTACCGGTGATGGGCTCACTGTCTGACAAGGTCGGGCGCAAACCCTTGCTGCTGGGCGCGACCATTCTCGCGATCCTGACCGCCTATCCGGCGTTGTCCTGGTTGGTGGCCAACCCGAGCTTCAGCCACTTGCTGATCGTCGAACTGTGGCTGTCCTTCCTGTACAGCTCGTACAACGGCGCGATGGTGGTGGCGCTCACCGAAATCATGCCGGTCGAGGTGCGGACCACGGGCTTCTCGCTGGCGTATAGCCTGGCGACCGCAACGTTCGGTGGCTTTACCCCGGCGGCGTGCACCTACTTGATCCACGTGCTGGACAACAAGGCGGCCCCTGGTCTGTGGCTGACCGGCGCCGCCGTGCTGGGACTGATTGCCACCGTGGTGCTGTTCCGTGGCAACACACATGAACGGCGTACAGCCAAATCGGCCGTGGCCAGTCACGCGTGATATCGCGGCACTGACGCCATAACGCACCTACAAAAACGCCCCGAACCAGTCGGGGCGTTTTCAAGTGCGGCAGTCGCTTAACGCGGGAACGCTGGCGGGTTAACCCCGGCCATGTCTTCCATCACGCGAACCACCTGGCAGCTGTAACCGAACTCGTTGTCGTACCACACGTACAGCACAACGCGGTTGTCGTTGCAGATTGTTGCTTCCGCATCAACCACACCCGCATGACGCGAGCCAACGAAGTCAGTGGAAACCACTTCCTGCGAGCTGACGAAGTCGATCTGCTTGTGCAGTTCGGAGTGCAGCGCCATGTGACGCAGGTACTCGTTCATTTCTTCACGGGTAGCCGGCTTCTCAAGGTTCAGGTTGAGGATGGCCATCGACACGTTAGGCGTAGGCACACGGATCGCGTTACCGGTCAGCTTGCCAGCCAGCTCAGGCAGCGCCTTGGCCGCAGCAGTAGCAGCGCCGGTCTCGGTGATAACCATGTTCAGCGCAGCCGAACGGCCACGGCGATCGCCTTTGTGGAAGTTGTCGATCAGGTTCTGGTCGTTGGTGTACGAGTGAACCGTTTCAACGTGACCGTTCACAATGCCGAACTTGTCATTGACGGCTTTGAGCACCGGCACGATGGCGTTGGTGGTGCAGGAAGCAGCCGAGATGATTTTGTCGTCAGCGGTGATCTCACCGTGGTTGATGCCGTGAACGATGTTCTTGAGCTTGCCTTTGCCAGGCGCGGTCAGAACCACACGATCAACGCCAGGGCACGCCAGGTGCTGGCCAAGACCGTCGGCGTCACGCCATACACCGGTGTTGTCCACCAGCAATGCGTTTTGAATGCCGTACTGGGTGTAGTCCACCTCGGTCGGATTCTTCGCGTAGATCACCTGAATCAGGTTGCCGTTGGCGGTGATGGTGTTGTTTTCTTCGTCAACCACGATGGTGCCGTCAAACGGGCCATGCACGGAGTCACGACGCAACAGACTGGCACGCTTGACCAGATCGTTATCGGCGCCTTTGCGCACCACGATCGCACGCAAGCGCAGGCCGTCGCCGCCGCCGGTTTTTTCGATCAGGATGCGCGCCAGCAGGCGGCCGATACGGCCAAAACCGTACAGCACAACGTCGGTGCCTTTACGGGCGTCAGCGTTTTGCTGACCCACGACGTCGGCCAGTTCTTCACGCACGAACTGCTCGGCGGTACGGCCATTGCCTTCGGTCTTGAACTTGACGGCCAGCTTGCCCAGGTCTACCGAAGCAGCACCCAGCTTGAGTTCGCTCATCGCTTTGAGCAGCGGGAAAGTTTCGTGCACGGACAATTCGATGTCATCGGACTGACGATGACGCGCAAAGCGGTGAGCTTTGAGAATCGCAATGACTGAACGGTTGATCAGGCTGCGGCCATAGATCGAGCTCACCACGTTGTTATTGCGGTAAAGCTGACCAATCAGCGGAATCATCGCTTCTGCGAGTGCTTCACGGTCGATCCATTCACCAAGACACTGGTCGGGCTTCTGAGTCACGGGAACCTTCCACATGTAGGGGCTGAAAAAAGGGGCTACATTATGCCGCCGCCTCTGGCCATGGGCAATGTGCGCCTGTCATGCGGGTTGACTGAAACGATTAAGCCCCAATATTTACAGGTGAAAAAAATCGCCATGCGCGGTTTCCCCTTGCCTTTTAAGGGCTTGCCAAGGGGGGACGGACGGCGTTTTACCGTTTCCCCGAAGGATTTGGCGCGCCATTAAAGACGGCGACTGACAGCCAACCCCCAGGCCCGTTACAATCGGCCTCTTTGCCGCAACGCTTGGAGCTCAACCTTCCGTGCCCGTCCTGCGACTACCCAAACTTCCTGCTACGGCAGGCAAACAGCACTGGGGCAACCTGCCCGGTGCCGCCCTGAGCCTCGCCATTGCCGAGGCCGCCAGCGCCGCCAAGCGCTTCACTCTGCTCCTGACCGCCGACAGCCAAAGCGCCGAACGCCTTGAGCAGGAGTTGAGGTTCTTTGCACCCGAGCTGCCCGTCTTGCATTTCCCGGACTGGGAAACCCTGCCCTACGACCTGTTTTCGCCGCATCAGGACATCATTTCCCAGCGCATCGCCAGCCTGTACCGGTTGCCCGAGCTGGATCATGGCGTTTTGGTAGTGCCGATCACCACGGCCCTACACCGCCTGGCACCGACCAAGTTTCTGCTCGGCAGCAGCCTGGTGCTGGATATCGGCCAAAAACTGGATGTCGAGCAGATGCGCACCCGCCTGGAGGCCAGCGGTTATCGCTGTGTCGACACGGTGTACGAGCACGGCGAGTTCGCCGTACGTGGCGCGCTGATCGACCTGTTCCCCATGGGCAGCAAGCTGCCTTACCGGATCGACCTGTTCGACGACGAAATCGAAACCCTGCGCACCTTCGACCCGGAGAATCAGCGCTCCATCGACAAAGTCGATTCGGTTCGCTTGCTTCCCGCACGGGAATTCCCCCTGCAGAAGGATGCCGTGACACGCTTCAAGGCACGGTTCCGCGAACGGTTTGACGTCGACTTTCGACGCTGCCCGATCTTTCAGGATTTGAGCAGCGGGATTACGCCAGCAGGTATCGAGTACTACCTGCCGCTGTTCTTCGACGAAACCTCCACCCTGTTCGATTACCTGCCCGGCGACACCCAGGTGTTCTCGTTGCCCGGCATCGAACAGGCCGCCGAGAACTTCTGGTCCGACGTGCGCAACCGCTACGAAGAACGCCGGGTTGACCCCTCCCGTCCTTTATTGCCGCCCGCCGAACTGTTCCTGCCGGTCGAAGACTGCTTCGCCCGCCTGAAAAGCTGGCCGCGGGTGGTCGCCAGTCAGGATGACCTGGACACCGGCAGCAGCCGCGAACGCTTCCCGGCGCAGCCATTGCCCAATCTTGCGATCGAGGCCAAGGCCAATCAGCCGCTGGCCGCCCTCTCGGGGTTTCTTGAGCAATTTGAAGGCCGCGTGCTGTTTACCGCCGAGTCCGCCGGTCGCCGCGAAGTCTTGCTGGAGCTGCTTGAGCGATTGAAGCTACGCCCCAAAACCGTCGACAGCTGGCCGGACTTCGTGTCCAGCAAGCATCGCCTGGCAATCACCATTGCCCCGCTCGATGAAGGCTTGTTGCTGGACGATCCGGCGCTGGCCCTGATCGCCGAGAGCCCGCTGTTCGGTCAGCGAGTGATGCAGCGCCGACGCCGCGAAAAGCGCGCCGACGCCAACAATGACGCCGTAATCAAAAACCTGACCGAGCTGCGCGAAGGTGCGCCGGTGGTGCACATCGACCACGGTGTTGGCCGCTATCAAGGCCTGGCGACCCTGGAAGTCGACAATCAGGTGGCTGAATTCCTGACCCTCGAATACGCCGAAGGCGCCAAGCTCTATGTGCCCGTGGCCAACCTTCACCTCATTGCCCGCTACACCGGCAGCGATGACGAGCTGGCGCCCCTGCACCGCCTGGGCTCTGAAACCTGGCAAAAGGCCAAACGCAAAGCGGCTGAACAGGTTCGCGATGTGGCTGCCGAACTGCTCGACATTTATGCCCGTCGCGCCGCCCGCGAAGGTTACGCGTTCGACGACCCGAAAGCCGACTACGCAACCTTCAGCGCGGGCTTCCCGTTTGAAGAGACCCCGGATCAGCAGACCGCCATCGAAGCAGTGCGCGCCGACATGCTCGCGCCAAAGCCCATGGATCGCCTGGTGTGCGGTGACGTGGGCTTCGGCAAGACCGAGGTGGCCATGCGCGCGGCGTTCATCGCTGTGCATGGCGGGCGTCAGGTCGCCATTTTGGTTCCCACTACTCTGCTGGCACAGCAACATTACAACAGCTTCCGCGACCGATTCGCCGACTGGCCAGTGCGGGTAGAAGTCATGAGCCGCTTCAAATCGGCCAAAGAGATCAATGCGGCGGTCGCCGATCTGGCCGAAGGCAAGATCGACATCGTGATTGGCACCCACAAACTGTTGCAAGACGACGTCAAAATCAAAAACCTCGGGCTGGTCATCATCGATGAGGAACACCGGTTCGGCGTGCGCCAGAAAGAACAGCTCAAGGCCCTGCGCAGCGAAGTCGACATTCTGACCCTCACCGCCACGCCGATCCCGCGCACGCTGAACATGGCGGTTTCGGGCATGCGCGACTTGTCGATCATCGCCACGCCGCCCGCCCGCCGCCTGTCAGTGCGCACCTTCGTCATGGAGCAGAACAACAGCACGGTCAAAGAAGCCCTGCTGCGTGAACTGCTGCGTGGTGGGCAGGTTTACTACCTGCACAACGATGTGAAGACCATTGAGAAATGCGCGGCCGATCTGGCCGAACTCGTCCCCGAAGCCCGTATCGGCATTGGCCACGGCCAGATGCGCGAGCGCGAACTCGAACAAGTGATGAGCGACTTCTATCACAAGCGCTTCAACGTGCTGATCGCCTCGACCATCATCGAGACCGGTATCGACGTGCCGAGTGCGAACACCATCATCATCGAACGCGCCGACAAGTTCGGCCTGGCGCAATTGCACCAGTTGCGCGGCCGCGTGGGCCGCAGTCACCACCAGGCCTACGCCTACCTGCTGACGCCTCCACGCCAGCAAATCACCGGGGACGCGCAAAAGCGCCTGGAGGCCATCGCCAATACCCAAGATTTGGGTGCAGGCTTTGTACTGGCCACCAACGACCTGGAAATCCGTGGCGCTGGCGAGCTTCTGGGCGACGGCCAAAGTGGCCAGATCCAGGCCGTGGGTTTCACCCTGTACATGGAAATGCTCGAACGCGCCGTCAAGTCGATCCGCAAGGGCGAACAACCGAACCTCGACCAGCCGTTGGGCGGTGGCCCGGAGATCAACCTGCGGGTGCCCGCGCTGATTCCCGAGTCGTACCTGCCCGATGTGCATGCGCGACTGATTCTGTACAAGCGCATCGCCTCAGCGACCGACGAAGAAGGCTTGAAGGACTTGCAGGTCGAGATGATCGACCGCTTCGGCCTGCTGCCGGAACCGACCAAAAACCTGGTGCGCATTACCTTGCTCAAGCTGCACGCCGAACAACTGGGCATCAAAAAAGTCGATGCCGGGCCGCAAGGCGGGCGCATCGAGTTTGCCGCGGACACCCCGGTCGATCCGCTGGTGCTGATCAAACTGATTCAGGGCCAGCCCAATCGCTACAAGTTTGAAGGCGCGACGCTGTTCAAGTTCATGGTGCCCATGGAACGCCCGGATGAGCGCTTCAATACCATCGAGGCGCTGTTTGAGCGCCTGACACCGAAGCCTTCTTGATGGGGCCCGCACAATGAAGTCCCCATGCCCCTGAACCCGACACCCCGACTGACCAAACCGCTGGCGCCAACGTGGGTCAGCCGGTTCAAAGAGCAAACCCTTGAGCGTGGCCGTCGCTACGCCAGGGAAAATCGCGTCAGAATCGCCCGGATCGGTGACAGCCAGATCACGTCCAGCTGTCAGGGTTCAGGCGAAAACCCCTACCGCCAAACCATTGAGTTGCGCGAGTCTGCCAAAGGCTCGTTGCTACTGGTGGGCGCGACGTGCACCTGCCCTGTGCGCATCCACTGCAAACACATAGCGGCCGTACTACTGAAGATTGAAGACACTTTGAATTACCCTGCTGCTGCCCAGGACGCCGAGCTTCTGGAAAAACTGCAAGCGGTGCTCGACGCGCGCCGCCCTGCCAACCTGCCCGAACAACTGATCGACGACGTGCAACCGGTGCCGCGCTTGTGGCTGGCCAGTGCCGAGTTCAGTGCGTTCGAGCCGCGCAACGGCAAAATGCAGCGTTACATCCAGCACCGCGCGGCGCTGTCTTTCAACTACCGGGAGCATTACGTCTCGGGGCAGAAAAACGCCGACGTGCTGATTCGCCAGGATGACCACGTGTTGCGCATCAAGCGCCACCCCGAAACAGAAAACGCCTACCGCGAGCAACTGCGTGCCCTGGGATTCAAAATCGCTACCCGCCAGAGCAAAGCCCTGCCTGAAAGCGCCGGTGAACTGTTTGAAATGGTCAACGACAGTGCCTGGCTGAATTTCACCCTCAATCAGATGAACAGCTTGCGAGACCAGGGCTGGGAGTTACAGATCGACGAGCATTTCGGCTTTGACCTGAGCCCTGTCGAAGACTGGTATGCCAACGTCGACGAAGCGCCGGAACGTGACTGGTTCGACCTGGAACTGGGGATCATCGTCAATGGCCAACGCCTGAGTTTGCTGCCCATCTTGCTGAACCTGATGCGCTCGCACACCGAGATTCTCAGCCCCGAAAAACTGGCCAAACGCCGTGACGATGAACTGATTCTGGTGAACATCCCGGCCATTCCCAACAGCACCCACGTGCCGTTGCAAGTGGCCTTGCCCTACGGACGCCTGAAACCCGTGCTGGCCACCCTGGGTGAGTTTTACCTGGGCGAACCGAGCGCCACGACCTTGCGCATCAAGAGCGCCGACGCGCCACGGCTCAATGCCCTGGACGCTATCCCCCTGCGCTGGGAGGGCGGTGAACAGATTCGCGGGTTCGCCCAACGCTTGCGCGACATCAAGGATTTCAGCGTGGCGCCGCCACAGGGGCTCAATGCCACGTTGCGCCCCTATCAGCTTGAAGGATTGAGCTGGATGCAGTCATTGCGCCAGCTTGAAGTGGGCGGGATTCTGGCGGATGACATGGGACTGGGCAAAACCCTGCAAACCCTGGCGCACATTCTGTGCGAAAAAAACGCTGGCAGACTGGACCGCCCGGCCATGGTGGTGATGCCCACCAGCCTGATTCCGAACTGGATGGACGAAGCCGCGCACTTCACCCCGCAGCTCAAGGTGCTGGCGCTGTATGGGGCCAGTCGCAAAAAACACTACGAACACCTCACCGAATACGACCTGATCCTGACCACCTATGCCTTGCTGCCCAAAGACATTGAGCGGTTGGCCAAGGTGCCGCTGCACATTCTGATTCTCGACGAAGCGCAGTACATCAAAAACCCGAACAGCAAAGCCTCACAGGCCGCGCGCGAACTGTCGGCACGCCAGCGCCTGTGCCTGAGCGGAACGCCGTTGGAGAACCATCTGGGGGAACTGTGGGCGCTGTTTCACTTTTTGCTGCCCGGGTGGCTGGGGGACGTCAAAACCTTCAACCGCGACTATCGGGTGCCGATTGAGCGCCAAGGCAACGATGAGCGCCTGCAACACTTGAACGCACGTATCAAACCGTTTCTGCTGCGCCGCACCAAAGAGCAGGTCGCCACCGAGCTGCCACCCAAGACCGAGATCATCCACTGGGTGGACCTGAACGAAGCGCAGCGGGACGTTTACGAAACCATGCGCCTGGCGATGGACAAGAAAGTGCGCGATGAAATCACCCGCAAAGGCGTCGGGCGCAGCCAGATCATCATTCTTGAAGCGCTGCTCAAGCTGCGCCAGGTGTGCTGCGACTTGCGGCTTGTGAGCGATAACCCGCCGAAGAAAGGCAGCACGTCGGGCAAGCTCGACAGCTTGATGGTGATGCTTGAAGCGTTGTTCGCCGAGGGCCGGCGCATTCTTCTGTTTTCGCAATTCACCTCAATGCTCGGGCTCATCGAAGCTGAATTGAAGAAGCGCAACATTGCCTACGCCCTGCTCACGGGGCAAACGCGGGACCGGCGCACCCCCGTCAAAGACTTCCAGAGTGGCAAACTGCAGATTTTCCTGATCAGCCTCAAGGCCGGTGGCGTGGGTTTGAACCTGACCGAAGCGGACACCGTGATTCACTACGACCCGTGGTGGAATCCGGCCGCCGAGAACCAGGCCACCGACCGTGCCTACCGCATCGGGCAAGAAAAACCGGTATTTGTGTACAAGATGATTGCCCGCGGCACCGTGGAAGAGAAAATCCAGCACTTGCAGCAGGAAAAGTCAGATCTGGCGGCAGGGGTTCTGGACGGCCGTAGTGCGGGAGACTGGAAGTTGCAGGACGACGACATTGAGGCGCTGTTCGCGCCCCTGCCACCCAAAACCGAAAAGCGTTAATCCCGATCCTGTAGCCGCTGACCAGCAGCGCCAGGCTTCGTCTGGCGGCTACAGCAGGTAAAGGGCTTACCCTGCCAGCACACGTGCCAGCGTCGATTTGACCTTGCCCATGCCGTCGCGCAGGGCCTGTTCGATTTCGGCCATGGTAATGATTGCCGTGGACTTGCCCGCTGCCGGGTTCACCACCAACGCCAGACAGGCATACTCCAGTTCCAGCTCACGGGCCAGTGCCGCCTCGGGCATTCCGGTCATGCCGACAATGTCGCAGCCGTCACGCTCAAGGCGAGCAATTTCAGCCACTGTTTCAAGGCGTGGTCCTTGGGTCGCCGCATACACACCATGGGAGCTGTAGGAACACCCCTCGGCAGCCAATGCGCCAATCAACTGCTCGCGCAGGGATTCGGTGTAGGGATGGCTGAAGTCAATGTGCGTGACATGCTCCAGATCCCCCGCAAAAAACGTGTGCTCCCGGCCACTGGTGTAATCGATCAATTGGTGCGGTACGCAGAAATGCCCGGTGCCCATGGCCATATGGATGCCGCCTACGGCATTGACCGCCAAAATCGCCTGAGCACCTGCCTGTTTCAGCGCCCAAATGTTGGCGCGGTAGTTCACCTGATGGGGCGGGACCCGATGCGGGTGTCCGTGGCGCGCCAAAAACAACACTTCACGCCCGGCGAACTCACCGACCTGAATGTCGGCCGAGGTCGGGCCATACGGGGTATCCAGCGCCAGCGAGCGCGTAATGGTCAAGCCTTCAAGCTGGGTCAGGCCCGTGCCACCCATAATTGCGTAAACCGTCATCAGAGCGATCCCTTAATCAATCAACTGAGCATCTTTGAGCGCACCGATCGCCACCTGCCAACGCGGGTCCTGGCGGTAGTCGGTGCTGGCGAAGGCCTGACTGCGCATGCGTGCAATGCGGGCTGAAGGCGTGACCTTCAGGCGCTGGGCCGCCGTGAGGGCCAGCTCCGCCGCCGCGCGGTCATTGCACACCAGGCCCATGTCGCAGCCGGCCGTCAAGGCCGCTTCGATGCGACTGGCCGCGTCACCCACGACATGGGCGCCGGCCATCGACAGGTCATCACTGAAAATGACGCCATCGAACCCCAGCTCACCGCGCAGGATGTCCTGCAACCAGCGACGGGAAAAGCCAGCGGGCTGGCTGTCGACCTTGGGATAAATCACATGGGCCGGCATGACGGCCGCCAACTGCTGACTCAGACGCGCGAACGGCACCAGATCGTGGCTGCGAATCTGTTCAAGGCTGCGCTCATCGACGGGAATGGCCACATGAGAATCAGCTTCAGCCCACCCGTGCCCCGGAAAATGCTTACCCGTGGCGGCCATTCCAGCGTCATTCATCCCGCGGATGAACGCACCAGCCAGGGTTGCAGCCCGCTGCGGATCGCCCTCAAATGAGCGGCTACCGACCACGGCACTGCGCTGGTAGTCGAGATCCAGTACGGGCGCGAAACTCAAGTCCAGCCCCACTGCCAAAACCTCAGTCGCCATGATCCAGCCGCATTGCTCGGCAAGGTACTCGGCATTGGGGTTATCAGCGATGGCACGCATGGCAGGCAAGCGGACGAACCCCTGGCGCAGGCGTTGAACCCGCCCGCCCTCCTGATCCACCGCCAGCAGCAGGTCGGGGCGAATGGCGCGAATCGAAGCGCACAGTTCACGCACCTGACGCGGGTGCTCAATATTTCGCGCGAAAATAATCAGGCCGCCCACTTCAGGCTGGCGCAGCAGGTGTCGATCGTCAGCCGTCAGCCAGGTGCCGGCGACGTCCACCATCAAGGAGCCTTGCAAGGCAGAACTCATGGGTAATCCTTAAAAGAAAGTGCGCGTGCTCCCCGGCCCCGAATGCAGGCAGCGGCGTGCGCGCCTGCGGTGTGGGCAGCAGCCGTGAAGTGGGGACAGGGGAGCAAGGCGGGAATGAGCATGGCGGCAAGCTTAGCGGAACTGCGCAGCCACGCCCACCCGCGTCAGGTCAAAGCTTGGGGTTGGCTTGAGACGTTTTGTTGCGCGGGCGCATTTGTGCCGCCGCCATCGCAGGATCGACCACGCCGCTTTCGGCACGCATGCCAGCGGCCAGAAAAGGCACCATCAAACGCATGACTTGCTCGATCGAGGTGTTAACCCCGAAATCGGTTTCGGCAATTGCGCGCAGCGCCTTGATCCCGGACATGCTGAACGCAGCCGCCCCCAGCATGAAGTGCACGCGCCAGAACAGTTCAATCGGCGGGATTTGCGGCGCAGCCTCATTGACCAGCAGCATGTAACGGCGAAACACTTTGCCATACATGTCTTCAAGATAGCGGCGCAAATGCCCCTGGCTCTGACTGAACGCCAACCCCAGCAATCGCATAAAGATGGACAGGTCGTTGCCACTGCGCGGCTGAATCACCAACGCTTGCTCCACCAGCATTTCCAGCAGCTCTTCAAGCTCGGGACGGCTGTCCGGCCTGGCCTGGCGCCGTTCCAGCTCACGGTCGAGGTTGGCGCAGAAAGGCCCGAGGAAGCGCGAAAAGACGGCCTGGATCAGCGCTTTTTTAGACCCGAAATGGTAATTCACAGCCGCCAGGTTGACCCCGGCTTTGCTGGTGATCAGCCGCAATGAAGTCTCGGCAAAACCTTTTTCCGCGAACAGCTGCTCAGCAGCATCAAGGATACGTTCAACGGTTTCCGACTGGGCCATGTCTACTCCGGCTGACAAACACTTAAACAGTTGTTTGAAACATACGTTTCAGTTTGTAAAAAGTCAAGGTGGGCATTCTTTTTGCGACCGGCCAGTCCGGCATTTAACCACAGCCTCGGAGGACGCGGCCGGTGCTGATAAAGTAGCCGCCTCACTGCTCATCGACGACCGTCCAGCGGACGGTTAAAAATGGAGCATTGCCAATGCGCCTTCACTGTATATAATCCCAGTCACTGTATAAAAAGACAGAGCGATCAACATGCTAAAACTGACGCCACGCCAAGCTGAGATCCTGGCCTTTATCAAACGCTGCCTGGATGACAACGGCTACCCGCCCACCCGTGCCGAAATCGCACAGGAGCTGGGCTTCAAGTCACCCAATGCCGCCGAAGAACACCTCAAAGCCCTGGCCCGCAAGGGCGCCATCGAAATGACGCCGGGCGCCTCCCGCGGCATCCGGATCCCCGGTTTCGAGGCCAGTGCCGACGAGTCCACCCTGCCCATCATCGGTCGAGTGGCCGCTGGCGCTCCCATACTGGCGCAGGAACACGTTGAAGAGTCCTGCAACATCAACCCGACCTTCTTCCACCCGCGCGCCGACTACCTGTTGCGCGTCCAGGGCATGAGCATGAAGGACGTTGGCATCTTTGATGGCGACCTGCTTGCCGTCCACACGTGCCGCGAGGCAAGAAACGGGCAAATCGTGGTAGCCCGTATTGATGACGAAGTAACGGTCAAACGATTCAAGCGAGAAGGCAGCAAAGTCTGGCTGATCGCCGAGAACCCCGATTTCGCGCCGATTGAGGTCAACCTCAAAGAGCAGGAACTGGTTATCGAAGGCCTGAGTGTCGGCGTTATTCGCCGTTAATAAGGAGGCGTCATGCAGTTCCCGCACACATCGCTACCCGCACAACTTCCTTTATTCGAGGCATTCATGGCTCAACCCATGCCCGCCACGATCAAGACCGTGCTTGATTCACCCTGGCGCGCAGAACCTGAAGTTTTCAGTGAACTGTCGCTACGCGGCGCTGCCGAGAACTGCTTGAGCCTGTTGGCCCCCATGCTTCGCGAACTCAGCGAGCAACAAGATGAGCGCTGGCTGACACTGATCGCTCCACCCGCCAGCCTGACGCAAAGCTGGCTGCGCGATGCTGGCCTGAACCGCGAACGCATTTTGCTGCTCCAGCCCAACGGCAACAAGAGCGCTTTGCAATTGACCTGTGAAGCGCTGCGCCTGGGCCGCAGCCACACGGTGGTGAGCTGGATAAACCCGCTCAACAGCACCGCACGTCAACAATTGATTGGCGCAGCCCTGATGGGTCAAGGGCAAAGCCTGAATATTCGATTGGGCTAAACAGCTCCAGCACGGGGCTTCTATAGAACACAGAAGCCAGCCGTTGAACGGTTCAACCGAAACACTCAGTGAAGGATGCGCGGTCCTTCATCCTCTTTATCAAGCTCGCCCTCGGCCAGCCGCCCCGCCATTTGCACCCCAACACTCAACATGGCTTTTGCCACTTCAACATGCTGCCCCTGAAGAAAGGCCTTGGCGTCTTCAGAGAAGTTCAGCGTCACCAAAGACCCCTCGTCCTCAGCCCGGCGCAATTCGATACGGCCGTCAGGCAATTCGACAATTTCTAGAAAGGACGTTGGCATAAAAGTTGGTTCTCCACGAAAGCGCGGGATTATATCAGTCATCCCTCAGGAATTTGCCACGTTCTGTGGCGCTTTAATGACGTCCTGATGAATGACCGTACAGTTTCGAACCCGACTTTTAGCACTCATTGAGTGCATCGCGAAAGCGCAGGGCCATTTTCTTAAGGCTTTGACGCCATTGTTCAAGGGTTTCGTGGCTGAGTGTTTCCTGCACGTCATCCTCCAGACTGACCACGTCAATCAAGGGTTGAAACACATCGGCCTTGACCTTTTTAGGCGCCTGCAAGGGTTGATACAGGGCTGCATGCGCGGCCACTAACTGCGCCAGCCAAGTGCCCGGAGCCCGTACCAGCTCCACCATTTCGGCCAGTTCCGGAATAGCGTTGGCGTCCAACACGTCTTGCGTCAGCAACAACTCCACACGATTAGCGTGAGCCTGCGGTAACCGATAGAAACCCGTAATTTCATGACACAAACCCAGCAGCGCGCCATACAAGTGAAACACTGCCGACTCGCACTCTGCCTGTCGCAATGCTTGCGCGTTCATGGCCCCGCCGTGTGATGCCTTATTCATGGCTTCCAGCGCCAAGCCCGCAAAATAAATTTTCTGATTGGTGCGGGTATAGAGTTCGTGAGCCATACAGGCGCTCCACAGCAAAAGGGTTAGGGCAGGTCGAGCAGTCTCAAGGAAATGAGGTGACAGGCGCAAGGGGCTTCACTCTTCGCGCCCTGAATCTGCGGCAACCGGACTGTTGCCTCTATAGCCTTTGACGCCTAGCGCGGCGTCCGGCGACGAAGTCGTCGCACGAAAGCATCAGCCTCTTGCCTGGCCGAGACCTCAACCACAGGTCAAAAAAAACCGCGCGGGGCATGCAGCCCTCGCGCGGTTTTTAGCCGTTCAGCAACGGATCAAGCGTCTTTGTCTTTGCGCTTGTCTTCAACTTTCCAGCTGGAACCGTCGTAGAACGCGCGCCAGCCTGTCGGCTTGCCGTCCACTTCAGTTTGCACGTATTGCTCCTTGGTTTTACGGCTGTAACGGATCACAGCAGGTCGACCCTCCGGGTCTTTCTTCGGCGCTTCACACAAGAAGTGGTACTTCGGATCGATTTCATCCTTATGCGGAATGATTTCAATCACCAGCGGTGCGCGGGTTTCACGGTTTTTCGGGAACTGACTGGCTGCCAGGAACAGCCCCGACGCACCGTCACGCAGAATGTAGGTGTCGTTGACCTTCTCGCACTTGAGCTCCGGCATTTTCACCGGGTCCATTTTCGGCGGGGCCGCTTCACCGCTTTTCAGCAACTTGCGTGTGTTTTTACATTCCGCATTGGTGCAGCCGAAGAACTTGCCGAACCGGCCGGTCTTGAGCTGCATCTCGCTGCCGCACTTATCACATTCCAGGCTCGGGCCTTCATACCCTTTGATGCGGTAGCTGCCCTCTTCGATTTCGTAGCCAGCGCAGTCCGGGTTGTTACCACAGATGTGCAGCTTGTGCTTCTCATCCAGCAGGTAAGCATCCATGGCGGTGCTGCAAATCGGGCAACGGTGCTTGCCCAGCAAAACCCGCGACTCAGACTCACCCTCATCGTCCGCTGCGATCTCGTCGCCCGGCACCAGGTTGACGGTGGCCTTGCAACGCTCTTTGGGCGGCAGGCTATAGCCCGAGCAACCAAGGAATACACCGGTCGATGCCGTACGGATCTGCATCGGGCGCCCGCATTCCTTGCACGCAATATCAGTCATCACCGGCTGGTTGGCACGCATGCCACTGTCCGGGTCCGCCGCCACTTCAAGTTTTTTCTTGAAGCTGCCGTAGAACTCGTCCAGCACGTTCTTCCAGTCACGCTCACCGTGCGCCACGTCATCGAGGTTTTCTTCCATTCCGGCGGTGAAGCCGTAGTCCATCAGGTCGGAGAAACTCTCGGACAAACGCTCGGTAACGATGTCGCCCATTTTTTCGGAGTAGAAACGGCGGTTGTGCAAGGCCACATAGCCGCGATCCTGAATGGTCGAAATGATGGCTGCATAGGTCGATGGACGACCGATGCCACGCTTTTCCATCTCTTTGACCAGGCTGGCTTCGGAGTAACGTGCCGGTGGCTTGGTGAAGTGCTGGGTCGGATCAAGGTTGATCAGTTTCAACACATCGCCCTGAGCCATGTCCGGCAACACATCGTCGTCGCCCGGCTTGGCAATTTGCGGCATGACGCGGGTGTAACCGTCGAACTTGAGAATGCGGCCTTTGGCGCGCAGCTCAAAATCACCAGCCGCCACACTCACGGTGGTGGACAAATATTTGGCCGGCAGCATCTGGCACGCCACAAACTGGCGCCAGATCAGCTCGTAAAGGCGCTCAGCGTCGCGCTCCATGCCCGACAGCTTGCTCGGATGCATGTTCACGTCTGAAGGACGAATCGCTTCGTGAGCCTCTTGTGCGCCTTCCTTGCTGCTGTAGACGTTAGGCGCTGGCGGCAGATACGACGCGCCGAACTCACCTTCAATGTAGGTGCGGGCCATTTCAACCGCATCCGCCGACAGGTTGGTGGAGTCGGTACGCATATAGGTGATGTAGCCCGCTTCGTACAAGCGTTGAGCCATCATCATGGTTTTCTTCACCCCGAAGCCCAAGCGATTGCTCGCGGCCTGTTGCAGGGTGGAGGTGATGAACGGTGCCGACGGCTTGCTGCTGGTCGGTTTGTCTTCACGCTTGGCGATGGTGTAGCTGGACGCCTTGAGCTTCTCCAGCGCTGCCATGGCCTGGGCTTCATTCAGCGGCTTGAAGGCCTCGCCTTTTTCGCGGGCCACATCGAAGCGCACTTTTGCGCCTTTGGCCGTGCCCAGGTCCGCATGAACTTCCCAATACTCTTCAGGGTTGAACGCGCGAATTTCGCGCTCACGCTCAACCACCAGCTTCACGGCCACCGATTGCACGCGACCTGCCGACAAACCACGGGCAATTTTTGCCCACAGCAATGGCGAAACCATGTAGCCCACCACGCGATCGAGGAAACGGCGCGCTTGCTGGGCATTGACGCGGTTGATGTCCAGCTCGCCCGGTTTGGAGAACGCTTCCTGAATGGCTTTTTTGGTGATCTCGTTGAACACCACGCGCTTGTAGCGACTGTCATCCCCACCGATGGCTTCGCGCAGGTGCCATGCAATGGCCTCCCCCTCGCGATCCAAGTCGGTTGCGAGATAGATGGTGTCAGCATCCTTGGCGAGCCGGCGCAGCTCTTCGATGACCTTTTCCTTGCCGGGAAGGATCTCGTACTTGGCTTTCCAGCCGTGCTCCGGATCGACGCCCATGCGCGAGATCAGCTGCTTTTGAGCTTTCTCTTTCGGCGACAAAGCAGGCGCTTCGCCCGCCGCGGCCTTGCCACGCTTGGCAGCCGGTTCTTTGCTGGCGCTAGCCGAACCGCTGGTGGGCAGGTCTCGGATATGGCCGATACTCGACTTCACCACGTACTCGTTACCCAAGTACTTGTTGATGGTCTTGGCCTTAGCCGGGGATTCCACAATGACCAGCGATTTGCCCATGGATCAGAAAATTCCTGAATTCTAGAAGTGAAAGGCGGTTCGCGCCTGACGCGGCACCGCTATATATAGTGGCAACAAGGTGAGGTCAAGCGCAGGGTGCTGCGCGACGCCCGCTTATGGCCGGGAAAAAAGACTGGGTTCGGCCTCGATCAGTGCAAAGCGCGGTACTTGCTCGCCATCTACCTCGACCGTTTCCAAAAACATGCTCAATGGGCGCACCCAAAAACCGAAATCCCCATACAGGGCTTGGTAGAACACCACTTCCTCTTCGGTTTCAGAATGGCGAGCCACATTGAATACCCGATATTGCGGCCCTTTGTAATGCTGATAGAGGCCCGGTTGTAGCGGCATGTTGCGACACCCTCTTTACACATAAAAAAATTAAAGCTCATGACGATTAAAAAGTCATAAAAACAAAAACCGGGGCACTTGGCCCCGGCTTCTGTCAACGCAACGCTTAGACGCGTTCGAAGACAGTTGCAATGCCCTGGCCAAGACCAATGCACATGGTGGACAACCCGAAGGTGCCGCCATTTTGTTTCATCACATTGAGCAAGGTGCCGGAGATACGCGCACCCGAGCATCCAAATGGATGACCCAGAGCAATGGCGCCGCCGTGCAGGTTAACCTTCTCATTCATCTTGTCGAGCACTTTCAAATCTTTCAGCACCGGAAGCGCCTGTGCAGCGAACGCTTCGTTGAGTTCGATGAAGTCTATATCGGCCATGCTCAAGCCCGCGCGCTTCAAGGCTTTCTGCGTCGCCGGAACCGGACCATAACCCATAATTGCAGGGTCTACACCTGCAACAGCCATCGAACGAATCACAGCCAGAGGCTCCAGACCCAGGTCTTTTGCACGCTGAGCGGACATCACGATCATGCACGATGCACCATCAGTGATTTGCGACGACGTACCGGCGGTTACCGTACCGCCTTTAGGGTTGAACGCAGGTTTCAACGCCGCCAGGCTTTCCATTGTCGTTTCCGGACGAATGGTCTCATCGTAGTCGAAGGTTTTCAGGAAGCCATTTTCGTCATATCCCTGCATCGGAATAATTTCGTCTTTGAACTTGCCTTCAATCGTCGCCTTGTGGGCCAACTGGTGCGAACGAACGCCGAAAGCATCCTGTTGCTCACGGGTGATACCGTGCATCTTGCCCAGCATTTCAGCGGTCAGGCCCATCATGCCCGACGCCTTGGCCGCATACAGCGACATGTGCGGGTTAGGGTCGACGCCATGCATCATGCTCACATGACCCATATGCTCGACGCCGCCTACCACGAATACGTCACCGTTGCCGGTCATGATCGCTTGCGCCGCGGTGTGCAACGCGCTCATGGATGAACCGCACAGGCGGCTCACGGTCTGGGCTGCGGAGGTGTGCGGGATTTGGGTCATCAACGACGCCATGCGCGCGATGTTCCAGCCCTGCTCCAGGGTCTGGTTAACACAACCCCAAATCACATCTTCCACTTCGTTCGGGTCAACCTTGCTGTTGCGCTCCAGCACTTTGCTGATCAGGTGCGCAGACATGTCTTCAGCACGGGTGTTGCGGTGCATGCCACCCTTGGAGCGGCCCATCGGGGTGCGACCGAAGTCTACAATCACCACGTCTCTAGGATTCAAGCTCATAATTTCACTCTCACTCTAATGGGGCGCTTAACCGAAGAAGCTCTGGCCGTTTTTGGCCATTTCACGCAGCTTCGCCGTCGGGTGGTACAGCGCGCCCAGTTCAGCGTACTGATCAGCCAGGGCCACGAACTCTGCAACACCGACCGAGTCGATGTAGCGCAGGGCGCCGCCACGGAATGGAGGGAAACCGATGCCGTACACCAGGCCCATATCGGCCTCGGCGGCGGTTTCAACGATGCCGTCTTCCAGGCAACGCACGGTTTCAAGGCACAGCGGGATCATCATCCAGTTGATGATGTCTTCGTCGGTGACGTCACGCTGCTCGTAAACGATCGGCTTGAGCACCTCAAGCACGCTTGAGTCGACGACTTTCTTCTGCTTGCCGCGCTTGTCCGCCTCGTAAGCGTAGAAACCCTTGCCGTTTTTCTGACCCAGACGCTTGGCTTCGTAGAGCGCATCGATCGCTGAACGACGGTCATCTTTCATGCGGTCAGGGAAACCTTCCGCCATCACGTCTCGACCATGGTGGCCAGTGTCGATGCCGACCACGTCCATCAGGTACGCCGGGCCCATTGGCCAGCCGAATTTTTCCATGACCTTGTCAATGCGCACGAAGTCGACGCCAGCGCTGACCAACTTGGCGAAACCGCCGAAGTACGGGAACAGCACACGGTTGACCAGGAAGCCCGGGCAATCATTGACGACGATCGGGTTTTTACCCATTTTCTTGGCGTAGGCAACCGTGGTGGCCACAGCCAGGTCGCTGGATTTCTCGCCACGAATCACTTCAACCAGCGGCATCATGTGCACCGGGTTGAAGAAGTGCATGCCGACGAAGTTTTCCGGACGCTTGAGGGCTTTTGCCAACAGGCTGATGGAAATGGTCGAGGTGTTCGAGGCCAGAATGGCATCTTCCTTGACGTGGTCTTCAACTTCAGCGAGTACTGCCTGCTTGACCTTCGGGTTTTCAACGACCGCTTCGACCACCAGGTCCACGTGACCGAAATCACCGTAGGACAAAGTAGGACGAATACCATTGAGCACTTCAGCCATTTTGGCGGGGGTCATACGACCTTTATCAACGCGCCCCACCAGCAACTTGGCGGCTTCAGCCAGACCCTGCTCGATGCCGTGCTCGTTGATGTCTTTCATCAGGATCGGCGTGCCTTTGGAGGCCGACTGATAGGCAATGCCGCCACCCATGATGCCCGCGCCCAGAACGGCAGCCTGCTTCACGTCTTTGGCGATCTTGTCGTGGATCTTGGCTTTTTTCTTCAGTTCCTGATCGTTCAGGAACAACCCGATCAGGCATTGCGAGGCAGAGGTCTTGGCCAGCTTGGCAAAACCTGCCGCTTCAACTTCCAGTGCTTTATCGCGACCGAAGTTCGCAGCCTTCTGGATGGTTTTGATCGCTTCAACCGGCGCCGGGTAGTTCGGACCGGCTTGACCGGCCACGAAACCTTTGGCGGTTTCGAATGCCATCATTTGTTCGATGGCGTTCAGCTTGAGCTTCTCAAGTTTTGGCTGACGCTTGGCCTTGTAGTCCAGCTCGCCGCTAATGGCACGCTTGATCAGGTCCAAGGCCGCAGCGCCCAGCTTGTCGGCCGTCACTACAGCGTCAACGGCGCTGACTTTCAGCGCATCTTCAGCACGGTTTTCTTTGCCGGAGGCGATCCACTCAACCGCGTTGTCCACACCAATCAGGCGCGGCAGGCGAACCGTGCCGCCAAAGCCCGGATAGATGCCGAGCTTGACTTCGGGCAGACCGATTTTGGCGCTGTCGGCCATGACACGGAAATCCGCCGCCAGGCACATTTCCAGACCACCGCCCAGTGCAATTCCGTTGATGGCTGCTACGGTTGGGACATTGAGGTCTTCGAAGTCACTGAAGATCTTGTTGGCTTCGAGGTTGCCAGCAATCAGCTCGGCATCCGGCAACTTGAAGTTTTCGACGAATTCGGTGATGTCCGCGCCGACGATGAAGACGTCTTTGCCGCTGGAAACAATAACGCCCTTGACCGAAGCATCTGCCTTGATCGCATCGACTGCCTGACGCAGTTCGTTCAGGGTTAGACGGTTGAACTTGTTGACGGACTCACCCTTGAGGTCGAACTTCAGTTCGACGATGCCACTTTCAAGAGCCGTAACCGTGATGGCTTTACCTTCGTAAATCATCAACTGATCTCCAGGATATGGAAGCTGAACAGTACACGTCGGACGCTAGCGTCTGGCTGGCAATGACGACACCGTCAATGCTAACGCCAATCCACCAGGCACACCCGCCAACGCGATATTCGGGGTTATGCGAACGTTGCCTGCACGGCAAACACTCGATTCATACGCCCGTTTGATTTGGGTGTCACACCTTCACGGAAAAGCGTGCGCTTGTCAATTGTCCGAAACAACGATGACAAAACGACCCATCAGTCAGTTCTTGCTCGCCTGCGCACGCCGCCGCGAGACGGTGGCAGCCCGCTCACGCGAGGGCTTTGAGGACTTCATCGATCGCCACCAAGACCTGCGATTCGCCTTTCTCGCCCCAGTACAGGGCGATCATCTGCTTGCCTGCTTCCACTTTGTATACGTTCGCCGGCAGCTTGCGAAACTGCGCCAACAAGCGCTCATCGGTGCAGACTTCACGCCATTGATTGACCCATATCCCCGGCGCGGATTGCCAATAACACCACACCTGCGGGTCGTTGCCGCGCCGCGGACGATGAAACTGCGCACATGAGCCGGGCGGCTCCGGCTCCAGCCAATGCGGCCATTCCTGAGGCGTCAATTGCATGGCCAAACCCATCCGCCGTGCTTCCATGCGCAGCGCCATACGCCCGCTTTGACGACGCGAAGGACGCAGCCAGGCAAGCGGACTCAAAATCAGCGCCAGGATTGACACCACTATCCATACCGTCATATGTGTACTCTCACTGCCTTCAAATTAATGCATTGACCCTGACTTGAACCAAGGCTCTGCAAAAGAGCCATACTCACGCCCATGACCGTTTACAGGAGCGCCTCACATGTCCACCCCCAAACCCTACACGCATATTTTGGTTGCCGTAGACCTGACTGAAGAGTGCGACCCGGTGATTTATCGCGCCAGCGCCAGCGCAGAAGCCAATGGCGCCAAGCTGTCTTTGATCCACATCGTCGAACCCATGGCCATGGCCTTTGGCGGGGATGTGCCGATAGACCTGTCACAGGTGCAACAACAACAGTTTGATCAGGCCAAAAAGTGCCTTGATCGGCTGATCGATATCTATCCGCAACTCACAAAAGAAAATTGCAAGCTAGCCTATGGCCAGCCCCGACAAGAAATTCACAGTTTTGCCAAGGAGCATCACTGCGACCTGATCGTCGTCGGCAGCCACGGCCGCCACGGCCTTGCCCTGCTACTGGGCTCCACCGCCAACGACGTGCTGCATGGCGCGCCTTGCGACGTACTGGCGGTCAGCCTCAAAAAGCCCGACTGAGCCCCCCCCCCGCGAGCAAAAAAGCCCGACCTTTTGATTAAAAAGGCCGGGCTTTTTCAGTTCAGCAACTGCTCAATCAGGCATCCAGCTCAGCCCAACGCTCCACCAGTTGCTCAAGTTCCGCTTGCAACGCTTCAAGCTTGGCAATCACTTCAGCCGTTTGTGCAGCAGGACGCTGATAGAAGCCCGCGTCAGCCATTTCAGCTTCGACTGCGGCAATCGCCTGCTCCTTGGCATCAATCTCGCCCGGGAGCGCTTCCAGTTCGCGCTGCAGCTTGTAGCTCAGCTTCTTTTTTGCCGCAACAGGCGCCGCCGCCGGCGCTTGCGCGGGAGCTGCTGTGACCACGGCCGAGGTGAGGTCCGCCTTGCCGGATTTGCTTTCAGTCACGCCGAGCAAGCGCGGCGAGCCGCCCTGGCGCAGCCAGTCCTGATAACCGCCCACGTATTCACGCACCTTGCCTTCGCCTTCAAAGACCAACGTGCTGGTGACCACGTTGTCGAGAAATGCCCGGTCGTGACTGACCATCAATACGGTGCCCTTGAAGGTCAGCAAGACCTCTTCCAGCAACTCGAGGGTTTCGACGTCGAGGTCGTTGGTCGGTTCGTCGAGGACCAGCAGGTTGGCAGGCTTGCTGAACAACTTGGCCAGCAGCAAGCGCGCACGCTCGCCCCCTGACAGCGCCTTGACCGGCGTGCGGGCACGCTGCGGACTGAACAGGAAATCACCCAGGTAGCTGAGGACGTGGCGGCTTTGGCCATCGATATCGATAAAGTCACGGCCTTCAGCCACGTTATCGATAACGGTTTTTTCCAGGTCCAACTGATGACGCAACTGGTCGAAGTACGCCACGTCGATGCGCGTCCCCTCTTCCACCTTGCCGTTGGTAGGCTGCAAACCGCCCAGCATCAACTTGAGCAGGGTCGTTTTGCCCGTACCGTTGGCGCCCAGCAGACCGATACGGTCGCCGCGCTGCAACACCATCGAGAAGTCCTTGATCAGGAACGGACCTTCCGGGTGCGCGAAGCTGACGTTTTCCAGCACCATCACTTGCTTGCCGGACTTGTCAGCGGTGTCGAGCTGGATATTGGCTTTGCCGGTGCGCTCACGGCGCTCGCTGCGTTCAACACGCAGGGCCTTGAGCGCACGCACACGGCCTTCGTTACGGGTGCGGCGCGCCTTGATGCCCTGGCGAATCCACACTTCTTCCTGGGCCAGGCGCTTGTCGAACAGCGCGTTCGCGGTTTCTTCCGCTGCCAGGCTGGCTTCCTTGTGGACCAGGAAACTGGCGTAGTCGCCGTTCCAGTCAATCAGGCCGCCACGGTCCAGCTCCAGAATCCGGGTCGCCAGATTTTGCAGGAATGAACGGTCGTGGGTAATGAACAGCACGGCCCCCTGGAAGTCCTTGAGGGCTTCTTCGAGCCAGGCAATGGCACCGATGTCCAGGTGGTTGGTCGGTTCGTCGAGCAGCAGCAGGTCCGGCTCGGACACCAGCGCTTGCGCCAACAGAACACGACGACGCCAGCCGCCGGACAATTCGGCCAGGGTTTTGTCCGCCGGCAATTGCAAGCGGCTCAGGGTGCTGTCGACCAGTTGCTGCAAGCGCCAGCCGTCACGGGCTTCGAGGTCTTGCTGGACGTGCATCAGCTTGTCCAGATCGGCGTCGGTGACGATGTTCTGGCTGAGGTGGTGGTACTGAGCCAGCAGCTCGCCCACACCGTCGAGGCCTTCGGCCACCACGTCGAACACCGTCCGTCCGTCGGCAACCGGCAACTCTTGCGGCAATTCGCCAATCTTGAGGCCGGGTGCGCGCCAGACAGAACCGTCGTCGGGCTTTTGATCACCTTTTACCAGCTTCATCATGCTGGACTTGCCGGTGCCGTTGCGGCCGATGATGCACACCCGCTCTCCACGGGCGATCTGCCAGGACACCTTGTCCAACAACGGCGTAGAGCCGAAAGCAAGGGACACATCGCTGAATTTGAGCAGGGTCATGAGCTTCTCCAAAAACTGGGCGCGCATTCTACCTGATTTGCGCCTTCAGGCGGCCGGCTATTTATTGTTGGCCCTGCGCTTGCCTCCATTTAGTCGCAAGTTTCACCGCTGGGCCTGCAAGGCGTTCACGCGCTGCTGGCAAAAGGCTAAGCTACGACTCAATCAGTGCCGGGCTCCCCCTGCACACACCGCGTTTTTCATCTGTACGGAAGCCCCATGCGCAGTCGTCTCTTCAACTTTTTATCCTGCCTGCTTCTCACCAGTTGCGCCGTGCAAGCCGCACAGGCCGCAGACCTGACCCAACAACGCCAACTGTACGACGAGGCCAAACGCGCCTTGGCCAAAGGCGATTCCGGCCCCTACTTCCGAAATGCCGATGCCCTGCGCAGCTATCCGCTGACGCCGTACCTGGCCTACGACGAACTCACCGCCCGCCTGAAAAGCGCCAGCAACGCTGAAATTGAGCAGTTTTTGGCGGCGCATGGCGACCTGCCGCAAGCCAACTGGATGAAACTGCGCTGGTTGCGCTGGCTGGCTGATCGCGGCGACTGGGCGACCTTTGCCAAGTATTACGACCCCAAGCTCAACTTTACCGAGCTGGACTGCCTGAACGGCCAGTACCAACTGGCGCACAACCAAAAAGCCGAAGGTTACGCCAGCGCGGAAAAACTCTGGCTGGTGGGCAAAGCACAACCGGCGGCGTGCGACGCCCTGTTCAGCCAGTGGGCCGCCGACGGCCAACTGACCGAACAAAAACGTTGGCAGCGGGTAAAGCTGGCGGCTGAAGCCCGCAATTACGGCCTGGCCACCACCCTGGCTAACGGCCTCAACACGCTAGGCCCACAAGCCAAAGTGATGATTGAAGTGGCACAAAAGCCCGATCTGCTCAGCCAACCATCGCGCTTTCTGCCCGCCAGTGAGGCCATGTCTGACGCCGTAGGCCTGGGCTTGCGACGTTTAGCGCGACAGGACCCTGAGAAAGCGGCAGCACTGCTCGACACCTACGCCACCAACATGCATTTCTCACGGGATGAAAAGGTCGCCATCGCCCGTGAGATTGGTCTGACGTTTGCCCGCCGTTATGACAGCCGCGGCTTGGACATCATGACAAAATATGACCCCGAGCTGCGCGACAACACCGTCACCGAATGGCGCTTGCGCCTGCTGTTGCGCCTGGCTCGCTGGGAAGATGCCTATCAACTGACCCGCCAATTGCCGCAGGATCTGGCCACCAGCAACCGCTGGCGCTACTGGCAGGCGCGCAGCCTGGAGCTGGCCGAACCGAAAAATCCACAAGCGCAAGTGCTGTTCAAAAATGTGGCCCGCGAGCGTGATTTCTACGGCTTCCTGGCAGCCGATCGGGCGCAGACCCCGTATCAGCTCAACAACAAACCGCTGGTGCTCAGCCCGCAATTGATTAACAAAGTGCGCAACACCCCCGGCGTACAGCGTGCACTGGAATTTCATGACCGCGGGCAAATCGTCGATGGCCGCCGTGAGTGGTATCACGTCAGCCGCCACTTCAATCGCGACGAAATGGTGGCGCAAGCCAAATTGGCCTACGACCGCAAATGGTATTTCCCGGCCATTCGCACCATCAGTCAGGCGCAGTATTGGGACGATCTGGACATCCGCTTCCCGATGGCGCACCGCGACACTCTGGTGCGCGAGGCCAAAGTGCGCGGCTTGCATTCCAGTTGGGTATTCGCCATCACCCGTCAGGAAAGTGCCTTTATGGATGACGCGCGTTCCGGTGTGGGCGCAAGCGGCTTGATGCAATTGATGCCAGCCACAGCCAAAGAAACCGCCAGAAAATTCAGCATTCCGCTGGCATCGCCCCAACAAGTGTTGAACCCGGACAAGAACATCCAGCTGGGCGCCGCCTACCTGAGTCAGGTGCATGGCCAGTTCAACGGCAACCGGGTATTGGCTTCAGCGGCTTATAACGCAGGCCCGGGCCGCGTTCGCCAATGGCTGCGGGGCGCCAACCACCTGGGCTTTGACGTGTGGATTGAAAGCATTCCCTTCGACGAAACCCGCCAGTACGTGCAGAACGTGTTGTCGTACTCGGTGATCTACGGTCAGAAACTCAACGTGCCCCAGCCCCTGGTGGATTGGCATGAGCGGTATTTTGACGATCAGTGACCGCGGATAATCCCCTGCAGGGGCGAGCGCACCTGCAGGGGCAACGCGTTATTCCAACACAGTCACCGGCATGCCGACTTCCAGCAGGCCATGGCTGTCGTTCACCAGGTTCTGCCCGAACATCGTGCCGCCTTCCTGCTTGCGGTAGCTCATCAGGGTATTCAAGGGTTCACGCTGCGCATCACGCTCGCCGGTGTGCGGATCAATGGTGGTGAGGATGCAACGCGAGCATGACTTCACCACGCGAAACTCCACCTCGCCAATACGCACACGCTTCCAGCCATCTTCGGCAAACGCTGCACTGCCGGAGACCACGAGGTTGGGACGAAATCGCAGCATCTCCAAAGGTCGACCGACCTTGTCTGAAATGTCGTCGAGCGATGCCTGACCAATGAGCAACAACGGGTAACCATCGGCGAACGCCACTTTGTCGTCATCGCGGCCATAACCGGACTCAGTGGTCCGCGCCCGCGCCAACGGCACATGCACCAGGCGCACGCGCTGGTCTATAAAACGGCTCAACCACCCGGCAGCTTCATCCCCCGCGTCCGGCACGCGCAAAGTGTCGCGCCAAATGGTCACGCCTCGCAGGTCGCTGTCGGCCTGAGGCACGGGCACGTCCAGCGCCTCAAAGCCATCGGCCTTCAAGGTCAGGCCGCCATTTGCATTCCACAGGGCAGACAGCTGGCTCATGTGCGGGTGGGTGCGCTGGGTCAAAAAGCGCCCGGAGGCTTCATCCACCAGCATCCAGCGTCGATCACCCTCTACGCCCAACGGGTCCAGGCGCACCTGAGACAAGCTTTCGCCTTTGCCGGACTTGAGCGGGAATCGGTATATCGAACTTAGCTGCAGCATGAATCAGCTCCCTGCGGATTAAAAACGCCACAGTATACGAGCCGATCCTGCGTGCAAAGAATCAGGCGGGCACTTGATCCAGCATCAGACGCTGACGGACCACATCCACCAGTTTGTCCGGCTGGAATTTGGACAGGAAATTGTCACAGCCCACCTTCTTGACCATGGATTCGTTGAAGCTGCCCGACAGCGAGGTGTGCAGCACCACGTATAGACCGCGCAGGCGCGGATCGTTACGAATTTCAGTGGTCAGGCGATAGCCATCCATCTCGGGCATTTCCGCATCGGTGAAGATCATCAACAGCTTGTCGGTCATGACCTGCCCGGCATCTGCCCAGCCCTTGAGCATGTTCAGTGCCTTGAGACCATCGCTGGCCACGTGCATCTTGACCCCCAACTGCGAAAGGGTTTCGCGCAATTGAGACAGGGCGACTTTGGAGTCATCGACCAGCAGCACTTCGCGGCCCCGCGCATGTTCCAGGATCGGGTCTTCGAGCTTCTCACGCGAGACCTTGGCGCTGTAGGGCACGATTTCGGCCAGCACTTTTTCAACGTCGATAATCTCGACCAGTTGCTCATCGACCTTGCTGATGGCGGTCAGGTAATGCTGACGCCCGGCGCTGGTGGGCGGAGGCAGGATGGCTTCCCAGTTCATGTTGACGATGCGGTCGACCCCGCCCACCAGAAACGCCTGAACCGAGCGGTTGTACTCGGTCACGATGATCGTACTGTCAGGGCCGGGCACCAGAGGCCGCATGCCGATGGCCTGCGACAAATCAATCACGGGCAGGGTCTGGCCACGCAGATTCACGACACCACACACAAACGGGTGTCGCTGCGGCATCAGGGTCAATTTGGGTAATTGCAGAACCTCTTGCACCTTGAACACGTTGATCGCGAACAGCTGCCGACCCGCCAGACGGAACATGAGAATTTCCAGTCGGTTTTCACCGACCAACTGGGTGCGCTGGTCTACCGTGTCGAGAATGCCGGCCATGAATAACTCCTGGGCGTGGGGGCTGAGTGTGTAGGGTCTGTTCGCATTTGTTCGCAGCGGCGACGAACACCCGCCCTGCGCCTTGCCTGGCTAAATGTGACCCAGCAACGCTGGCTTACATTGAAACAGGAACAGACCCTAGCCTTATCGGCAGCAAAATCAGGACCTTGACCCCCTGCGCCAAACGGCCACACAAAGTGATGGCACTTTAACATCATCTAGTGCCATTATTGCTGCCTGCGCTTGACCCGAGCCCCCTCACCTTTCTCCCTAGCGGGCCCCTCCTAAGGGATTCCCTGAGCAGCACTCAGGAAGGCCCTGATATTCGTGCTATTCGATTGCCATTATTGTGACCCCCTTCGCATTATATGAATCACGGCAGGAACTTTTTATTACTGAAACAGCGCTGTCTTGTGCCGTGAGGTGCATATCTGCGCACCGTGATTTTTAAAACTTCCGAAGCGAACACATCCACTGCTTACACCCAAAAAGTTGCACTTAAAGTCACCCAAAACGCTGATCCAGTTGCCATGCTCACGGGTGGCTTTTGCACGATGAGCCCGGACATTTACTTAAAAGGCGTTCCAGAAGAGTGAGAATAAGCATGTTCAATGGCAATGACCGGCCATTAGCGCTAGCCGACTTTTTAATCGAAGCTCAGGTGTTATTGACCACCGCAGAAGAATGCCTGACTCACTTGCGACTGATTCACCACGACGAAGACGCGATCGACTGCATAGTCAAGACCCTCTCCAAGCTGGAGAGGCGTGCCAAAGCGTTAACCATCGCGCCCATTGCAGGCTTTTGCCAGACCCTGCGCAACTTGCTCAGGCAGGCAAGAAACCTGGGCGCCCTGCACGAACCGGCGGTCGAAATCCTGAAGGATTGCTTTAGCCTGCTGGCCTGGCAGGTTGAGTTGATAGACCCCCACACGGGCCAACTGACCCTCGATGACAGTGAACAAAAGCTGCTGATTACCTCTTTCACCGAACAGATCGAAGCCATGCAAACGGCTCCGCCGCCCCTCGGCTAGCCTCGTCCGCCCGCCTTCTCCCGGTCCATTTATTCAATGCCCGGTTCAAAGACAGCGTGCGGCGAATACATCATATGTCGATCATCTTGTAAGTTAATTCGCATATCAGACTATAGGCGCCGCTCAGGTGTTTGCAGTTAATCGCCAACTAAGCTATCGACTTATTTCCTATTTAAGCGCGCACGCAAAACCTGTAATACGCCAACTAACACCGCTGCGCAGGGCGCCATTTAAATTGCGTCAAAGGCGACCCGCTTTAAATGAAGTGATACCATGCGCGCCGATCGTTGAGCCGGACGTCTGTGTCGCAGATCCGTTCAGGCTTCGCATCAGCCATGAACGTTGATCCCGTTAACTCTTTACCTGCCAGCCATCTGCCAGGTCCTTCAGCGAACACCTTTGGCTCCACACGCTATGCACGCCAGTCTCAAGTCATTCAAGCCTTTGTGCCCAACGGGTAAAACCGCTCGCCGGCTGACGGCAGCGCTTTGTCTTTGCTCTGCACTTTCAAGCCTCATCGTCTACTGGACCTGCGACGCATTGCCCACCCCGTTGATGCTGCTCGACCTGACCGCCCTGGCCAGCGTCGGGTGGCTGCTGCGGGACTCGCGCAACGCCATCCAGCTGCAACCCAAAGAACTGGCGGCCCGCATGATTGAAGTGCAGGAAAACGAACGCCAGCACTTGAGCCGCGAACTGCATGACGACATTGGCCAATTGCTGACCGCCGCCACCCTGCAAACCCGCTGGCTGCAACGCCGGGTTCCCGACGACTTGCAAGCGCACTGCCTGAGCCTGTGCACGTTGCTGGAAGAAACCCTGGCAAAGGTGCGCGATGTCTCCGCGGCGTTCAATCCACGCCAGATTGCCAGTCTCGGTATCGAAGTCAGCCTGCGGGCACATTTGATCAAGACCCTCGAAAACGCTTCGCTGGGCTGGACCTTCGAGTGCCACCCGCGTTTAAGCGATATTCAGGAGGAGATGGCGGTGGTCATCTTTCGCGTCACCCAGGAGTCCGTCACCAATGTGCTGCGCCATGCCAGGGCCAGCAACCTGCTGGTGCAACTGCGGCGCCAGGCTGACGGCCTGCAGTTGAGCGTGCGCGATGATGGCGTCGGCTTTGTCCCCGCCAGCAACCCCGCAGCGGCCGGGCAACGCGGCATGGCCGGGATGCTGGAACGGGTCGAGCAACTCGGTGGCACCCTGCGCGTGATCAGCGAACCCGGCGCGGGCGCCCACATTGACGTGTTATTGCCCTGGCCCCGGCGCACGCGGCAACGGGCACAGCTGGGCCCAACCTCATGACCTGCAATCTGCTGCTGGTGGATGACCACCTGTTGATTCGCGCCGGGGTCAAGGCGCTGGTCAACGACTTGCCGGGCTACGCGGTGATTGGCGAAGTCGAGGATGGCGGGCAACTGGTGGAGGCCGCCGAGCGACTTCAGCCGGACATCATTCTGCTGGACTTGTCGATGCGCCATACCGGCGGCCTCGAAGCCCTGCGTCAACTCAAGGCGGTTCTGCCACACAGCAGCGTGCTGATCCTGTCGATGCACACCGACCCGCACCTGATCATGCAAACCCTGGAAAGCGGCGCCCACGGCTACCTGCTCAAGGACACCAGTGCCGTGGAACTCGAACAGGCGCTGGGCGCGCTGCGCAACAATGAGCGCTACCTGAGCCCGGCCATTGCCCATACCGTGATCAATCAGGCGCTCAACCGCGGCCCTGACCCGTGTGCGACCCAGGCCCGGCAGCACAACCTGACAGAGCGTCAACTGGAGATCCTGCGCCTGATCGTGCGCGGCAAATCCACCCGCGAAATTGCCTGCGGCCTCGGCCTGAGCATCAAAACCGTCGAAACCCACCGCGCCCAGGTCATGAAGCGTTTGCAGATCCATGACGTGGCCGGGCTGGTGCTGTTTGCCGTACGCGAGCAAATCATCAGCCTTGATGACTGACCAGCGGCGAATCGTCGGGCAAATGCACCTGCAAAGCGCCCTGACGCACTGAGAACCGGCTCGCTTCCTGCGCCATCGGCTCGCCGTCGAGGTTAATCGACAGCCCTTGCGCCGACGTGATTTTCACCCATGGCAGGCGTGCCCGGACAAACAGGTTGTCCATGCCCCAGCCCCCTTCCATCAGGCCCTTGAGGGTGCCGACCACTTCCTGCGGTGCAGGCAAGATGCTGATGTCCAGCAAGCCATCATCGGCCACCGCCGAGGGGCACAACTCATGGCCGCCCCCGGCCTGACGACCGTTGCCAATGCCCAGCGCCAGCAGATCGCCTTTCCAGTGAAAATCGGGGCCTTGCAATTCAGCGTAGGCCGCGTGCAACTCACTGAAGCGTGACAGGCCGGTAAACAGATAAGCCGCCCCGCCCAGCACCTTTTTCAAGTCCTCGGACGTATTGGCCGTCACCTGACTGCCAAAGCCGCCCGTGGCCATGTTCAAGAACAGTTCGCCGTCAGCATCGCCCAGGTCAATGCGCCGGGTCGGGGCATCCAGCAATGCCAGCGCGTGCAGTGGTTCCAGCGGTACTCCGGCAGCCCGCGCAAAATCGTTGGCCGTGCCCAAGGGCAGCAGCACCAGACTCGCCTGCGCATCCGCTTTGGCCATCGCCTCGGCAATATCGCGCAGGGTGCCGTCTCCCCCTCCGGCAATCAGGTGGGTATACCCCGCATCGAGCGCTTCGTGCACCAGACGCTGCGCATCCCCCGCTTCCCAGGTCAGCCGCACGGCCAGCTCCCAGCCTTGCGCCCGCTGGTGTTCAACAGCAGCCCGCACGTCTTCGTTGAGTGCCTGCTTGCCATGCAAGATTAAAAAAGCCTTTGCTGCGCTCATTCATCGTCCCTCAAACAGTGAGTCTGGTGGGTTGGACAACAGCCAGATGAAAACGGCCTGTTGTTTTTTTAAAAGCGCATCCGCCCGGTCTACACGGCTCAAAACACGATTGAAAAAACGGATCCAAAAATTTGTATTCGCGACAATCTGTTTCATGTTCTTTACTACTCTTCATTCGCTGATAAAGCCCCGCCGGACGCCTGCCAAACGCCGGAATACAAGGGTTTCAGCTTTGTTGTCACACAAAAAACAATCGCGTCTACACTCCTGATCAAACGCAAAACGCCAAGTAAAGAGTGATCAAAAAAACCACCGCAGATTCAGCGTCTGCTGACTATCTGACGTAAAGCAGCATGGATGAATGGCATTGCTTTGCAGTCCGCGCCGTCGACAGGGGGCGCGATTAAGAAGGGATCCTTATGCGCTTGCAGCCCGTTGACAGTTTGTCCCTCACCCGCCCGAGCATGGTCGAGTACTTCTTGTTCGCCATTCGCGTGGTGCACGGCCTCACCGCCATCCTGCCCGGCCTGTTACTGCTGTTTTATTTGCGTGAGCAGCACCCGGAAACCACCAAAAGCTATTTCGCCGTACTGATATTTTTCGGGGTGGTGAGCGTGCTGTTTTTCCAGGCGCTGGGGGTCTACGCCGAAAACATCTTCAGCAACCGCTGGCGCCTGCAACTCACCTTGTTCGCCTGGTCGGCGGCGTTTTGCCTGCTGTTGTTCATGCACCGCGCGCTGGACCTGTTCAACTACATCAGCAACGCCGAATTACTGGTGTGGTACCTCGGCAGCCTGCTGCTGTTCGGGGTCGAGCGGATGATTTTGCTGACCCTGTTCAAACGCCTGATGAGCCGCGGGATCTTCTTGCAACAGGCCGTCATTTTGGGTGCCACCGAAAACGGCGTGCGCCTGGCCGAATACCTGGCCCAGCATCAGGACATCCGCAGCGGGGTGATCGGTTTTATCGATGACCGCATGGCCCGCCTGCCCGACACCGTGGCCCACCTGCCGGTGCTCGGCAATACCCAGGATCTCGAAAAAATGATCCGCGAAGAGCGCGTCACGCAGATTCTGGTGGCGCTGCCCTGGTCGGCTGAAAACCGTCTGGATTACATCATCCGCAACCTGCGCAAGTTCCCGGTGAACGTACTGCTGGTGCCGGACATGATCGCCTTTCGGCATGCCCACAACCGCATCAGCGAAGTGGCCAACCTGCCGATGTTCAACGCCTCCGAAGTGCCCTTGCGCGGTTGGTCGCCAGTGTTCAAGCGCATTGAAGACATGGTGCTGTCGAGCGTCGCACTGATCCTGCTGTCGCCGGTCATGCTGCTGGTGGCGCTGGCGATCAAACTCGATTCTCCGGGCCCGGTGCTGTTCCGGCAAAAGCGTTATGGCTACAACAACCGGTTGATCGAAGTGTTCAAGTTTCGCTCGATGTACCAGAACCAGTCAGACTTCACCGCCGACAAACAAACCACCCGGGGCGACCCGCGCGTGACCCGGGTCGGGCGTTTCATCCGCAAGACCAGCCTTGATGAACTCCCGCAACTGTTCAACGTCTTCGCCGGCAGCATGTCCATGGTGGGTCCGCGCCCGCACGCCACGGCCACCAAGGCCGCCGGCATTTTGTTCGAAGAAGCGGTGCAGGAATACACCGCGCGCCATCGGGTCAAGCCCGGCATCACCGGCTGGGCGCAGATCAACGGGTATCGCGGCGAGACCGACACCCTGGAAAAAATCGAAAAACGTGTCGAGTTCGACCTCGAATACATCGAAAACTGGTCGGTCTGGTTCGACCTGTACATTCTGTTCCGCACGGTTCCGGCGGTCATCCTGACAAAAGAGGCGTTTTGAATGAGCACACTCATTCCGTGCATTATCGCCGGCGGTGCTGGCACACGACTGTGGCCTGTTTCACGGGAGGCCATGCCCAAGCCGTTTATGCGCCTGCCGGACGGTGAAAGCCTGCTGCAAAAGACCTTCCGGCGCGCCACTGGCTTGCGCGATGTGGGCCAACTGCTGACCGTGACCAACCGCGAGGTGTTTTTTCGCACCCTCGACGACTACCGGCAACTGAACAAAGGAGGCGTCGAACTGGACTTCATCCTCGAACCCTTTGGCCGCAACACCGCCCCCGCCATTGCCGCCGCAGCCCTGCACGTGGCGCAGCGCTATGGCGAAGACGCGCAGTTGCTGGTACTGCCTGCCGACCACCTGATTAAAGACATCGAGGCGTTCGCCAAGGCCGTCGACAATGCCCGCCAATTGGCCGATGAAGGCTGGCTGGTAACGTTTGGCATCGTGCCAACCAAGGCAGAAACCGGCTTCGGCTACATCGAAAAAGGCCCTGCGCTGAGCAGCGAAGCCTATGAAGTGGCCCGCTTCGTGGAGAAACCCGATGCCGCCACCGCACAGCAGTATCTGGACGGCGGTTTGCACCTGTGGAATGGCGGCATGTTCTGCATGCGCGTCGACAGTGTGCTGCGCGAGTTCAAAGCCTACGCCCCCGACGTACTGGCGGCGGTCAGCCATTGCCTGGAACACAGCCAGGTGTTTCAGGGCAAACAGGAAATCCACCTCGAACTGGACAGCACCACCTTCGCCCTAGCGCCGGACATTTCCATCGATTACGCGTTGATGGAGCGCTCGAAAAAGGTCGCCGTGGTGCCCTGCAATTTGGGCTGGAGTGACATCGGCTCGTGGGAAGCGGTGCGAGAACTCAGCCCGGCTGACGCCAATGGCAATCAGTGCAACGGCGAAAACGTGCTGCATGACGTACACAACTGCTACATCGATTCGCCCAAGCGTCTGGTGGGCGGGGTCGGGCTCAATGACCTGATCATCATTGACACCCCGGACGCCCTGCTGATCGCTGACGCCAAGCGCAGCCAGGACGTGAAATACATCGCCCAGACCCTCAAGCGCCAAGGCCATGACGCTTATCGCTTGCACCGCACCGTCACCCGGCCGTGGGGCACCTACACCGTGCTCGAAGAAGGCCGCCGCTTCAAAATCAAACGCATCGTGGTCAAGCCGCAGGGCACGTTGTCCCTGCAAATGCACCACCACCGCAGCGAACACTGGATCGTGGTCAGCGGCATGGCCAGGGTCACCAATGGCGACGATGAATTTCTGCTCGACACCAACGAATCCACCTTCATCAAACCCGGCAAGACCCACCGTCTGGTCAACCCCGGGGTGGTTGACCTGGTGATGATCGAAGTGCAGAGCGGCGAATACCTGGGGGAAGACGACATCGTGCGCTTTACTGACATCTACGGACGTGTGCCGGTCGACGCCAGCAAAAACTGACTCAGGTTTTCCATTTGCCCAACACCCGCAAGGGAGCTGTGATCATGCATGCCAGGAAGCGCGAACAATGAAAAAAATCCTGTTGCTGTTGAGTGCCGTGTTGTTGAGTGCGTGCGGCTTGCCGTCCAAAGTGACACTGCCGGACGATGACGTCCTGCGCGAAGGCCACCGCGCCGGGCAAGCCCTGGCCGGAAAACCCCTACCCCTTGAACGCATCCGGGCAGGCGACACCTTGCGCATTGTGCGCAACACCGGTGAAGCGCCGTCGATCTCGGCATTCACCGCCAACTCGATCTACGAACTGACCCTGTTCAACGTGCGCACCGACGGCACGTTTTCTTACCCCTACATCGGCAGCGTCAAGGCAGCGGGCTTGACCCCCGACCAACTGACCGCCGTGCTGGAGAAGAAGCTGACCCACGTCTATCAAGACCCGTCGCTGACCATCAACTTCTCGCAAACCCCGAGCAACACCGTGTACGTGGGCGGCGCGGTGCAAAACCCGGCCACCCTGCAAGTCAACATCGCCACCACCCTGGAACAGGCCATCGTCGGCGCCGGGGGCGTGCTGCCCGTGGGCGACAGCAACAACGTGGCGCTGCTGCGTCAGGAAGACGACGGGCGCTACAACACGTATTTCTTCGATTACAAAAACTCCATCGCGCGGGGCAACAGCATGCAGGCACCGGTTTTGCTGCAGCGCGGCGACGTTGTGTTTGTGCCCAAGTCGTCAGTGGGCAATGGCATCGAGTGGGTCGACCTTTACCTCAACCAATTGATTCCGTTCACCAAGTCAATTGGCATCGGGGCGTCCTACGAACTGCGTAAAAACGACAATAACTAATCGCCAAAGGACTGCAGACATGATCAATATCCGTTCCTTCCGCGATGTGTTGCGCCTGTTCTTCATCTTCAAACGCGAAGTCAAAATCACCGTGCTGGTGACCTTCATCATCATCGTGCTCGGCGCGTTCCTGTTGCCCAACCGCTTTGAGTCCACGGCTTTACTGCTGGTCAAACCCGGCCGCGACACCAGCACCCTGCCGATCGAAATTGCCGACCGCCAGGCGGTGGTCATCCCCAGCGCCATGCGCGACCCGATCATCGACGAAGAACGCATCCTTACCGGCCGCCCGATCGTGCGGATGGTGGCCGAAAAGTACCTCGATGACCTCTCACGGCAGCCACAGCCCACCGGCCCCATGGCGACGATCAAAAACGCCCTGAAAGCCACTGTGCAAGGGCTGGTCGACATCGGTCGCGGTTTTCTGCAAATGCTCGGGCTGGTGGAAAAGCAAACCCCGGTCGAGCGTCTGGCGGACCAGTTGAGCAAAAATTTCAGCGTCACCCACGCCCCCGGCTCGTCGGTCATGGAGGTCAGCTTTACCTGGAATGACCCCAAGGTCGCCCAGCAGGTGGTGAAATCGTGGATCGACCAATACGAGCAGGAACGCACCTCGACCATGGGCCGCAAGAGCCTCTACGGCTTCTATGAAACCGAAGCGGCCGCCACCCAGGCGCGCATTCTCGATTACCAACGCCAGATCGAAAAAATCCTTAACCAACTGGGCGCCGTCAGCATCGATGAACGCCTGAGCGACATCGCCCGCAACCTCAATAACCTCAAGGGCGAACACCTCAACACCACCCGCGCCGTGGCCTCTACCCAAAGCGGCCTGGAGACGATTCAGGCGCAGCTCGACAGCATGAAAAAAGAGATCAGCATCGGCCGGCAAATCAGCATTAACCCGGACCGCCAGGACCTGGCCCAACGCATCAACGCCAAGCTGATCGAACGCCAGGAAATGACCCGCACCTTCAAGGAGACTGCCCCGCCGGTCAAAGCGCTGGACGCGGCCATCGCCAACCTGCAAGCACTGCTCAACAAAGAAAAAGCGGTGGTGCAACGCAGTGAAAACCTCGCTCCCAACCCGGTCTTTACGCGCTTGCAAAACAGCTTCGCCGATCAGCAGGCCAGCCTGAGCCGCCTTAAAACCCAGGCGGCCCAGCAAAAAGTGCAGCTTGAAAAACTGGAACAGGACCGCCGCGAAGCGCTGGCGCTTGAGCCTGAGCTGTCGCGCTTGCAACGCGAGCTGGCCGCCGCCGAAAAAAGTTTCGCGCTCTACAGCGACAGCACTGAAAAAGCACGCATTGACCGTGAACTGGACAAAAGCCGCATCAGCAACATCGCCGTGATCGAACAAGCCACGCTCAACCCCAACCGTGTCTTTCCCAAGAGCCTCTTGATGCTGTTTCTGGCCCTCCCGATCAGCCTCGCGGTCGGCCTGCTGGCGCTGTATTTCTTCTACCTGCTGGATCAACGCATTCACGACGGCGACCACATCGAAGAGCGCTTCGGGGTCAAGGTCTGGACCAGCCTGCAAGACCTCAGCGACAACCAGCCCCAGCGCCGCAGCGCCTTCACCGCCAGCATGTACCGGCTGTATGGCGTGCTGCCGCTGGAGCAAGTGGCCGAGCGCGGGCTCAGCATCGGCCTGACCTCGGCGCGCCGGGGCGAAGGCGTGAGCTTTGTGATTGAGCACCTGCGCCAGTTGCTGCAAGAGCGCGGCCATCAGGTGCGCGTCGAAGGCACCGGCCCTGCGGCGCCGGGGGAAATCCTGCTGCTCAACGCGTCGGGGTTCTTCTCCAATCAGGAAGCCTTCGTGATTCTGCGCCAGGCCGATTTGATTTGCCTGATCGTGGAGGCCGAAAAAACCACCGTGCCGATCCTGCAAACCGCGCTCAACACCTTGAACACCGCGTTCAAGCGCGTGGACGGCATCATCATCAACCGCCGTCGTTTCGACATCCCGGAAAAGGTGTTGAACTTTCTGGCGCGGATACGGGGTAAAGCCTGATGCACATCGCCCTGCTGGCGCCTTTGGCGCCCGAACAAAACGGTATTGCCGACTACGCAGGGCACCTCAAGGCCGCCCTGTTGAGTCAAGGCGTTGAAGTGAGCACGCCGCTGGCCGGGATCGGCAACGACCCCGAACGCGCCCTGCAACGGGTGGCCAGCACTGACTGGCGCGGCATCGATCTGGTACATGCCGAGCTGGGTGGCGGGCGCCTGGCAGAGTTCCACGCCCTGCGTGCCTTGCGCGAACGCTTCCCCAAACTGCCGCTGACGGCCACCGTGCATGACCCGGAGCGTCTGGTCTGGCGTCGCGCCCGGCTGCCATGGCCGTTATCACTGGCCAGCCGCCTGCCGTCACCGCTGCCGCAAATGGCCACCGTACTGGCCGACCCGTTGTGCCTGTATGAAGAACGGCAACTGGCCCGCAGCCTGACGCGCCTGGTCACCCTCACGCAGTCGGGCAGCGACTGCCTGAAACAGCGCATGGGCCTGCGCAACGAGCAAATGGTGGTCATTGCCCATGGCAACTTGCTGATCCCGCCTGCGCCACTGCCTGATCTCAACCCGCTGAAGCTGTTGTATTTCGGCTTTATTTATCGCGGCAAGGGCATTGAGGATTTGCTCGAAGCCCTGGCCATGACCTTCATGCACAAGCCCGAACTCAAGCAACAACTGACCCTGACCCTGGCCGGGGGCAGTGAACCCGAAATGGCCTTCGAGTCGGGCGGCAGTTACCTGCACCTGTTGCGCCAGCGCATCGAGCAATTGGGCCTGGAAAACAGTATCGCCTGGCGCCTCGACCTGCCAGCCAGCGACATTGCGACGGTCATTCAGGAGCATCACGTGATGGTCCTGCCCTACCGCGAGTCAAGCAAGCTCAAGCTGTTGGGCCAATTGCGCGGCACCAGCGGGGCGCTGTCATGGGCCGCGGCCTGCGGGCGCGGGGTGATTACCTCGGACGCCCGTTCATTTGCCGAGGAAGTCGACCACGGCAACGGGGTGATTTACCCCCAAGGCAACGTCGCCGCGCTGGCCGCGGAGCTGGGCCATTTATGTGCCGACCCGATGATGGCGGTGCGCTGGGCCGAGCACGCCCAACAGATTGGCCAAGAACGCGTCTGGAGCGAAACCGCCGAGCGTTTTCACCAGATGTTCAAATCCGCCTGCTGGGGGCGCACCCATGTGGCGTAAACCTGTGTTCTGGCTGCCCGCGCTGCTGATCGCCGTGATCGGGGTCAGCCTGTTGCCATGGAGCCCGCCCGTTGAAGCCCAGGGCACGACCTTGCGCGGGCCACGCCCGGTGGAATGGAAAGACTTTTTGGGGGTCAACGCGCAGTTTCAGTACTTCCCGCAGCCGGTGTATGAAAAGCAGATGCAGCGCCTCGATGAGCTGGGGCTGGACTGGGTGCGCCTGACGATCCACTGGGCGATGATCGAACCCGAAGAAAACCAGCTGCAATTGGCGCCGCTGGATGGCGTGATGCAAGCCATCCGCGCTCACCAGTTCAACACCTTGGCCTACCTGGTCGGCTCAGCGCCGTTCGCCAGCAGCGTACCCCCCGGCGAGCCCACCTCCGACCTCTACCCGCCGAGGGATTTTTCCGTGTTTGCCCGGCGCATGCTGATGCTGGCGCAACGCTACCCGAACGTGAACGTCTGGCAAGTCTGGAACGAGCCCAACATCATGTGGCTGCCCCAGGCTGACCCGGCCGAGTATTACCGCCTGCTGACCACCACCGCCAAGGCGATCCGCGACGTGCGGCCCGAGCAAAAAGTCGCCACCGCCGGGATGGCGTATTACAGCCAGATGCCTAAGCAATCGGGCCTGATGCTGGAAAAAATGCTCGAACAAGGCTTGGCCCAGCAAAACCTGATCACGGCCTACCACCCCTATTCGCAGTACCCGGAGGGCGATACCCCCGCCGACAATGACTTCCTGACCCGCGCCAACTTCCTCAACAGCGCCTTGCACGCTAAAGGCATTGCCCAGGTGTGGGCCACGGAATGGGGCTGGTCGAGCTACAACGGCCCGCAAGAAATGCAACTGCTGATCGGGGTCGATGGCCAGTCCGATTACACCTTGCGGCGGCTGGCGCTGATGAGCGCGATGGATTTTCAGCGCATCTTTTTGTTCAACCTCAGCGACCTCGACAGCCGCGCCAGCCCGCGTGACCAGTACTACGGCTTGCTGGACCTGCAAGGCAATCCCAAGCCCGTGTATGTGGCGTTGCAGAACTTCTTCAAGGTCACCGGCCCGCGTCTGGACCCGGCCGACGCGCCGCAAGTCGAGGGCGCGCCCAACGACCTGTACAGCATTGGCTGGACCCGGGACGACGGCAAACGCCTGTGGATGTTCTGGAGCGCCAGCGGCGATCAGGTGCAGTTGCCGGGCGTGACCCGGGCCACCCTGTACAACCCGCACACGGGCACTGAAACCCCGTTGAGCGACGCGACGGCGATCAGCGTGCCACTCACATCCAGTTTGCAACTGTTGGTATGGACGCCATGAAAATACTCTGGACCCTGCCCTATCTGCCCTGGCCCACCACCAGTGGCGGCAAGACACGCCAATACCATTTGCTGCGCAGCCTGGCCGCGCGCGGGCACCGAATCACCTTGCTGGTGCAATCTAAAACCGCCCTCGACGCCGCCACCCGCGCGGCCCTTGAGCCGTTTCTCGAGCGCTTGATCGTGCTCAGGCGTCGACCCTTACGCAGCTTTAAAACCCTGCTGGCCGTGGCCTTGGCGCCCTACCCGATGCTGGCCGGCATCAACGGCGTGACGGCCCCACTGGAACAGCAAGTGGGGCAACTGTTGCAAGAGCCGTGGGACGTCATCCAGATCGAACACAGCTATAGTTTTCAGCCGTTCGAACGTGCGCTGGCGGCCGCCGGACGCGACTTTATTCTCACCGAGCACAATGTCGAATCCGCCCTCGGGGCCGCCAGCTACGACCGTTTGCCGGGCTGGCTCAAGCCGTTTACCTCCTATGACCAGTGGCGCTACCGGCGCTGGGAAAAACGCGTGTTCGGGCTGGCCAAGGAACTGATCGCGGTCACCGAACAGGACGCACAGGTGATGCGCCAACTGACCCGCACGCCGGTGTCGGTGGTGGTCAATGGTGTCGACAGCGGGCATTACGCCCAGGTGCAACCGGACCTGCACAGCCAGCGCCTGCTGTTTGTCGGCAATTATGAATACCACCCCAACGTCGATGCTGTGGAATGGGCGCTGGACAGCATCCTGCCACAGCTGTGGGCGCTCAACCCGCACGTGCGTTTTGCCGTTTGCGGCTTTGGCCTGCCTGACCGCTGGCGTCAGCGCTGGACCGACCCGCGCATTGAATGGCAAGGCTTTGTCCCGGACTTGCGCGATTTACAGCGGCAGGCCGCCGTCTTTTTTGCCCCGTTACGCCAGGGCGGCGGCTCCAAGCTCAAAGTGCTCGAAGCCATGGCCGCCGGTTTGCCGGTGGTGACCACCGGGCAAGGCAGCTCGGGGTTAAAGGTCATCAACGGCGAGCACTATCTGGGCAGCGAACACCCGCAAGAATTGGCCCAACTGTTGAATACGGCACTGAGCGATCCCGCCCTGCTGCAACGTATTGGCGAGGCCGGACGCGCTTACGTCAGGGCCGAGCATGACTGGGCGGTGGCTGCGGCCCAGCTGGAACAGGTTTACACCCGTCTTCCCTCCTTAAAAGAAGAAGTCAGCGTATGCGCATAGGTCTGGATTACCGCCCCGCCGCGGGCTATGGCAACAGTGGCATTGGTCGTCAGGCGCTGGCGCTGGAAGCGGCGTTGCGCGCACACCCCGAGGTGCAATTGCAGTTATTCGGCGTCGCCCCAGAAGATCACCCGCTGCGCCGCCGCGTGCATTGCCCGCGCTGGGGGGCGCCGCTGCAAAGCGTGCACCGGCTGCCCGGCCGGTTACGTTTTGAAGGCGGCTTCCTGCCGGGCGCCCTGCGCGAAGCCGGGGTTGAAATTCACATCTGCAACTTCAACATGGGCTTGCCCCTGGGCGCCAAACCCCACGGCATGCGCTATGTGCTGCAACTGCACGATTTGTTCCAGCTGACCCACATCAACCACCACGGCTCTCGTCTCAAAGAGAAGGTGTACCGCACCAGCGACCAACTCTCGATCGGGCATTCGATCAAGGTTGCGGACCGCATCTGGACGCCCTCGCAATACACGGCGGATGAAGTGGTCAAGCGCTTCCCCGGCGCCAAAGACAAAGTGCGGGTGCTGCCCAATCTGGTCAGCGGCTTTGTCGGTGAACCGGCCGATATCAGCGAACTCAACCTGCCTGCGCGCTATTGGCTGGCAGTCGGCACCCGCGAGCCGCGCAAGAACATTCCCTGGCTGGTGGAGGCCTGGCAGGCAGCGCGTCAACGCTCGCAACAGGTGCCGGAGCTGGTGCTGGTCGGCGCCCGGGAACACCTGCCTGAGCCCTTGCAGTCATTAGCCGGCCTGCATTTTTTAAGCGACCTGACCGACGCCCAACTGCACGCGGTGTACCAACACGCCGAACGCCTGTGGCAGCCCTCTTATGCCGAAGGGTTCGGCCTGCCGGTGATTGAAGCGCTGAGTGTCGGCACCTCGGTGGCCGTGGCCAGCGGCTCGGCACTGGATGAGATCACCCCGGCGCAGAGCCCTCGCTTCTCCCCCACTGACACCCAGGCGCTCACCGGGTTGATGGTAAGCCTGGCCAGTCAGGCCCCGGAAGACCCGCAGCAGATGAAAGCCTGGGCCGGCCGTTACGCGGACGAGGCTTACCGCGAGCGTCTTTATGCGCTGCTGGAGGAGCTTCGCTAATGCCTTTGGCGCTTCCGCTGGCGTTGATATTCAGCCTGCTGTTCGGGTTGATGGCCTGGGTGCTGCCGCCGCTCAGCGTGATCGTGTTGATGGTCGGCGTCGCGGGCGTGGTGACGGTGCTGCGCCATCCGCTGTGGGGGCTGCTGCTGTTTGGCGTGCTCGCGACGTTTTTACCCTACACCACGGTCAATATCGGCTTTCGCACCACGGTGTCGGAGCTGCTGATCCTGCTGGTGTGGGGCAGCGTGCTGGTGCAAAAGTTGCTCAATAACCTGCCTCCCGCCCCCACACTGCTGCGCACCGAACGCTGGGTCCTGGCGTTGATGCTGTTCAGTGCCTTGCCGTTCCTGGTCGGCCAGTGGATGGTCAGCGCCGAAGGCAACGGGCCGGTCAATTGGGTGCGCTGGCTGCTGAACCTGTCGGTGCTGTTTTTGGTGCCACGGCTGCTGGATACGCCCAAAGCCCGCGAGCAGATGGTGATCGCATTGCTGCTCGGCACGTTATTGCTGTTGCTGCTGTCGATCCCGGTGTACCTGCGGGACCGCTCTGCCAGCGGCATTACCTCGATCCTCGGCCACTTGGGCTATGGCGGGGTGAGCATGCTCGACGACCGCTTGCAGTCCTTTACCACGCGCATGAGTTCGCCGTGGATGCACCCCAACGTGACGGGCGGCGCCATGGCCTTGTTGGTGCCGTTGGCCCTGTGCTTCGGGTTTACCCGGCGTGGCTGGCTCAGGCTGCTGGGGGTCAGTGTCGGCCTGCTGGGGGTGCTTGCACTGGCCATGACCGGCTCGCGCGGGGCGTTGATCAGCATGATGGTGGTGCTGATCTGGTGCGCCAGCCAACGCGTCCCCTACACCGGGCGCATGCTGCTGGCCGGGGTTGCGGCGGTGGTGGTGCTGTTGCTGGTGTACCCGCCGTTGCAAGAACGCCTGGCCGCCATTTTCTCCACGGCCGACACCGGCAGTACCAGTGTGCGCCTGGATGAATACCGGGCTTTTCCCAACGCCATCGCCGCCTTTCCGTTGGGCATCGGCTTCAAAGTGGAGGCCGGGCTGGCAGGCACGGGTTTGCTGGGTATTTCCAACCTGTTCCTGAACTTTATGTACAAGCTCGGCCTGCCCGGTATGTTGCTGTTCATCGCCGTGATCGCCAGTTGGTGGCGCAGCGTGCGTCCGCAGCACACGCCCATCGCCCTGACGGCCGACAATTCAATCTGGTTCGGCACCACCGTCGGCCTGCTGGCTGCGCTGGTCAGCGGCCTGTTCGATCACTATTTCAGCTTCACTCAGGTGTTGATCGCCTTGTTCTGGCTGATGCTCGGCTTGAGCCTGCATGAAGCCCGGCGCCTCACACACAATGCCCCGGCGCCTTTTTCAGGAGTTCGCCCATGAAGCACCGTCTTTTTCACTCGCGTAACCTGCGTCAGGCCTTGCCCGAGTACGCCGAGAAAATGGGGGTCAGCCTTGAAGATCTGACCAACGCCTACGACTGGATGCTGGCCAATGACGTGTGCTTTGAACAACCGCTCAAGGGCGACACGTTGTGCTTCATCAGCTACCTGAACATCGAGCCACGCATCGAACCGCCGCTGGCCCGACGGTTTTATGCGTTGCTGGGCCGCGAACTCAAAGGCGCGCTGATCCCGCTGTACGGCAAAAACTGGCCGACCTTGCGCGACCGCCTGCTGCGCTGGTGGGAACTGGCCTACAACATTCTGATTTGCAAGATCCCCAGCCATACCGTGCGCCTGCTGTGGCTACGCGCGGGCGGGGCGAAAATCGGCAAAGGTTCGACGGTCTGGCGCAACACGGAAATCCTCGGCGTGGACAGCTTGCGCATCGGCGACGACAGCACCGTGGGCTGGCATTGCCAACTGGACGCACGGGGCGGACTGATTATTGGCAACCATGTGACCATCGCCTCGCACGTGCTGATTATTGCGGGCGGGCATGACGTGCAAGCGCCCGAGTTCTGGGCCATTGGCGGCCCGGTCTACATTCACGACTATGCCTGGATTGCCAGCCGCGCCTTGCTCTCCTTCGGTGCCGACATCGGAGAAGGCGCCGTGGTGGGTGGCAACTGCGTGGTGTCCAAACCGGTGCCGCCCTACGCCATCGTCGGCGGTCCCGATGCCACCATCAAAGGCGAACGCTGCCGCAACCTGAACTACAAAGTGGGCGGCAAAGGCCTGTTCACGTTGTTTCACTAGGGCCGGGCCATGTTCGGATCAACCCTGTGGCTGACCCTGGCAACCCTCACCGGACTCGCGGCGGGGTTCGCCCGCGAGTGGTTGTTGGTGGCCGCATGGGGCGCGGGCGGGCGCAGTGACGGTTTTCTAGTGGCCCTGTTTCTGCCCGAAGCATTGCGCATGGCGCTGGCCGCCGGCTTGTTGAGTGCAGCCGCCTTGCCGCTGTACCAACAACGCACGGCGCTGGAGCAACGTGCCTGGCTCGGCGCGTTGGCCCCGCGTTTGCTGCTGTGCGGCCTGCTGCTGAGCGGGATTCTGGGCGTGGGTTCGCTGCTGTGGGTGCGCTTGATCGGCCCCGGCCTCGACAATCAGGGCTATGAACTGGCCAGCCACAGTTTGCGCATTTTGGCGTGGTGTGCGCCGGGCTTTGTGCTGCACGGCTTGTTTTGCGTGCCCTTGCAAGCCCGTTCGCGGTTCGTGCTGGCCGGGCTCGGATCGCTGCTGTTCAACCTGCCGCCGGTGATCTACCTGGCCTTCTTCAAGCACCAGTCCACCGCCGAGGGGCTGGCCAGTGCCTGCGTACTGGGCAGTGTGCTGATGCCGTCGGTGATGCTCCTGCCGCTGTACCGCGACGGCTGGAAACCCTGGCAGGTGCAGGCCGCGCCCGGTGCCGGTCGTGAACTGCTGCAACGCATCGGCCCGTTGTTGAGCAGTAACCTGGCCAGTCAAGGGCTGGCCTTGCTGGAGCGGATGGTCGCATCGCTGCTGGGCGAAGGCTCGGTCACGTGGATCAACCTCGCGCGCAAGCTGATTAACCTGCCGCTGATTGCACTCATGAGTCTCAACCAGGTGTTACTGGGCCTGATGAGCGGCAGTTCCGGCGAGCAACGCCTGGGCCTGCTGCGCAAGGGGCTGGCCAGCGCCACCTTGCTGACCGTGCCCGCCGTGGCCGGACTGATTGGCGCTGCCGGCGCGCTGGTGCACCTGCTGCTGCCCAATCAGGCCGCCGACAGCCCCTTGCCCCACTTGCTGGCGTGGTTTTCGGTGCCCTTGATGTTCGGCGCATGGAACGCCCTGCTCGCCCGTTATGCCTACGCGGCCGGTGATACGCGCCTGCCGCTGACCTGCGAATTGATCGGCAGCCTCTTCAACGCGATCCTGCTGGCCGTGTTGCCCTGGTTTTTCGGCCTCATCGGGATCGCACTGGCGGCGGTGGGGGGCGTGGTGCTCACCGGCCTGCTGCTGATGCGCCGTCAACACCTGCTGGCTGACGTGCCATGGCGCAGCCATTGGTTGCTCGGGCTGGGCATGATGCTGCTGTCGGCCGGGCTGTTGCACCCGTTGCAGTCCATCTGGCTGCAATTGGGCCTGAGCACGGCGTTCGGCGCGTTACTGATGCTGGCGCTGGCGCTGTGGTTACGCCCGTGGCGCACTGACAACCCGGAGGCCCCATGACTGAGCCGCTCACCATTGCCTGCATCATCCCGACTTACAACGGTCGTCAGGAGCTGGAACGCCTGCTCGACTCGCTGGCGCGCCAGCGTATCGAGTTCGACACCTTCATCGTCGACTCCAGCTCCCGCGACGGCACCTTCGAACGGGCGCAGGCACGCTGCCCGAACGTGCTGCGCATCGACAGCAAGGATTTCAACCACGGTGGCACGCGGCAGATGATGGTCGAGCGCCACCCGGATTACGCGGTGTGCGTGTTCCTGACCCAGGATGCCTATCTGGAGGACCCCGACGCGCTGGCCGCCATCGTTCGCCCGTTCAGCGACCCGACAGTGGGCGCAGTGTGCGGGCGACAGTTACCCCATCTGGACGCCGTGCCACTGGCGCAACACGCGCGGCAGTTCAACTACCCGCCCCACTCGCAGCTCAAAAGCCTTGCCGATGCGCCGCAGCTGGGGATCAAGACCGCGTTCATGTCCAACTCGTTTTCCGCCTACCGGCGTGAAGCCTTGCTCGCAGTGGGTGGGTTTCCCAACCACGTGATCCTCTCGGAAGACATGTACGTCGCCGCCAAAATGCTGCTGGCGGGCTGGAAAGTCGCGTACGAGGGCCAGGCGTGCTGTCGGCACTCCCACAATTACTCGCTCAAGGAGGAATTTCGCCGCTACTTCGACATCGGGGTTTTTCAGGCCCGTGAGCCCTGGATCAGGCAGGCGTTTGGCGGAGCCGGGGGTGAAGGGCTGCGCTACGTGAAATCCGAACTGCGGTTTTTAGGGCCGCGACGCGTGTTCAGTTGGCCGGGTTCGCTGCTGCGCAATGCAGTCAAACTGGGGGCCTACAAGCTCGGTCAGCAGGAGCGGCATTTACCCCCTCGCTGGAAGAAAAAACTCGGCATGTACCAGCGCTATTGGGACGGGCCGTTTGCCTGAATCACGCGATGGCTGCGTCACTGGCAGCCATCGCGTGGTGCGTCAGCAGCTGCGCGGCGTTAGCCCAACACTTCGCTCAACGGGATGAAACCGACTTCATCGCCCTGCGCCAGGGTACTGCCCTCGCGCACTTCCACCAGCCCTTCGGCCCACGCCGCGCTGCGCAGCACGCCCGAGCTTTGGTTCTTGTAGATAACCGCACGGCCCTGTTCCAGTCGCCCGCGCAAGTACTCGCGACGATTGCCCGGCTTGGCCCAGACGAACCCGGCCGGCACCTGAAAGGTCAGCGGCTCGACCGCCTGCACACCTTGACGGCGCAGCAGGTACGGCCGCGCCAGCAACGCAAAGGTCACCAGCGTCGAGGCCGGGTTACCCGGCAGGCCGATGACCGGCACGCCACGGTAATGCCCGCACGTCAGCGGTTTACCGGGTTTGATCGCCAGCTTCCACAGCGCCAGCTCACCTTCTTCACGCAGGGCAATCCCCAGGAAGTCAGCTTCACCGACGGACACCCCGCCGGTGGACAGAATCAAATCCACATCGCCCAATTCAACCAGGCGTTGGCGGGTGGCCGGCAAATCATCCGGCAAGATGCCCGCATCCAGCACCTCACACCCCAGGCGGGTCAGCCAACTGCACAGCAACACGCGGTTGCTGTTGTAGATCTGGCCCGGCCCCAAGGGCTGCCCCGGCTCAATCAGTTCATCCCCGGTGGACAACACGGCCACGTGGACCCGCCGAATCACTTCAAGCGTGGCGCAGCCCAGCGACGCGGCCAGCCCTTGCTCAATCGGCCCCAGGCGCGTACCTGCGGGCAGTACCACCTCACCGACCGTGGTTTCCTGCCCTTGTGGACGAATGTTCTGCTGGACGCGCAGCGACTGAGTGAACACCACCCGCCCATCGGCCTGCACCTGCGCGTTTTCCTGCATTTCGACGCAATCCGCCCCGGCAGGCACCGGGGCCCCGGTGAAGATCCGCGCACAGGTGCCGCGCGCCAGCGCCTCGGGCGCCTGCCCGGCAAAAATGCGCTGGCTGACGGGCAACGGCTCACCCGTCCAGTCAGCAAGGTGCAGTGCGTAACCGTCCATGGCGCTGTTCGGCCAGGGCGGCAGGTCCAGGGTGGAGACCAGATCCTGCGCCAAGACCCGCCCCTCGCAAGCGGCCAGTGGCAAGGTCTCGGTGTCGCGGATCGGCGCGGCTGCGGCCAGCGCCAGCAGGCGCGCAAGGGCCACTTCAACCGGCATCAACTCGCCGGTACGGCCCGGCTTACCCACGGGTTTCACAGGCCGCTGCCTGCTTCAGGTGCGCCACGAAATTGCAGGGGCGATGCCGGGCGTCCAGTTGCTCGGCCAGAATCCCGTCCCAGCCCGTGCGCACGGCATTGGTCGAACCCGGCAGGCAGCACACCAGCGTGCCGTTGGCCAGACCGGCCAGGGCGCGCGATTGCACGGTCGAAGTGCCGATGTCGGCCACGGAAATCTGCCGGAACAACTCACCAAAACCGTCCACCTGTTTGTCCAGCAGGCAGCTCACGGCCTCGGGCGTGCTGTCGCGGGCCGTGAAACCGGTGCCGCCGGTCATCAGCACCACCTGCACGTCATCCTCGGCAATCCACTGCGCAACCTGAGCGCGGATTTTGTACAGGTCATCCTTGAGTAACACCCGCGCCGCCAATCGATGGCCCGCGTCAGTCAGGCGGTCGACAAACACTTGACCCGAGGTGTCGGTGTCGAGGGTGCGGGTATCGCTGACGGTCAGAACAGCGATGTTCAAAGGTACGAAAGGCGCATCAACCTTGGCTTTCATAGACGAGGTCCAGTTGTAGGAAGAACAGCCCGGTGTTATATCACAGCCCTTCTTTTGCCTGACTGCGCGGAGTCAATTCATGAACCGGTTCCCCTGCTCCATCCTGTTACTGGCGGGCGGACGCGGCCAGCGCATGGGCGGGCACGATAAAGGGCTGGTGCAGTGGCAGGGTCAGCCGCTGATTACCCATGCCGTGCAGGTGGTACGGCCTTTCACCGATGACCTGATTATTTCCTGTAACCGTAACCGCGAGCGTTACGCGGCCTTGGCCGATCAATGGGTCAGCGATGGCAACGACGACTTCGAGGGGCCATTGGCCGGTATCCGCGCCGGGCTGGCGGCCGCACGGCATGCCCATTTGCTGGTGCTGCCTTGTGACGTACCGCAGATCGACGCCGCACTGATCGCCCGGTTGCTCGACACCGCCGCTCAGCACCCTGCCCGACCGGTCATGGTGCGCCAAGGCGAACACTGGGAGCCGTTGCTCTGCGTGATCCCCGTGCAACACCGCGGCGTGTTTGATACGGCTTGGGAAAACGGCGAGCGCAGCCCGCGCAAAGTCATGCTTGAGCTCAATGCACAGGCCTGCGAGTGCGCCGAGAATGATCCGCGGCTGCTCAACGTTAATACCCCGGATTTACTCAAATAAACGCAATAGCTATCCTTGCGCCACTAGTCAGGGAACTTGCAGACGATGTATACGTCTCAGGGTCAGTTACCTATAAAGCACATTCATTTGTTGGAGAAACACCATGACTCATCGGACTCTCGCCGCTCTCATGCTCACTGCTGGCCTGGCCGCCCTTGCTGGCTGTGCTTCGCCAACCGTGATCACGCTCAACGACGGTCGTGAAATCCAGGCAACCGACACGCCTAAGTACGATGAAGATTCGGGCTTCTACCAGTTCAAACAATTGGACGGTAAAGAAACTCGCATCAACAAAGATCAGGTTCGTACCGTTAAAGAGCTGTAAGTTTCATGCGTTAAAACAAAACCCGCCTGGTGCGGGTTTTGTTGTTTCTGGCTCGCCGTCGGTTGTGTGTTGCCTACCAGTCCAGCTCGATCCGGCTCTCGAAATAACGCGCCTGGCCTGTCACCGGGTCGATAAAACGCAACGTTTTGGCCAGCAGTTTCAACGGATTGGCGTAGTCATCCACCGCATCCTTGATCACCTGCGGGTAAAACGGGTCGTTGCAAATCCCGGCCCCCAGCGCCGCCATGTGCACGCGCAATTGATGCTTCTTGCCGGTCACCGGCGATAACCCGTAACGCCACAGGTCGCCATTTTTCTCGATCACACTGACGTGGGTCTCGGTGTTGATGGCACCCGGCCCTTCCTGCATACGGAAGAACGGTTCGCCATCGATCAAACGACTTTTATGAACGCGGGGGAGCGGCAGATCCGGCAACGCCGGGGCAATGGCTTCGTAGTGTTTGTCGATTTGGCGAGTGGGGAACAGCGACTGATACGCCGAGCGACTCGCCGGGTTGGCCGAGAACAGCACCAGCCCGGCGGTGTGCCGATCAATGCGGTGCAAGGGCACCAGATTCGGATTGCCCAAGGTGCGAATCAGCCGCCGCAGCAACGTGTGCTCGACGTATTCACCTGCCGGGGTGACGGGCAAAAAGTGCGGTTTATCGGCCACGACCAAATGCTCATCGGCATAAAGGATGGTCTCTTGCACGGGGATCGGCGTTTCGTTGGGCACTTCACGAAAATAGTGAATGCGCAGGCCTTCCTTGTACGCCAGTTGCGGGCCCACTGGCCGACCGTCGGCATCCAGCACCCGCCCACGGGCCATGCGGTCCAGCCACTGCTCACGGCTGATCGCACGAAAGTGATCGCACAAACAGTCCAACACGGTCGACCACTGGCCCGGCGGCAGGTACAGGGTGCTGGCTTGGTGCTCGGCGGCGTTGAAAGCAGGGGTCGACATAGTGAACTCGGCAGTGAAAAAGCAGCCCGGGATTATCCCCCACAGCGCCCTGCCAAGAAACCATCAATCATGCCGCGCCCTATATATGTAGCCATTTCATGCACGCGCACCGGTACACACTGCTCACGTCCTTCTCCCCACCCGGCGGTTGGCTGGATGACACCAGGGCCGCGGGTTACTTGAACATGCGTGAGTGATGTCTATGAGTGATGTGTTTCATCTATCGGATGCCTTGAGCACCGAACTGGTCATGGCAAGCCCGGATGCCGAAAAGCAGCGCATCCAGACGTGGACCGCGCTTGATACGGCGATTCAAACCTTATTGGCGGACCAGCCCACCCTTGAGTCGGTGCTGCACGACGAGCTGAAAACCCGGTTTCCCGAGGCCACAGGTTCACTCGATCCCGAGCGTCTGCTGGTGGTGGTCACGCCGACCAGCCCGCCCTTGTCAACGCTGAGTCCGCAGCCATTAAGCGTGATCGATACAGTACTGGAGACCTTCCGTACCGGGGTCTACCCGCGCTACCCCAAAGAGCGCACCACGGTTGCCCGGGACGACGAAGCCGCAGCCGGCAGCCTGGATATTGCACGTTTTGAAACGTTCGCCGCAGACGTGCGCCAACACCTGCGAACCTACGTAAAGCAACAGACCACTGAATTTTGGAGCGCCCAGACCTCGGTCACCGGAACGCTGTCGCGCAAAGCGTGGCTGCTGGGAAAACTCAGCGAGCTGGTGGTGGCCGAGTCCCACTTGTTGTCCTACGACAGCACCCTGACGCCCGAGCACCGGGTGATGATCGATCAGGTGGTGCGCTACCCGACGCTCACGGCACGGGGCGCGCTGCCTGCTTATTCACGCCCGGCCGTCTACGCCCTGTCGATCAAGACCCTGGAGGACCCGGCACTGGCAGACCTGACGGGCGCATTTGTCATTACCGAGCGTGATGGCACTGGCGCCAATGATGAAGCGGGCGCGTTTTCGATCCCGGCCAAAACCGCCACCGTGCAAATAGGCTCCAGCACCGACGCCGCCAGGGTAGTGCTGTACACGCCGTCTGGGGGCCTGCTGGGCTTCGAATCGTTACAGGCGTTACACACGGAGATCGAACGTCGCTGGCGCAGCGTCTCGGAATTCGAGTCGATGCTGGAGCTGCTTTCAACCCAGGACCTCAAGCGTGTCGTGACGTGGGACAACAGCCCGCAAGCAGCGCTGGATATGGTGTTCACGGAAATTCAGGGTTCAGTGTTTGAGCATGTGTTTAACGCACATGACACTCAGCGCGAACAGAATCTGTTTCATGCCCTGCTCAATGCCGCGCAGCGCTCGCCAACAGACATCAGGGAAGCGGTCGCGCACGTACTCGATTACACACACCGCTTCAAACAGGCCAAAGCGCTGAATGCGCGATCGGTTAAACGGCTTGCCAAGAAAGCCCGCGACTGGTTACTCAAAGCCAGCAGCACCGACCGCCAAACCTGGCTGCAGGTGTCCGAGCAGTACCGACTGCTGAGCCTGATCGCCCATGAAAATGGCGAGCCGTCTCCCGACCAGTTTGGCGACCGGCCCTTCTTGTTGCGCTACGCGCGGGAGCAGTTGCAACAGCATATTTTCGCGGAGTATGGGCTGGAGGTTGATCCGGACACGGTGCTGATTACGGTGACGTCTGCCGAACGAGGGTCAGGCCCCGTGATTCCGCTGACAGGCTGGGCGCCTTCGTCGTACACGGCGGCCAACAGCCTTTCACGTACCGGGCCCACGATAAAACTGAGCAGCACCACCCGCACCATGACCGAGCTGGCGCTGGAGAATGTGAGTAAATTCGATATCGACTACGCGCTGACGGCCCGTGTGACCACGCTCAGTAACGATGACCCTGCTGCGGCACCGCTGGATGCCGGGCAAGTCAAAACCATCATTCGCGCCGTCAACATTGGCGACAGCTACGCGGCGTTTCTTCAAGACGCCCTGATCGACTCCCCCAAAGCCCAGGCGCGACGCGAAACCGCCATGCGCGTGATGAGTGCGCGCATGCTGGCGGATGCACTGGAAGCCAAGATTTCCGGGGATTTTTCCCCTGATCGCGTGGATCGCGGGTATCGATGGGTGGAAACCGCCGTGAATGCCGCGCAAGACCCGACCCACGCGGGCACCTTTGAAGGCCACCTGATCCAGACCTACCAACTGCTGATCAGCGGGGCGACCGTCAGGGGCGTGTTGATCTTTGGCACACCCGCCGATCAGCAACGCGCGAATTCGCAAATGGAGCTGGACATCAACGCCCCGCAACCTCAATTCGCCGTGCGCTCACTGGTGGTCTACACCCCTGAAGCCCCTGACGGAAAACGCTTTCGCGAATTTGAAAACCGCCAGCATTTTGCCAAGCACTTTTTGGGCAATCCTCAGTTGCTGGACTACTTCGTGGGCCGCGTCAGCCAAGGCAATCAGGAGCGGATTCGCCCGTTACTCGCCCGAGGGCTCAGGGCGCCCGAGGTCAACATACTGCCCGTCGCCGGTAACTTTATCGAACAGGCCTGCCTGGCCGACGCACGGCATGCCCTGGCCAATGCCGACGCCTTGAGTACCTCAACCTCGGAGATCAATCATCTGACGGTGTGGAACAGCATTGAAACTGCCGTCGACGTGGTGACCATGCTGCTGCCTCTGAAAGTGACGGCACCGATTGCCTTGGGCCGCAGCTTGATGTCGCTGTGGAACTTCATCGACGCGCTCAAACGCGACAGCCAGCGCGAGGCGATCGGGCACTGGGTGAGCATGATTGCGCACTGGGTAGACGCGGGCATCGATGTCGGGGTCGGGATTGTCAGAGGCGTAAAAAAACCTGCCACGCCTGCGCCGGGCCTTGATCCGAAACTGAGCTACAACCAGAGCCTTTCCGACCTGACTTTACGTTCCGACGGTATCTACGAGGGCGTCTATGAAAAAGCGGCCGCACCACGAGGTACGCCGCAACACTTCATCAAGCAGGACGAGCATTGGTTTCAGGTCAAATACGACGCCCACTTGCGCACATGGCGCGTGATGGACATGCGTCACCCGCAAGCCTGGTACCGCTCGCCCGTCGAGCGCGACAGTGCCGGGGTGTGGCGCGTGGGCAGCCCGCAAGGAGGGCTGCGCGGCGGTGTGAGATCGACACTCGCCCCGCTTCGCGTACGCGTGGCATTTCCCAATTTCAGTTACCGCGAAGCGCGAAGGCTGCTGGATCAGTTTGAGTTCCCGGCCGCCAGTCAACAGCGCCTGGAACTGGATCTGGCCGAGTACCTGGTCAAGCATCAGGAGTTTCCGGTCTGGTCCCGGCAATACCACAAGCCTGGCCTGGGTGAAGCCGCGCCACGCGCCGGCACAAGCACTGGCACGGCAGGAAGCCGCGTGGGCCTGAGCAACAAACGCAAGGCGCCTGCGGTCCCCGAAGAACAGCCGGTCAGCCCCGCGAAACAACCCGTGTTTTCAACCACCACGGCCCGCGTTGAACCGTTGAATAACACCAGCTGGAGAAGGTGGGGCGAGACATTTGAAGACGCTCAACTCAAACCTCAAAGCATCAACCCGCCCATCTCAACAGTCACTGACGCACGGGGCACTCACCGGGTTATAAAAATCGACGATCTGTATTATCAGATATTGCCCCAGGGCAACCTTGCCCAAGGCAAACGGGTGTTTATCAAATACCCGGACAAACCCTGCAATACCTATGAGCAACTGGGCTTGCGCATCCATGAAAGCCCTTTTTTACAGCCGAGGCTGGCCGAGTACATCAGCGGTTCCTGGATCGTTTTCCCACCCTTTTTCCAGAAAACCCTGGCCCAATTCATCGGCTCACTCTTGCCCGCCCTGACACCGGTTTCGAGGAGTGCACTGGCCAAACGACTCTACGTAACCGCCGACGCTTCCAGCCCTGACCTGACCCCCACGCGCATGAGCAATATCAACAACACCTTGCACGGCTGGCGCAGCGGCAATGCAGTCCCCGACAACATTCACCTGGGCGACCCGCTGGCCCTGCTGGCGCAAGGGACAGGGATCGGCAACAAAACGTTCACCATGGGGCAACTGGCCCGCCGGGCATTTTTCAACCAGCTCGATCTGGTCTTGCTGGCCAGCGAACGGCTGCTGCTCACGGAGCCCCTAGGGTTGAACAAAATGATGAGGGGCCTGCTGGAACGCTTGGGGTTCGAGATCTATCCCGACGTCACCAGTGCGACTGAGCTGGTGTTCCGCCGCAAGGGCGCCAGCACCCTTAACTACCTGCAACTGCACCGTGTTGACACGCCACAGATTTCATTGGCCAAACCACTGACGGAATCGGTCGACGACTTTATCCGGCGCAATCCTCTGTCGCCGCTTTCCATGGCGCTGAAGACGGCCAAACAGGAAGGCAAGTTGTTGACGTTCTTGGGCGGGGTTCAAGTGTCCCCGCTCAGCGACGTGCCGACCGGGTTCATCTACAGGGCCTGACACAGCGGCGTGAACCCCTGCTGCGCTGCGCCATGCCGAGCCATTCGCTCAGCATGGGCGGTGCATCAGCGGTTGGACGTCGACCTACCGCAGAAACGCCACAATCTGTTCGGTATCGAATGGCCAATCCAACTCGGCGCCCGTGTCCACGCGACGCAGGACAGGAATGCGCAACCCGTAGGCTTCAACCAGTGCCTCGCTGTCGACAATATCGATCAGTTCGACCAGTAAACCGTGTTGGACCAGCGGCATGACTTCTGCTTCAGCGAGTTCACACAGATGACAACCCAGCGTGCCGAACAGTTGACATTCGGAAGGCATAATTCACGACCTGAGAAAAATAGGCGTTCATTCTAGGAGCCTCACCCTGTGTCGTCGACCCGAATCCGGCGCCGCCAGTCACTTGGCCGAATCGGTCTGCGGGCGCCGGGGGCTGACGGCGAAGGTGCGGGCGCAATAGGCCGTGGCCCAGTCCAGTACCGGCTTTTCGAAGAAACGATAGGCCAGCGCCCCGTAACACAGCACGGCGGCCATCATGAGCAGCAGAAACAGCGCGTTGTCCCACGGACTGTCAGGCCACGCCCCGACCCGTTGCCAGAGATGACCGATCACCCCCAACACCAACAAATGCGACAGGTAAATGGTGTAGGACATATCGCCGGTAAAGACCAGAAACGTGGGCACGCGAATCAACTTGCGGCGTTCCAGCAGCGCCAGCGAGCCCACGACGGCGCCGAACACCAGCCCTACTGACAGCATGCGCACCAGCCCTTCGGCAAAGAACAGCTTGTACCCGTAAATCAGCGGGAAACCCGCCAGCAGTGCGATCAGCAACGTCGTCCACACCCAAGCGGTCGGGACCTTGGCGCTGTGCCTGCTGTAAAAAAACAACGCCAGTGCGCTGCCCGCAATGAACTCCAGCGCATAGGGGTGAAGCATGATTTTCAATGCCGGATTGAAGTCTTGCCAATTGGCCAGCCCGTTGAAGGCAACCAGCCCGATCGCCCACAGTGCGAGCAACACCGGCAGGTGTTTCTCCCTGAAAAACAACAGCCCGGTGAAGACCAGGTAAAACCACAGCTCAAACACCAGCGACCAGGCCACCATAACTAGCAACACGCGGTCATTGGGCAATAGCAAAAACGACATCAGCAGGTTCGAACTGCCGTGTGAGGTGTTCACCACCCCCGGCATCGCCAGGGTCACGCCGAGCGTAATGAAGAAGTACAACCAGTAGTTGGGGTAGATACGCGACAGTCGATTGAACACAAAACGCCGGGTTTGCACGGCGTTTTGAAAGCGCCCACGGGTCACGATGACCATGACAAAGCCGCTGATGACGAAAAAAAGGTCGACCCCCAGCTGAAAAAAATTCACCAGCGCTGGCAATAACAGATCGCCACCGGAATACTTCGCCTCCACCGACGCCATGTGAAATAACACCACCCCCAGAACGGCAGCGCCTCTCAAGCCTTGCAGGGAATACAGACGTTCCATAACGCTCCTGACGACTACGCTTGTCTTGCATCCAATTAAGCAGCTGGTTCTGAGCATAGCGAAGGACCGTCATTTTGGAATTTTGCCGTCAAACAATGATGCACATCAGCGCCGGCCCCTTCTGTTTGCCGGATGCTCGCGACTTTTTTTATTTGAACTGACAGGGAAGACTTTTGTGTTTGCCAATTTACTGATCATCCTCGCCTCTTCGCTGGTGGTGATCGCCTTTTTCAGGCGATTGAAACTGCCGCCGGTACTGGGCTATTTGTGCGTAGGCCTGTTTGTCGGGCCTACCGCGCTGGACTGGATCAACGACAGCCCGAACCTGCCCGACCTGGCCGAGCTGGGGGTGGTGTTCCTGCTGTTTTCCCTGGGGCTGGAGTTTTCGTTGCCCAAGATGCTGGCGCTGCGCAAGGTGGTGTTCGGGTTGGGCAGCTTGCAGGTGCTGTGCACCTCGCTGGTGTTGGGGCCACTGTTATATGCATTTGGCATGAGCCTGAACGCCGCGTTCTTGCTGGGGGCCGGGCTCGCCCTGTCGTCCACGGCCATTGTCAGCAAGGAGCTCACCAGCCTGGGTGAAATCTTCAGCCGCCATGGGCAGAACGCCATTGGCGTCTTGTTGTTTCAAGACGTGGTCGCGGTGCTGTTGCTGACGCTGGTGCCGGTATTTGCCGGGAGCAGCGATCAGGCCTGGTACTGGGCACTGCCAATCACGCTGGGCAAAACCGTGATTCTGTTCGTGGGCCTGTTACTGGCCAGCCGTTTTCTGCTGCCGCGCCTGTTCCATGAGGTGGCGGCCTCGCGCTCGGCGGAGCTGTTTGTGCTGCTGGCGCTGGTCATTGTGCTGCTGACCGCTTGGCTCACGCACTTGTTGGGCCTGTCGCCTGCCCTCGGGGCATTCCTGGCCGGGATGCTGTTGGGGGAAAGCCATTACCGCCATCAGATCGAAGCCGACATCCGCCCGTTTCGCGACATCTTGCTGGGGCTGTTCTTCGTCAGCATCGGCATGCTCATCGACCTGCAACTGTTCGTGCACGACGGTTTTCTGATCCTGGGCCTGACCCTGGCCTTGCTGTTAATCAAGGGCGGCGTTGTGGCGCTGTTGGTCAAGCTGCGCGACAGCGATGGCGAGACCGCGTGGCGCAGCGGCCTGGCGCTGGCACAAGGCGGCGAATTTTGTTTCGCGCTGATGGCGCAAATGCAAAGCAATGCCTTGATCCCGCCCGAAATGGCCAGTTACCTGCTGGCCGCCACGTTCTGCTCCATGCTGCTGACGCCTTTGCTGCTGCGCGCGGCGCCACAAATTGCTGCACGCTTGCATCGCAAGTCGTACGAAGAAGCCGAGCTGGAAGAGATCGCGGCGCAGAACGCCGAATTGCACGGGCATGTGGTGATGTGCGGCTATGGTCGCGTCGGTCAGTCCATCGGGCGGTTCTTGCGCAGTGAGCACCACGATTTCGTGGCGCTGGACTATGATCCTGAACGCATTCAGGAGGCCGCCAAGGTCGAGAGTTGCGTGCATTACGGCGACGCCCGGCGCGGCGACCTGTTACGCGCCGTGGGCCTGGACCGCGCGCGCCTGCTGGTGATTGCGGTCGACGACACGGACGTGGCCATGTGCGTGCTCAAAGAGGCGCGCCTGATCACGATTGATGTGCCGATACTGGTGCGCACCCGCGACGATAGCCTGTTGGTCGAGCTCAAGGCTGCCGGGGCAACCGAAGTGGTGCCCGAATTGCTGGAGTCGAGCCTGATGCTGGCCTCCCATGCGCTGATTCTGCTGGGCATCCCGGAACGCGCCGTTCGACACCGCGTGGACGAAGTCCGGCACAACCGTTACCACTTGCTGGACGGGTGCCTGGAAAACGCCGATGCGCGCGAAACGCCAGGCTTCAACCGCGAAGGCGAGTAATTTAAGGTAAGGTTTTGTCACAACGCACGGGTAACGGCTCCAGGGCCTGCCCGACACGAGAATTTCAGTGAACCTTCATTCACTGCCTACACTCTGAACCATCAAGAAGCCACTCACGGAGATCATCATGGCCCGCACTACAGCAAAAAATGCTCAAGAGATTTTGATGGCTGACTTCCAGACACTGGTTGCCGACACCGAACGCCTGCTGGAACACACCGCCTCGCTGGCGGGGGATCAGGCAGACGAACTGCGTGCACAGATCAAGGACAGCTTGCTCAAAGCCCGTGAATCCCTTGAAGAAACCAAAGAGTCACTGCAAGAACGTGGTCAGGCTGCGGTGGTGGCCACTGAAGATTACGTGCAGGCCAACCCTTGGCAATCGGTCGGCATCGCGGCGGGCGTTGGCTTTCTGATTGGTCTGCTGGCTACGCGGCGCTGAATATGACTGACGAATCCGGCTCCCCTCGTTCCTCACCGCGGCGCCTGGGTGCCGCCTTTCTCGGCCTGTTGCACAGCCATGTCGAGTTGCTGGGCATTGAGCTGCAAGAACAGAAAGCCCGCACGGTCAGCCTGTTGCTGTTTGCCGGGCTGGCCTTGGTATTCGGGTTGTTACTGCTGATCGGGTTGTCGGCACTGGTGCTGATTCTGGTCTGGGACAGCTATCGTCTGGCCGGCATCATCGGGCTGTGCGTGTTCTACACCCTGGCCGCCATCTACTGTGGCCTGCGGCTCAAAGCGGCCGTGTTCGATGAGTCCTCTCCTTTCAACGCCACGCTTGAAGAGCTGGCCAAAGACCGCGAGCGTTTGTTGCCATGAACCTGCCTGAAATGCCGCCCAAAGCGTCGCGTCGCGAGATGCGCAAGGTGTTGATCCGCTTGCGGATGGAAATGCACCGCCAGGAGATCCGCCACGAAACGCAGCAGTTGCTACAGCCCTTGCAGAAAATGCGCGGGATGACGAGCAACTGGCAAGAAAGCCTGGGCATCAAGCACGCTCCGCTTTGGGGTGTCGGGGCGGTCACGCTGCTCGGGTTTCTGACGGGCAAAGGTGCCCGCTCCAAGGGCACCGGCCGCATGTCTCGCCTGATCGGCCTGACAACAGGTCTGTTGCCCTTGATCAAACTGGTGATTCAGAGCACAGCCCGTAAACCTTGAACGGGCCCCCATGATTGGCGCAGAGGGCAGCGAAGCAACACTCGCCTGCCCACTGCGCTGGATCATTCTCCAACCTGATCCCCCTTGCACCCTCCTGCGTGAAGCGAGAAGCTGAACCCCTACTCACTGACGGAGCACCGCGCCTTGGATTGGCAGACCCTACTTAATCGCGAACGCCTCGGAAAACCCCATCACAGCCCTGAAGAACTCGGGCGCAGTCCATTCCATAAAGATCATGACCGCATCATTTTCTCGGGCGCCTTCCGACGCTTGGGCCGCAAGACGCAAGTTCATCCCGTCACCAGCAACGATCACATTCACACACGCCTGACCCATTCCCTGGAAGTCAGCTGCGTGGGCCGTTCCCTGGGCATGCGGGTGGGCGAAACCTTGCGCAGCGCCCTGCCCGACTGGTGTGACCCCGCCGACCTGGGGATGGTGGTGCAATCGGCCTGCCTGGCCCATGACATCGGCAATCCTCCGTTCGGCCACTCGGGTGAAGACGCGATTCGCAACTGGTTCCAACAGGCCGCAGACCGCGGCTGGCTGGACGACATGAGTGAAGCCGAGCGTCGGGACTTCCTGAGCTTTGAAGGCAATGCACAAGGCTTCAGGGTGCTTACGCAGCTGGAGTATCACCAGTTCGACGGTGGCACCCGCCTGACCCACGCCACGCTGGGCACCTTCCTCAAATACCCGTGGACAGCACGGCATGCGGACTCGCTGGGTTATAAAAAACACAAGTTCGGCTGCTATCAGAGCGAGCTGCCCCTGCTTCAAGGGATCGCTCAGAAACTGGGCCTCCCGCAACTTGAAGACGAGCGCTGGGCTCGCCATCCATTGGTGTACCTGATGGAGGCAGCCGACGATATCTGCTACGCCTTGATTGACCTGGAAGACGGTCTGGAAATGGACTTGCTGGCCTACCACGAAGTGGAAGCCTTGCTGCTAGGCCTGGTAGGCGATGATTTACCGCAAACCTATCGACAGCTCGGGCCCAAGGACTCGGAGCGGCGCAAGCTCGCCATTTTGCGCGGCAAAGCCATCGAACACTTGACCAATGCCGCGGCGCGCACGTTCGTCGAGCAGCAGGATGCGTTGCTTGAAGGCACGTTATCGGGTGATTTGGTCGAGCACATGCACGGCCCGGCAAAACGTTGCGTGCTGGATGCCAAAAACATGGCTCGGCAAAAGATATTCCAGGACAAACGCAAAACCCTGCATGAGATTGGCGCCTACACGACGCTGGAGATCTTGCTGAATGCCTTTTGCGGGGCGGCCCTGGAGCAGCACAAAGGGCGTACGCCCTCCTTCAAGAGCCGTCGCATCCTCGATCTGCTGGGTAATAACGCGCCAGCCCCTCATTGGCCACTGCATCGTTCATTCATGCGCATCATCGACTTTATCGCCGGCATGACCGATAGCTACGCCACAGAAATGGCCCGAGAAATGACAGGCCGCTCAAGCCCCGTCTGAGCCCCCTGCTTTTCTATACAGGGCTCATCCCGATAACGGATGAGCCCTGTATAGCCCTGTCAGAAAATGGCGTTTAACACCAAAGAATTAAAACAACACAAATAAACACAACAACCAAATACCCCGACAGCATGTAGTACTTTTCCTTCATCACACTAAACAACTGCTTTAAACCCCAAACATTCAAGCCAAGAAACAGCCAATCCCTTCAACAACCGGCTCTTCGCCTATTCAACTAACCGTACTCTTGCGCCTTAATTTGCGTAGGAATTTTCCCATACTACGTTTGTAGGCCAAAGGGTTCGTGTGCCCACTCCTATAACTGAGCTATGGTGCGCGCTTTCTATACCGTGCTTAACAGGAATTAACTATGACCACCGTCTTTATTGTCGACGACCATCCGGTTATCCGGCTCGCGATTCGTATGTTGTTAGAACATGAAGGGTATGAAATAGTCGGCGAAACCGACAACGGCGTGGATGCAATGCAAATGGTGCGCGAGTGTGTTCCCGATTTGATCATTCTCGACATCAGCATCCCGAAACTCGACGGACTGGAAGTGCTTGCACGCTTTAATGCCATGAACTCAACCCTTAAAACGCTGGTCCTGACAGCGCAATCCCCCACCCTTTTTGCCATGCGCTGCATGCAATCCGGGGCTGCCGGGTATGTGTGCAAACAAGAAGAACTGAGTGAACTTGTCAGTGCAATAAAAGCGGTCTTCGCGGGCTACAATTATTTCCCCAGTCAAGCCCTGGCACCCGAGCGTCACGAGGACGGGGATTCTTCAGAAATCGAATTATTCAAATCGGTCAACGACCGGGAGCTGATGGTTTTGCAGTTATTTGCACAGGGCAAGACCAACAAGGAAATAGCCAAAGGCATGTTTCTAAGCAACAAAACCGTGAGCACTTACAAGAAAAGACTCATGCAAAAACTAAAAGCGAATTCATTGGTTGATCTTATCGAATTAGCCAAACGCAATTCTTTAGTGTGAGAAACAGGATGCCCACGCGGTTAATACACTTCCTTTCACTGATCACAGGTTTCATTCTGTGCTGGCCGGTATTGGTGCAGGCCAACGGCCGTGACAACTATTCATTGCTAAGCCGCTCGGGCATCTATTATCAGGAAGCGCTTCTCGATAAGAATCAACGTACCTGGTTGCAGGAAAAGCGCATATTGCGGGTGGGTATTTCATCGCCGGACTACCCGCCCTTTGACATGACCACCAGTGGTCAGGATTACGAAGGGCTTACTGCCGATTACACAGGGCTTTTGTCCAAGGCGCTCAACGTCTCTATCCGGGTTCAACGCTTCTCTACCCGAGAACAAGCGATTGATGCACTCGTGCAGGGCACCATTGATTTGCTCGGCACCTCAAATGGCTACGAAGCCACCAACCCCGACCTGGTCCTGTCCATTCCCTACGCGGTTGACCAACCTGTGCTGGTAAGCCGCGAAGGAGAAAATCGTTCGCTGACGCAAGGTCTGCAGGGCCTGCGCCTGAGCATGGTTTATCACTATTTGCCACTGGCGGATGTCAAAAAGCTGTATCCCAAGGCGATTGTCCAGTCCTACCCTTCCTATCAGAACGCAATAAATGCAGTGGCCTTTGATCAGGCCGACGTATTTCTTGGGGATACGATTTCAACGCACTACATGATTAACAAGGGCTATTTGAAGAACATCAAAATGGCCAACTTCAGCAAGCATGAAGCGTATGGTTTCAGTTTTGCCGTTCGCCGCGACAACCCCATGCTGCTGGACATTCTCAATACCACGCTGGCGGCCATCCCCAACAGCGAACGTGAAAGCATTGCCAAACGCTGGAGCGCAGGCAGCGACATCCTGCTCTCCGACCAAAAACTTCAATTGACCGAGCGCGAGGAACGCTGGCTGGCTAAACACCCCACGGTCAAAGTCGTGGTCAACGAAACCCTGGCCCCCCTCAGTTTTTTTGATGCGGAGGGTAATTTTCGGGGCATTACGGCAGATCTGCTGGAAATGATCCGACTGCGAACCGGCTTACGTTTCGAAATCCAGCGCACCCGCAGTCTGGGCAACATGATTGACATGATCCAGCATCACGAAACCGACATCATTTCAGCGATCAGTCCTTCGGTGTCCAGAGAGAGCCAGCTCAACTTCAGCCGCCCCTATCTTGAAAACTCATTTGTACTGGTGACTGAAAAAGGCCCCGATCACCCTTCAAATCTTGAACAACTGGCCGGTAAACGTCTCGCACTGACGCTGGGTAATCCACTCACCCCTTATCTTCGTAAAGAGTTCCCCGGTATTACGCTGGTAGAAACAGACGACATCTATCAGGCCACACAACTCGTGGCTGAAGGCAAAGTTGAGGGGGCGGTCAACACGCTGGTCATTGCCAACTACCTGCTGGCGTCTCAATTATTTCAGGACCGGTTACAAATCAGCGCGACCATTGGCACCCAACCAGCCACGTTCTCGTTAGCGACGGCCCGTGATGCCAGCGAGCTGAGCTCCATTCTGGATAAAGCGCTGCTCAGCATTGCGCCTGATGAGCTGGGCATTATCAACAGTCGATGGCGCGGGTATGTCCCGGCCTCTGACAGCTACTGGCGCAATTACCATCGACTGATTTATCAAATCATCATTGGCACCCTGCTTATGTTGCTGCTGTCACTGCTCTGGAACGCTTACATGCGTCGCCAGATCCAGCAACGCAAGCGTGCCGAGCGCGCCCTCAACGACCAGTTCGAATTCATGCGTGCGCTGGTCAATGAAACCCCCCACCCGATTTATGTACGCGACCGCGAGGGCGTACTGAAAACCTGCAACGACAGCTACCTGAAGACTTTTGCCGCCAAGCGCGAAGATGTGATCGGCAAAACGGTCATACAGACCCGGCGCGCCATCAGCAATGAACACGAGGCTCACGACTTTCAGTCAGATTATCTGCGTGTCATTCGAGAAGGCACGCCACTGATCATGGACCGCCAACTGCACGTAGGCGATCAAGCCATCACCATCTATCACTGGATACTGCCTTACCGGGATTCTCTGGGCGAGGTTCAGGGCGTCATCGGTGGCTGGATTGATATCAGTGACCGTCGCCAGTTGATGGACGAACTGCGGGCCGCCAAAGAGCGGGCCGACGAAGCAAACCGCGCCAAAAGTACTTTCCTGGCAACGATGAGCCACGAAATTCGCACCCCGATGAATGCCGTAATCGGCTTGCTGGAACTCACCCTCAAACGGGCCGACAAGGGGCAACTGGACAGGCCCTCCATCGAGGTGGCGTACAACTCGGCCAAAGATCTCCTGGAATTGATTGGTGACATCCTGGACATCGCCCGTATCGAATCCGGTCGGTTGAACCTGTCCGCCGAACGGGTCAATTTGCGCGAACTGGCCAACGCAGTCATTCGCGTGTTTGACGGCCTGGCCCGGCAAAAGAAACTGACCCTGGCTCTCCTATTCAATCCCGAACACGACGCCCCGGATGTCCTGATCGACCCTTTGCGCTTCAAACAGATCCTGACCAACCTGATCAGCAATGCCATCAAATTCACGGAACGAGGACAAGTCACGCTGCAAATGAATGTGCGACCAACCGAGGTTGCGGACCAGGTAGAACTGCAACTCAGCGTCCAAGACACGGGCATTGGCATTAACGAAGCCGATCAGGCCCGCTTGTTCCGACCTTTTTCCCAGGTTGAAAACACCGGGCAACTGGCCTTGGGAGGTGCCGGGCTGGGCCTGGTCATCTGCAGAAGCCTGTGCGAAATGATGGGCGGCACACTGGCACTCAGCAGTCAGCCGAACGTGGGGACGCAGGTACACATCACCCTGAAACTTCCTTCGTTGACGCCGTGCCTTGAGCAGGCGGAAAAAGAACCCGAAGTCGCCCAGAGCACACGCCCGCTAAACGTACTGGTCGTCGATGATCATCCGGCCAATCGCTTGCTGATGTGCCAGCAACTGGGGTTCCTGGGGCACATGTTTACGACTGCGCAGCACGGCGCTGCCGGACTGGAACTCTGGAAACAGGGCGCATTTGACGTCGTTATCGCGGACTGCAACATGCCCGTCATGAATGGGTATGACTTGACCCGGGCCATTCGCCATATCGAATACGTCGAACAACGCCCGCCTTGCGTGATATTGGGTTTTACAGCCAACGCGCAACCTGAAGAACGCCTTAATTGCCAGGATGCAGGCATGGACGACTGCATGTTCAAACCCATAAGCCTGACGTTGCTCAGCAAGCGGTTGAACGAGCTCAAACCGGTTTCAAACGAAGTCGCCTTCAACGTAGAAAGCCTTTACGCCCTGTCCGGCTCGGATCCGGTTCGAGTCAAACGCTTGCTCGAAGAGATCTTGCGCAGTAACCGCACTGACCTTGAGGAACTTCAAAAACTCCGTGCCGAAGACGGGTTGCCGCCGTTTTCAGAGTTGGCGCACCGCATCAAAGGCGCAGCACGAATTGTCAGTGCCCAGCTCTTGATTGCGCGATGCGAAGCACTTGAGCAGGCCGACCTGACGACCGTGGATGAGTGCTGCAACCAAGTGGTACACGCCATGACGTCGATGGAACAAACACTGCTCGCAGAACTTGAGAAACTGAACCACTGATCAACGGCTCCGCGCTGTGAACACAAAAAAAGCGCCGATTATTCGGCCCTACTATGCTTAAGGCGACCTGAGCATTGTTCACAGCGGAGACCCTTTCATGCCCACGACTGCGCCAGCCAGCAAGCGCCAGTTTCCGCTGCATGTGCACATCAGTGTGATGTTTACACTGCTTCTGATCGTGCTGGGCGTAACGCTGGGAATTTTCAATTATTTGCAAACCACGCGCATTATCCTCAACAGCAGCCAACAGCTGTTTCAGCAAATCGAGCGGGAGGTTCAGCAAGATTTACAACACACTTACCAACCGATTCGACATGCGTTAAGGCTGCTTGCCCTCAATGCCAATACGGGCATCGAAGGTTCAGAAAGCCGGATGGCGTTGTTGGAGCCCTTTGTCCAGACGCTAAAAGACAACCCTTCTCTGGCTGCGCTGTATCTGGGGGACGCGCAAGGGAATTTCTTTCTGGTCCGCCCACTGCGCTCGCAAGCCGCGAAGGACCGCCTCTCTGCCCCGTCATCAGCCACCTACGAAGCCTGGAATATTCAACGTTCGGGCCAGGACGCCGCCCCCCTGTCCCGGCACTTTTTCTACGATGACTCGCTGTCGCTGGTTGGCCAGCGTGACAAACCCGATGAGTCATACGACCCGCGCCAGCGCAGCTGGTTTATCCCCGCCAGGGGCATACACGACGAAATCACCACCAGCCCCTATCTGTTTTTCTCCACCCGCGAGGTGGGTACGACGGTGTCCAGACGCAGCTCCGCAAAAGTCGTCATCGGTGCCGACCTGACCCTCTCGCAATTGTCCGCCACACTCGCCCGACACAAAGTCACGCCTCACACAGAAATAGCCTTGTTCGATCAGGACAACACTGCCATTGCCTACCCTGATTATTCCCGTTTGATAGCGGCACCTGAATCCACTCAACTGCCTAAAGTCGAGCAGCTCAGTTCGGCCTTGAGCACATTGATCGCCCAACCTGGTACAGCCGGCGCTGAGCTGACGGCGGACCAACGGCAATGGATCGTGTCGCGAGCCGGGCTCACGGATGGTGCGCTTAATGGCCTGCAGTTAGCGCTGATGGTCCCCAAAGACGAATTGCTGGCCGATGCGTACCGATTACGCTGGCAAGGCGCCCTGGTTACGCTGGGTATTCTGTTGTTATGCCTGCCCGTGGGGTGGCTGGTGTCCCGAGTGCTGGTCAAGCCCCTGCGCAGGCTGGTGCAGGAAGCCGAAGCCATTCGCCGGTTCGACTTCAATTACCCCGCGAGCCCGCACTCGCCCGTGTTGGAGATTGATCAACTGGCGTCCTCCATGCGCCGCATGAAAGAAACCCTGGCCAGTTTTTTCGAAATCACCGCGAGCCTGTCGGCGCATACCCGGTTTGAACCGTTGCTGCAATCGGTCGTGCTGGAAACCATGAAAATCGCTCAAGCCCAGGCCGGGCTGATTTACCTGATAGACAACGATGGGCCTGAGCTTTCCCTCAAAGGCCTGATCATTGGCGATCAGCCCCGGGACGTGAACCTCCTGGAGGCAGCGATTAACGCGGACCCGCGCCAATACCCTGACTGGCTGCGCACGTTGCACCAAGGGGGCGATAGCGTGGTGTGTACGCTTAACCTTGAACAGGCGGGCATGCTGCACCCTGTGCTGCAAGCGCTAGACACCCACAGTGCGCATCTGCTTGGCATTCGGTTGCATAACCGCCACGGCGAAACTGTGGGCATGCTGGTGTTGCTGCTCAACAACAGTGACTCCACTGAAGACCGGGAACACCTGCGCCCTGACCGGATCGCCTTCATCCAAGCGGTGTCCGGGGCGGCAGCCGTGTCCATCGAGAGTCAGCGGTTACAGGCACGGCAAAAGCAGTTGCTCGACGCCTTCATTCAATTGCTGGCGGGCGCCATCGACGCTAAAAGCCCTTATACCGGGAGCCACTGTCAACGTGTGCCTGCCCTGACCCTGATGCTGGCGCAAGCCGCGTCCTCCAGTCAGTCACCCGAATTCGAGCATTACCGCCCCACCGACGAAGAATGGGAGGCGCTGCACATCGCGTCCTGGCTGCATGACTGCGGCAAAGTGACGACCCCCGAATACGTGGTGGACAAAGCCACCAAACTTGAAACGCTGTACGACCGCATTCATGAGGTACGCACGCGCTTCGAAGTGCTCAAGCGCGATGCATGGGTCAATTACTGGCAAGGTCGGGCACTGGGCGGCAACGATCAGCAACTGACTCAGATCCGCGAAGCGGTACTGGCCGCTCTGGATGACGATTTTGCCTTCGTCGCACGTTGCAATCTGGGGGGCGAGGCCATGGCCGAAGATGATCTGCAACGCCTGCAAACCATTGCCCTGCGTACCTGGACGCGCACACTGGATGACCGGCAGGGGGTCTCATGGGAAGAAAACAAACGCCAGACAACGCGTCAGGAACAGCCTTTGCCCGTGACCGAACCCTTGTTGGCCGACAAACCGGAACACCTGTTTGAGCGCAACGACTCCGAGCGGATTGAACCCGACAACGTCTGGGGTTTTCAATTGGACGTCCCTGCCTACAAATTCAATCGCGGCGAGCTGTACAACCTGAGTACAACCCGGGGGACGCTGACCCGGGAAGAGCGCTACATCATCAACAACCATATCGTGCAGACCATTCTGATGCTCAAGCACCTGCCCTTCCCCAGCTATCTGGGCAACATCGCTGAGATTGCGGGCGGCCATCACGAAAAAATGGACGGCACCGGGTATCCGAAACGGCTTAAGCGCGAAGAAATGAGCCTGGCGGCGCGGATGATGGCGATTGCCGATATCTTTGAAGCGTTAACCGCTTCGGATCGCCCCTACAAAAAGGGCAAAACACTGAGTGAAGCGCTGAGCATCATGGCAGCGATGTGCCACGACGCTCATATCGACCCGCACCTGTTCGCCCTGTTTATCCACGAACAGATTTTCATGCAATACGCCCGGCGCTTTCTTGAACCCGCGCAGATCGACGCGGTGGATGTCGACGCGTTGTTGCGCAAGGCCGGGCTTGCTGCTTAGCAGTCGCTCAAACGCAAAAAGATCGCCGCCAGCGCTTCAATGCCGACTTGATCCTGCTCGGTGAAACGGCCAATGCGTGGACTGTCCAGGTCCAGCACGCCAATCAGGCGACCGTCCTTGATCAACGGCACGACCAGCTCACTGTTCGACGCGCTGTCGCAGGCAATGTGGCCCGGGAACGCATGCACATCGTCAACCCGCTGAGTTTGACGGGTGGCAGCGGCTTCTCCGCAAACACCCCGCCCGAACGGGATGCGAACACAGGCGATCTGGCCCTGAAAAGGCCCCAGCACCAGTTCTTCATTACGGTTGAGGTAAAAACCGGCCCAGTTGAGGTCGTCCAGTTGATGAAACAAAAACGCCGAAAACTGCGAAGCATTGGCAATAAAGTCGCGTTCATCGGCCAGCAGCGATTCCAACTGCGCCGTTAACAGGGTGTAACCGTCCAGGCCTGCGCCTGTGGCGTTCAAATCAATCATTCGTTTGCTCCAGCAATTTCAATCCGACCCAGTAGCGCGCGAACTGGTAAGCGCAACGACCATTACGGTTGCCGCGCCCGGTCGCCCAACGCACTGCCAAAATATCCAGCGCTTGATCACGTTGCCACTGCAAACCGGCTTTGGTCGCCAATACGCCGATCCAGTGCTCAACCACGCTCAAAAAATGTTCTTGTGTGAACGGGTAAAACGACAGCCACAGACCAAAGCGGTCAGACAAGGCGATCTTGTCCTCCACGGCTTCGCTGGGGTGCAGTTCACCGTCCACGCGTTTCCAGTGTTCGTTATCGCTTTCTTGCTCCGGCACCAGGTGGCGGCGGTTTGAAGTGGCGTACAACAGGACGTTTTCCGGTGCCTGCTCCAGCGAGCCGTCCAGCACGCTCTTGAGCACTCGATAATCGCCCTCGCCCGCCTCAAACGACAAGTCATCACAAAACAGGACGAAACGCTGCTCCAGCCCCTGGAGGGCTTCAACCACCCTCGGCAGATCCGCCAGGTGATCGCGTTCGATTTCAATCAGGCGCAACCCCCGCGGGGCATATTCGGCCAACAGAGCGCGGATCAGCGAAGACTTGCCCGTGCCGCGCGAGCCCCAGAGCAATGCATGGTTGGCCGGTAAACCGTCAAGGAATTGCTGGGTGTTGCGCCCCAACTGATCGCGCTGCTTATCAATCCCGATCAAGTCGCTCAGGCGCATCTCAAGGCTGACGTCCAGCGCCTGCAAAAAACCCGTGCGGCCTTCTCGCTGCCAGCGAGCGGCGTAAGCATGCTGCCAGTCCACCGGCTCGCGGACGGCTGGCAACAAGGGCTCAATACGCGCCAGCACCGCGTCGGCACGCTCCAGAAAGGCATTCAGTTTAGAATCCACAACTTCTCCTCGGGCTGATACACAGGGTGCGCAGTGATCGAACGGGCATGGCGATCCATTCTCGACGTCACCGAAACCCGTCAGCAGGATGATCCCGGCACCGTGTGTCGGCTAACCTGTTAATCTCTGGTCCGGCGAAAAGAATGGAAACAGGTGCAGCACCCTATGGATATAAAACTCACCCACCGCCTGTCTTTCAAACAGGCGAGGCTGACAGTGCTGGTCGGCTTTGTATTGGGGACGCTGCTCAGCCTGCTACAAATTGGCATCGATTATGCCAGCGAAAACGCTGCCATCAATCGTGAAATCCAATCCTTGCTTGAGATCAGCCATAACCCGGCCTCACGCATTGCCTACAACCTCGACTCCGAACTGGCGCAGGAGCTGGTACTGGGGCTCTTGCGCTCGCCCGCCATCATTGGCGCGCAATTGAGTGACAACGACAAATCCATGCTGGCCTCGGTGCATGATCAGCCTGAAGACGGCCGCTATCGTACGCTGAGCGACTTTTTGTTCGGCGCCAACCGCTCATTCGATGACCGGCTCTACTTCAATCATTTGCCGGAACAAAGCGTGGGCGTGCTGCACCTTGAGGTGGACACTTATCCGTTTGGCAGCCGCTTCTTGCACCGGGCAGAAGTCACCCTGCTGACCGGCTTTGCCCGCAGCCTGATTTTGTCCGGGCTGCTGCTCGCGCTGTTTTACGTGATGCTGACCAAGCCTCTGGTGCGGGTGATTCGCGACCTGAGCAACAGCAAACCCGGTGATCCCAAACAATCGCGTATTGATTGCCCGCCCGGCCATGAGGACGACGAAATCGGGGTGCTGGTCGACGTCGCCAACCAGCAATTTGACGCCCTGGTGCGGGAAATCGACCACCGGCGCAGCGCCGAGAACCGCCTGACCGAGTACTTGGCGCAACTGGAACACATCGTGTCGGCCCGCACTCAGGAGCTCAAGGCGATCAACGCGCGGCTGACGCAATCCAATGAAGAGCTCGAAACCGCCCGCAGCACGGCGCTGGAGATGGCCCAGGCGCGCTCGGCGTTCCTCGCCAACATGAGCCACGAAATACGCACGCCGCTCAATGGCCTGCTGGGCATGCTGGCTTTGAGCCTGGACAGCCCGTTGAATGCCGAACAGCATCAGCAACTGTCGATCGCCCACGATTCGGGCAAAGTGCTGGTCGAACTGCTTAATGACATTCTCGACCTGTCGAAATTCGACGCGGGGCAACTGGAACTCGAACACATTGCGTTCGACCTCGGCGCACTGGTTGAAGACACGGCCAACCTGCTGTCGCAGAATGCCGCGCCAAGCGTGGAACTGACGTGCCTGATTGACCCGCACTTTCCGGCACTGGTGATCGGTGATCCGACACGAGTACGGCAAATCGTCAGCAACCTGCTCTCCAACGCGCTGAAGTTCACCCGCTTTGGGCGCGTGGATGTGCGTCTGCATGCAGAAAACGACCGGGTGCGCATCGAGGTGTGTGACACCGGCATTGGCATCGCCCGGGAAGCCCAGGCCAGAATATTCAAACCCTTTACCCAGGCCGGCGCAGGCATTACCCGGCAGTTTGGCGGCACAGGCTTGGGGCTGGCATTGACCAATAGCCTGTGCGAGGTCATGCAAGGGCGTCTGACCATTAGCTCCGAGGTGGGTTTTGGCAGCCAGTTCTGCGCCGACCTGCCGCTGCCCTGTCACACGCCGGCCCTTTCGCCCAAGCCATTGCAGGGCAAGGTCATTGCCGTCACCACCGCCAGCAGCGGCTTGTCTGAACTGCTTGGCAACCTGTTGCCGACCTGGGGGCTGAACTATCAACGTTTCTCGATCGACGACTCACTGGCAGGCATTGAGCCTGACCTGCTGATCACCGATTGTCCGGAATGCCTGTTTGGCTTGCGGCCCGCGATCAAAGCGCCGATTTTGCTGGTCACGGCGTATGGCAACTTCATGCCCGGCGACCAAGTGAATGCCCTTGCGCCCCTGCAACAAAAGGCCCGCCCGCTTTCGCGTAAAGCGCTCTATCAAAGCCTGCAGCACTTGCTGCAACACGACGATGACGAAGCCTTGAGCGTGCCGCCCAGCAGCCAGCCCACCGAACATCGGGCGCGAATCCTGCTGGTCGAAGACAACCCGGTCAACCAATTGGTGGCCAAAGGCATGTTGAGCAAATTGGGATGCGATGTCGCGGTTGCCGCCCACGGCGGCGAGGCCTTGAGTCAACTGGAGCAGCAGGACTTTGACCTGGTGCTGATGGATTGCAACATGCCAGTCATGGATGGTTATGAAGCCAGTCGGCAGATCCGCCAGAGTGAGCGCTGGCCGGACCTGCCGATTGTGGCCCTGACCGCCAACGCCATGCCCGAAGAGCGCGAGCGTTGCCGGGCAGCCGGTATGAACGACTATTTGGCCAAGCCTTTCCGCCGTGAAGAACTTGAGGCGCTGCTGGACACCTGGGTGCCCTTGACGCCTTGAAAGGTTGGCCCGGTGTCAGCAAGGACGCTTAGCCGAGAAGTGCTTCTATGTCGGGTTTCAAAGCGTTCGGCTTGGTCGGTGGGGCGTAACGCTTGATGGTCTGACCGTCGGCACTGATCAGAAACTTGGTGAAATTCCACTTGATGGCGGTGGAGCCCAGCAACCCCGGCGCCCGGGCCTTCAACGCCCTGAACAGCGGGTGCGCCTGGGCACCATTGACCTCGACTTTTTTGAACAGCGGGAAGCTCACGCCGTAATGGGTCTCGCAAAACTGCGAAATGGCCGCCTCGTCCCCCGGTTCCTGTTGCCCGAACTGGTTGCAAGGGAAGCCAAGAATCACCAAGCCACGATCCTTATACGCCTGCCACAGGGCTTCAAGGCCCTTGTATTGAGGCGTAAACCCGCAGTTGCTGGCGGTATTGACCACCAGCAGCGCTTTGCCATGGAAGTCGGCCAGGGTCTTTGTTTCCCCCGTCAGCGTAGTGCAAGGGATATTCAGCACGTTATCAGTCATGACGGCGCCTCGAAAAGTGATGGTCAGTCGCGCGGTACGAGATCCAGACACACCGAGTTGATGCAGTAACGTAGCCCTGTTGGCGGTGGGCCGTCGGGGAATACATGCCCCAGATGCGCGTCACACTTGGCGCACACCACTTCGGTGCGAATCATGCCGTGGCTCATGTCACGAATCTCAAGCATTGCACTTTCGCCAATCGGCTCATAGAAGCTCGGCCAGCCGCACCCCGAATCAAACTTGGCTGTTGAGTCAAACAAAGGCGCTTGGCAGCAGATGCAGTGGTAAACGCCATCTGTTTTGGTGGCGTTGTATTTGCCCGAAAACGGTCGCTCGGTGCCTTTAAGACGGCAGACGTTGTATTGCTCCGGGTCGAGCATGGCCTTCCACTCGTCCAGTGTTTTTTCCAACTTGTGCATGGTTATCCCTCTGTCACTGAAAAACCCCCGACCAGTGGCTTTTCCAGGGGTCGGGTGGCACGTATGATTGCGCCTCGTTAAACGCCAGTCTGGCACCCGCGTTATCCGCATTCAAACGGATTGTTGAAGCGACGCGGATTGCCGCTGTGTGAAGGCACAGAATTTCCCAGTCAGGCAACACCTCTGGCTGGATCGTTCATTTTCGGGATCACATCGCCATGCAGGTCAGCAAATCAAACAAGCTCGCCAACGTCTGTTATGACATTCGCGGCCCAGTGCTCAAGCACGCCAAACGCCTGGAAGAGGAAGGCCATCGCATCCTCAAGCTGAATATCGGCAACCCGGCGCCATTTGGTTTTGAAGCCCCGGATGAAATCCTCCAGGACGTGATCCGCAACCTGCCCACCGCGCAGGGCTACAGTGACTCCAAAGGCTTGTTCAGCGCGCGCAAGGCGGTGATGCAGTACTACCAGCAAAAACAGGTCGAAGGCGTCGGTATTGAAGACATCTACCTGGGCAACGGTGTGTCCGAGCTGATCGTGATGTCGCTGCAAGCACTGCTCAACAATGGCGATGAGGTGCTGGTCCCGGCCCCTGATTACCCGCTGTGGACCGCTGCGGTAACACTGGCAGGCGGCCATCCGGTGCACTACCTGTGCGACGAACAGGCCAACTGGTTCCCGGACCTGGCCGACATCAAGGCCAAAATTACTCCGAACACCAAGGCCATGGTCATCATCAACCCGAACAACCCGACGGGGGCGGTGTACTCCAAAGAAGTGCTGCAAGGCATGCTGGAAATCGCACGCCAACACAACCTCGTGGTGTTCTCTGATGAGATCTACGACAAGATCCTGTACGACGATGCCGTGCACATCTGTACGGCTTCGCTGGCCCCGGACGTCCTGTGCCTGACCTTCAATGGTTTGTCGAAATCCTATCGCGTCGCGGGCTTTCGCTCCGGCTGGATCGCCATTTCCGGCCCCAAACACAATGCCCAGAGCTACATTGAAGGCATCGACATGCTGGCCAACATGCGCCTGTGTGCCAACGTCCCGAGTCAGCATGCGATCCAGACGGCGCTGGGCGGTTATCAGAGTATTAATGACCTGGTGCTGCCTAACGGTCGCTTGCTCGAACAACGCAACCGCACTTGGGAGTTGCTCAACGATATCCCGGGCGTCAGTTGCGTGAAGCCCATGGGGGCCTTGTATGCCTTCCCGCGGATTGACCCTAAAGTCTGCCCGATCCTCAACGATGAGAAATTCGTCCTGGACCTGCTGCTTTCGGAAAAACTGCTGGTGGTGCAAGGCACGGCGTTTAACTGGCCGTGGCCCGATCATTTCCGTGTGGTCACGCTGCCACGGGTGGATGAACTGGACCAGGCGATCGGCAGAATCGGTAACTTCCTGAAAACCTACCGTCAGTAATTTCCCAACATGCTGTGCGACACATCAAATGTCGCACAGCATGTTTTGTATGAAATATTCTTCACCCGCCACATCCGCTCGCCTGCTGCCCCCCTCCCCGCACCTCGCTAAAATCGCCATGCCTTGTATTTATTGACCCGAAACCGAATTTTCGCGTCTAAAAAAAGTCAATCCGTATTAGGAAACGGCTTTCTTGCAACTAGAATCAGCCTGTAGGACACAGTTTGAAATAGTCACTTGGTTGAATAGCCTGTAACAGCACCTTATATACCCGCATGCGGCAATACCTTAAGTCGAGGAGATTCTTACAACCATGATGCGCATTTTGCTGTTTTTGGCCACTAACCTGGCGGTCGTGCTGATTGCCAGCATCACCCTGAGCCTGTTCGGCTTCAACGGGTTCATGGCGGCCAACGGGGTTGATCTGAACCTCAGTCAGCTGTTGGTTTTCTGTGCAGTCTTTGGTTTCGCAGGATCTTTGTTCTCGCTGTTCATTTCCAAATGGATGGCGAAAATGAGCACCAGCACCCAGGTCATCACTCAACCCCGTACTCGTCATGAACAATGGCTGATGCAAACCGTTGAGCAATTGTCCCGGGAAGCCGGGATCAAAATGCCCGAGGTCGGGATTTTCCCCGCCTATGAGGCCAACGCCTTTGCAACAGGCTGGAACAAGAACGATGCACTGGTTGCTGTCAGCCAGGGCCTGCTGGAGCGTTTTTCTCCCGATGAAGTAAAAGCGGTTCTGGCTCACGAAATCGGCCACGTCGCCAATGGCGACATGGTGACCCTGGCCCTGGTGCAAGGGGTGGTGAACACATTTGTGATGTTCTTCGCCCGCATCATCGGCAACTTTGTGGACAAGGTGATTTTCAAGAACGAAGAAGGCCGCGGCATTGCCTACTACGTGGCAACGATCTTCGCAGAGCTGGTGCTGGGCTTCCTGGCCAGCGCCATTGTGATGTGGTTCTCGCGCAAGCGTGAATTCCGGGCTGACGAAGCAGGTGCTCACCTTGCGGGCACAGCAGCCATGATCAGCGCCCTGCAACGCTTGCGCTCCGAACAGGGCCTGCCTGTGCACATGCCGGACAGCCTGGCGGCTTTTGGTATCAATGGCGGCATCAAACAAGGTCTGGCCCGTATGTTCATGAGCCACCCACCGCTGGAAGAGCGTATCGACGCACTGCGTCGCCGCGGCTAACGTTTACGGCGAACAAAAAAGGGCGACTTCGGTCGCCCTTTTTCATATCGGTCCAGTGCGCGTCAGGCCGTTTTTTCCAGGCGGTAGACACGCTCAACCAACCGGGTTGCACCGCCTTTCAAAAACTTCCAGCTCTTGCCCAAGATGTCCGGTTGCTCAAGGATCTCGACTGACCAATCTGCCGCCAAAAGACGCTGGACCTCCGCATCGGGCACGGAAAACGGCGGGCCTTGCATCTGCGACTGCTCGTAATCAAGGGTAATCAACAGGCCCCGGCAGCGCGCTGGCAAGATGCGTGTCAGATGGGCCGTGTAGTCCTCTCGCATCTGCGGGGGCAAGGCGATGATGGCCGCGCGGTCATACACACCTGAACAGGCCGCGACCTCCTCAGCGCTCAACGCAAAAAAATCACCACACAGCAACGTCACCGGCCCTGCCTCGTAGACCCTGAAGCCGCCCCGCTGACTGACCCTGGGTTCGAGGTCGTGTTCGCTGAAAAACGCCTGCACCGCTGTCTCAGACAGCTCAACGCCCAGCACCTCATAACCCTGTGCCGCCAGCCACGTTAAATCGAGGGTTTTCCCGCACAGCGGCACCAGCACACGCGCTCCAGGCTCAAGGCCGAGGTCGGGCCAATAACGCGCTAAATGGGGATTGACCTGCTCCAGGTGAAAGCCAATCTGATTACGCTCCCAACGGTCGTGCCAAAAGTCAGCCTGCATGATTCACCTTTAAATTCGATGGATAACCACTAAAACTTATATTGGATTTAGATCATTGATCAGAACGAAGATGACGCATCTTAACCCTGAGGGCCCTGTTCATGCTTCCCAGCCTGTTTATTTCTCATGGCTCGCCAATGCTGGCACTTGAGCCCGGCGCCAGTGGGCCCGCCTTGACCCGTTTGGCCGCCGAACTGCCGCGCCCGAACGCTATCGTAATCATGTCTGCACACTGGGAAAGCGCGGAACTGATTGTCAGCAGCGGCGCGGCACCTGAAACCTGGCATGACTTTGGCGGATTCCCCCCTGCCTTGTTCGCTGTGCAATACCCGGCCCCAGGGAATCCCCAACTGGCCGCAAAGGTAGCGCAACGCTTGGCTGACAACGGTTTACCGGCCCGACTGGACCCGCGACGCCCTTTTGATCACGGCACCTGGGTGCCCTTGTCCCTGATGTACCCGCAGGCCGATATCCCCGTGGTGCAGGTTTCTCTGCCCAGCCAACGAGGCCCGGCCTTTCAGACACACATCGGCCGCGCCCTGGCCGGTCTGCGTGAAGAAGGCATCTTGTTGATCGGCTCCGGCAGCATCACCCACAACCTGCGCGAGCTGGACTGGCACGCAGGCCCCGAGCGCATCGAACCGTGGGCCAAGGCATTTCGGGACTGGATGATTGAAAAACTCGAGGCTGACGATGAGGCAGCGCTTCACGACTACCGGCGCGCTGCCCCCCATGCCGCGCGTAACCACCCCAGTGATGAGCACGTGCTGCCCCTGTTTTTCGCCCGCGGGGCCGGCGGGGCATTTCACGTGGCGCACGCGGGCTGGACGCTGGGTGCGCTGGGCATGGATATTTATCGGTTTGGATGAAGGCAGGCTATCGACCTGACGTAGACCCACCTACCGGACAAAAAAAATCCCCGAACACGTCGGGGATTTTTTTATCGATCAATCACTGCAGCAGTGATTAATCTTCGCGGTAGCGGCGCAGCTTGAGCTGTTTGCCGGCAACACGGGTGTCTTTCAGCTTGGCCAGCAGTTTTTCCAGGCCATCTTCCGGCAGTTCTACCAGGCTGAAGCTGTCACGCACCTGGATGCGACCGATGGCTTCACGTGCCAGGCCACCCTCGTTGAGGATAGCGCCCAGCAGGTTCTTGGCAGCGATACCATCACGCGCACCCAGCGCGGTACGGCAACGGGCACGGCCTTCGGCCAATGGAACCGGCGCACGACGCTCACGATCACCACGCTCAGGACGATCACCCGAACGTTCACGCGGCGCGCTGTTCGGCACCAGTGGACGCTCGCGCTCGATGGCCGCCAGGGCCAGGGCTTGACCGTTGGTGGCTTTGCGCAGCAGAGCGGCGGCCAGGGCACGCGGGCTGCAACCGATGTCGGCAGTCAGGCGATCCAGCAGATCACCGTGAGTCGATTCGGCATCAGCCACCAGCGGCGCCAGGCTGTTGGTCAGCTTCTTGATGCGAGCATCGAGAACGGCTTGAGCATCCGGCAGGCGAACTTCAGCAACCTTTTGACCGGTTACACGCTCGATCACTTGCAGCATGCGACGCTCACGCGGCGTTACCAGCAACAGCGCACGACCTTCGCGACCGGCACGGCCAGTACGGCCGATACGGTGAACGTAGGACTCAGGGTCGTACGGCATGTCAACGTTGAACACGTGGGTGATACGCGGAACGTCGAGACCACGTGCTGCTACGTCGGTCGCCACAACGATGTCCAGACGGCCATCCTTGAGGGAGTCGATCACGCGCTCACGTTGGTTCTGGGCGATGTCACCGTTCAGCGCAGCGGCTTTGTAGCCTTTGGCTTCCAGGGCACTGGCCAGATCCAGGGTCGCTTGCTTGGTGCGCACGAACATGATCAGGGCGTCGAAGTCTTCGACTTCCAGCAGGCTCAATACAGCCGAGGTCTTCTGGTCAGCGTGAACCAACAGGTGAGCCTGTTCGATCGCGGTAACGGTCTGAGTCTTGGTCTGGATCTTCACGTGTTGCGGATCGCGCAGGTGGCGCTCAGCAATGGCACGGATCGACTGCGGCAGGGTCGCGGAGAACAAAACGGTCTGACGGGTCGATGGCAGAGCCTTGAAGATCACTTCGAGGTCGTCCATGAAGCCCAGCTTCAACATTTCGTCAGCTTCGTCGAGAACCAGGTGGTTCACGGTTGCCAGTACTTTTTCGTCACGACGCAAGTGGTCGCACAGACGGCCCGGTGTGGCGACAACGATCTGTGCGCCATTACGGATTGCTTTCAGCTGTGGGCCCATAGGCGCGCCGCCGTAAACGGCTACCACAGTTACGCCAGGCATTTGCTTGGAGTAGGTTTCGAAAGCGGTTGCTACTTGCAGCGCCAACTCACGGGTTGGCGCCAGGATCAGGGCTTGCGGCTCGCGCTTAGCAGGATCGATGCGGTGCAGGATCGGCAGGGCGAACGCGGCGGTTTTACCCGTACCGGTTTGCGCCTGACCAATCATGTCGTGACCGGCCATGATGATCGGGATCGATTGCTGCTGAATAGCCGAAGGTTCTTCGTAGCCAGTCGCTGCGACGGCTGCAAGAATATTCGGATTAAGATTAAAAGCGGCGAAGCCGCCGGTTTCCTGGGTCATGGGTCTGCCTCTAAGTGCATCCGCAAAGACCCATGCTCCAAAGCTGCGCATGCCGTGTAAGACTCAAGAGTCGCCCTGGCTGCTTTGTCGGCGGGGATTTGCGAAAACGTTTAAATGAATGGAGCGTTCAGGGTTGTCCGCGAAACGGACGAGCAGCCGAAGCGTGCTTCGGGAAATGCGACACCTAAACGTGGCCCGGCTAAAGGCCGGCGCGCACTATACCGGATTTATCAAAAAAAAGAAGTGTTTTTTTGAGGCAAAAAGCGCTGTATGCCTCTATAGACCGGGCCTTAAGGATATTTTGACCGGTTCAAAAAACGCCAAACCCTTGGCCACTCGGGGCCAAAGGCTAAAACGTTTCATCTTTGCGCATTCAGGTGGCAGGGCGAATGGCTTTGATCAACGGCTCCAGCGAGTACCCCAGCGTCGACGCCAGCGCTTGAGCACGCCCGGTGACCGCGTCCAGCGCCAGTGTCTGCTCCAGATCCGCAGGCACCATCAAGATCACGTTGCCCTCCTTCACCGGCAACTCCCAGTAATGGCGATGGTACAAACCGCGCAGCAGTGCCGCGCCCAACGGTTTGCCATCATCGGTGGCCCACTGATTGATGATCAGCCAGCCGCCGGGATTGAGTTTCTTCTGGCAGTTTTCAAGGAACCCCCAGGCCAGGTGCCCGGACGCAGGCCCGAGGTCGTTATAAAGGTCGACAAAAATGAGGTCCGCCGACTCCGCACTGTCGAGCAACTCCAGGGCGTCCCCGATACGGATGTAAAGCCTGGGGTCATCATCCAGGCCCAGGTACTCGATGGCCAGCCGGGGGACGTCAGGTCGCAGCTCGATGGCTTCGACATCGTCGAGGGGCAGAAACTTGAGGCAGGCCTGCGTCAGAGTGCCTGCGCCCAACCCTAAAAACAGGGCACTTTCAGGGGCTTCATGGCACAGTGCGCCGATCAGCATGGCGCGGGTGTAGTCATACTCCAGCCAGCTGGGATCAGCGGTGAAGACACAACTTTGCTCGATCGCATCGCCAAATTCGAGGAAGCGGTAATCCTCCACTTCAAGCACCCGAATCATGCCGAAGTCATCATGAACTTCGGCGAGCAGACGCTCAACGCGCTCCTCAGACATTTCCTCTCCTTGCCGCGACCCGGCACAACCCGGGCATCGCACTAAAAAACCACCACTCGGCGCCGAGCAGAAAGGCGCGATTGTCGGCCATAGCAGCGCGACAGGTCACGCACTAATTTGCTGCTACCATGGCCCACCTCACTTCCACATTAGAGTCTGCGATGAGCCAATCCTGGAGCCCCGACAGCTGGCGAGCCCTGCCAATCCAGCAACAACCTGTCTACCCTGACGCCGCGCACCTGCTGCGGGTCGAACAAAGCCTGGCCAGTTACCCGCCACTGGTCTTTGCAGGCGAAGCACGCGAGTTGCGCCGCCAATTTGCGGAAGTCACACAGGGTCGGGCTTTTCTGCTTCAAGGTGGCGATTGCGCTGAAAGTTTTGCCGAGTTTTCCGCGGCCAAGATTCGCGACACGTTCAAAGTGTTACTGCAAATGGCCATCGTCATGACGTTTGCGGCGGGTTGCCCGGTGGTCAAAGTCGGTCGCATGGCCGGCCAATTCGCCAAACCGCGCTCGGCCAATGACGAAACCCTCAACGGCATCACGCTTCCGGCCTATCGCGGCGATATCGTCAATGGCATCGGTTTTGATGAAAAAAGCCGTGTACCAGACCCCGAACGCCTGGTGCAGGCTTACAACCAGTCCACCGCCACCCTGAACCTGCTACGCGCTTTTGCCCAGGGCGGTTTTGCCGACCTGCATCAGGTCCACAAATGGAATCTGGACTTCATCGCCAACTCGGCCCTGGCTGAAAAGTACAGCCAACTGGCCACCCGCATTGATGAAACCCTGGCCTTTATGCGCGCCTGCGGCATGGACAGCTCGCCGCAATTGCGCGAAACCAGTTTCTTCACTGCCCACGAAGCGCTGCTGCTCAATTACGAAGAGGCCTTCGTGCGCCGCGACAGCCTGACCAACGATTACTACGATTGCTCGGCCCACATGCTGTGGATCGGTGACCGTACGCGCCAGCTGGACGGCGCGCATGTCGAGTTTTTGCGCGGGGTCCATAACCCGATCGGGGTCAAGGTCGGGCCGAGCATGAACACCGATGACTTGCTGCGACTGATCGACACGCTCAACCCGAACAACGACCCGGGCCGCCTCAACCTGATCGCGCGCATGGGCGCCGACAAGGTGGGCGATCACTTGCCACAGTTGATTCGTGCGGTCGAGGGTGCAGGCAAGCAAGTGCTCTGGAGTTGCGACCCGATGCACGGCAACACCATCAAGGCCAGCAGTGGCTACAAAACCCGCGACTTTGAGCAGATCCTTCGCGAAGTGAAACACTTCTTCCAGGTACATGAAGCCGAGGGCAGTTACGCCGGCGGCATTCACATCGAAATGACCGGGCAAAATGTCACCGAGTGCATTGGCGGCTCACGCCCGATTACCGAAGATGGCTTGTCGGACCGCTACCACACCCATTGCGACCCGCGAATGAATGCCGATCAGTCATTGGAGCTGGCGTTTCTGATTGCCGAAACCCTCAAGCAAGTCAAACGCTGAAACGTTGCGCCTGGCATCAGGCGCAAGGGCGCATGAGGACCCGTTTATTTGTTAAACGGGTCTTCCCAGAAGTGCCGATGACTTTCAATTTCTACGTCCGCGCGGCTCAGCCCCAGATCCTTGAGCGTCGCATCACTGATCCTGCGCAAACATGCCCGTTCGCGGGCTAACTGGTGCCACCGGACGAGCCGTGACCACACGGCTGAAACCTTATTGCCTTTCATCGCTTGAGTCCTCGTGGGGGATGGCTCAAGTGTCTGTCTGCGCCTAAGATCAATCCAACGAATGTTTCTTATGCGACTCATCTCAGAGATTGATGAATGGCTGATTTCCCCAGCATAGATACCGACCTGCTGCGCACGTTCGTGGCGATTGCGGACCATGGCGGTTTCACCCGCGCCGCCGACGTTGTCAACCGCACGCAATCGGCAGTGAGCATGCAAATGAAACGGCTTGAAGAAGATGTCCTTCAATGCCCGCTTTTTCAGCGCGACGGGCGTAATGTCTCACTGACGACCGAAGGCCACGTCCTGCTCGGCTACGCGCGGCGCATTCTGAAATTGCACGGCGAGGTCTTCAATACCCTGCGCCAGCCGCACATGGTGGGCACGATCAAAATCGGCTCACCGGACGATTATGTGATGCGTTTTTTGCCCGGGGTGCTGTCGCGATTCGCTCAGGATTACCCGCTGATCAATGTGGAAGTGCATTGCGAGCCATCTGCGTTACTGCTGCAACGTAACGATCTGGACTTGACCATCGTCACCCGCAAGCCAGGCTCAGAGCGAGGACAGATTCTGCGTCAGGAACGCTTCGTGTGGATGGTGGCCGAAGGTTTTACGCCCCATGAACAAACGCCGCTGCCACTGGCCATGTTCAACACCGAGTGTTTTTGCCGGGTCTGGGCCTGCAATGCGCTGGATGCGATGCAACGCGAATACCGGGTCGCTTATACCAGCGCCAGCCTGGCGGCCATTAATGCTGTGGTCAGTACGGGGCTGGCCGTGACTGCGCAACTCGAAAGCCTGTTGACCCCCGGGTTGCGCATCGTCGCAGAAGCCGAAAATCTGCCTCAGCTGCCGTCCGCCAGCATTGTATTGCTGCGCAAACCCACCACGACGCCCTCACCGATTATTGAATGCTTTGCGCACTACATCGTCGATGGCTTCAAGCCTTGATGGCCAACAACCCGGCGCATACCAACAAGAAGCCGCAATACAAAGCGCGCAGCACACGCTCGGGCAGCGCATGAGCAACTTTTACGCCCCAACTGATACTCAGCAACCCGCCGATTGCCATAGGCACCCCCATCAGCCAGTTGACCTCGTGATGAACGGCGTAGGTCAACAGCGTGACGCTGGTACTCGGTGCCGCCAGGGCCAGCGACATCCCCTGCGCCACCACCTGCGAGGTGCCGAACACGCTGGTCAACACGGGCGCCGCGACGACGGCGCCGCCTACGCCAAATAACCCGCCCGTGGTTCCCGCCAATGCCCCCAACGCGCCATACCATGGCCAGCCGTAGCGAGAGCCTGTGGGCGCTTGAGCCGCTGCCCCATACAGCTTGATCAGGTTATAGAGCGTAATCGCCAGCAAAAACCCGACAAATCCCCACCGAATAATGCGCTGATCCAGCCCTACCGCGAGCATCGCGCCCAGCCACGCAAAGCAGAAACTCATGACCACCAGCGGTAACGCCTGACGCAGGTCGATGCGATTGCGCTGGTTGTAGCGATACAGCGCCACCAGCACATTGGGCACCGACATGACCAAGGCCGTGCCTTGCGCCATTTGCTGATCCAGACCAAACCACAGGCCCAGCACGGGAATGGCAATCAAACCACCGCCTATCCCGAACAATCCGCCCATCGCCCCCAGCGCGACACCCAACGCGGTGTACATCACAACATCCATCAACATCACTGCCCCTCATGGTGATCGGCCATGCTACCCAGTCGCAGGCCAGTGGCAAAGCTCAAAACCGGGCCTTGCGCACGATTTCATGAAGCAAAAAAAACCCGACCTTGTGGTCGGGTTTTTGTCGTGCGGTGAACGCCAGGATTAAACCTTGGCGCGGCCCTTGTAGGAACCACCGTCACGGGTATCGATCTCGATCCAGTCGCCGATTTCAACGAAATCTGCAACGCTCAGCTCGGTACCGTTTTTCAGTTTGGCAGGCTTCATCACTTTGCCCGAGGTATCGCCACGAGCGGAACCTTCGGTGTAGTCAACCTGACGCACGATGGTGGTCGGCAGCTCCACGGAAACCAGGCGGTCTTCGAAGAAGATGGCTTCGCAAACATCGGTCATGCCTTCTTCAACGAAAGGCAGAACGGCTTCGATGTCTTCAGCGTTCAGCTCGTACATGGTGTAGTCAGTGGTGTCCATGAACGTGTAAGTGTCGCCGGAGATGAAGGACAGGGTCGCTTCTTTACGGTCCAGGATCACGTCGTCCAGCTTGTCGTCAGCGCTGTAAACGATTTCAGTCTTGTAGCCAGTCAGCAGGTTCTTCAGCTTGGTCTTCATGATCGCGCTGTTACGGCCCGACTTGGTGAATTCAGCTTTCTGAACCAACCAAGGGTCGTTTTCGAGCTTGATGACTGTGCCGGGTTTAAGCTCTTTACCAGTTTTCATTGCGAGTATCCGAATTTGGATTGAGATTTACAAAAATCTAGGCCGCGTATCATATCCAATTTCTATAAAACAGTACCAGCGCTTGCGCAAGATCAGCCTGGTTTGCCTGTTGTAGACACCAGCGCTCAGCGTGGGCGGACAGTTGCTCCCAGTGTTCTTCTACGTCATTCCAGCTTTTGGTCATGTCCGCGCCCGCATTCCAGGCCAGCCACAGGTTGGTAATCGCCTGCGCGGCGGCCGGTGACAGGCCGTTGACGTATAACGCCAGGAAGGCTTTGAGCTTGACCCAATGCGCGTCCTCTTCTTGCTGGTAAATATGCCAAAGCATGGGACGAGCGGCCCACTGCGCCCGCACAAAGGAGTCCTCGCCCCGCACGGCATTGAAGTCACAACTCCACACGATGCGGTCGTAATTCTCCTGCCGGACAAACGGCAACGCCTGAACAGTCAGCGTGCCGCGCCGCTCAACGGTGCCTGGCGGTAACGCTTCAACGTCAAGCCAGTGCAGCAGATCCGCCATGATCCGCCCTTGCGGAACCAGCAAATGCGTCGCGCGATGACCCGCTGACAAGGCTGACAGCCAACTGGCGAGGCCCGTGTTTTCATAAGCGAACAATGAGATCAGGCGCGCCTGCGGGTCTGGAAAGACGCCCAACGCTTGCAGGAACGCCTGCCGCGCCAGCGGATCCCGCTGAAAGGCCTGACGTCGTGCGAGTAAATCGCCTTCGCGCAGCAAGCCGCCCGTCCCAGCTTCAAAGCCGGGAAAAAAGAACATGCGTTTAAGGCCATCGGGCCGCAGGGAAGGCAAGCCGTGACAGCCGGCCACCCAGTCCTCTGCACTCAGGTACTCAAGATTGATCCACAACGCTGGGCTGACACGCTCTTTCATGGCGCGCAAATAAGCCTCTGGCAATTTGCAGCCGAACGCCTCGATCACTACGTCGGCCACCTCCACCGCCGCCCAGACCTGTGGCCACTGGCGAACCTCCACGCCCTGCTGCCATTGTTCACTGGCTGTGGCATCCGCCTCAGGACACAGCGGCACGAACGCGCGTAAATCGTCGACCCACAACCGCACCGCCAGATCATGCTCGGCCGCCAACTGACGGGCCAGACGCCACGTGACACCAATGTCGCCGTAGTTGTCGACCACACTGCAAAAAATATCCCAGGAGACTTTCATTCCGGGCTCCAAGATTCAAAGGCCCGATTGTCCGCATAAAACAGCAGGGACAGAAGCGTTATGGCGCATTAATCTGCGCGACAGTCGTGCGACAATCGCCGCTCACTCACACCACGCGCCCGCCCGGAGGCTGCCATGCCCGCTCGTCCGATTGCTCGCCGTCGATTGTCAGTCACCCTCAGCCCGCTGTCCCTGATCGGCTGTATTGCCCTTGGGCTTTGGTTCGGGTTTGTAGCGATAGCCCTGACGTGCTGGTTGATCTATCGCGCTGCCGGACCCGCTTCCCTGGCGCCTGTAGCCGCCCTCTTGCACCCGACGACACTGCCATCGACGCCGCCGCCCGCCCCAAGCAATGTGATATTTGAGCAATATCAGCAAAACCTGTATCAACACGAACAGCAGCAACGGCTGGAGCAGGCGCGTGACAGCAACCGCAACCTGGCAAACCCCACCTGCCAGTTTTGGCTACAGCAAGATCAGAACGCACCGACCGACAAAAGCCGCGCCAACGTGCTGCGCTTTTGCAATTAACCGAAGACCCGACCGTCCCTGCCTATGAACAAGATCGACGTACACCGCCTGTTACTGGAGAAACTCGAGGTTGATCTCGATGTGCTGCAACGCGCGGCTCAGACCGCCTACGAAGCTGCCACCCACGAAGAAAATGTGGCCGAGAACAAGTACGACACCCTTGGGCTGGAAGCTTCCTATCTGGCAACAGGTCAGGCACGTCGGGTAGAGGAAATTCGCCAGGCACTTAAACGCTGTCAGGCTATGTCGCTGGAACCACTGGACCCCGCGCGCGGGATTCAGATCGGGGCGCTGGTGTGTCTCGAAACAGACAAGGGCACCCCGCAATACCTGCTGCTGGCCCCTGATGCGGCAGGCTTGACGCTCAAGGCGAACGGGCAAACCGTCACCGTCATCACACCGCGCTCGCCACTGGGCGCTGCGCTGCTGGGCAAGTACCTCGACGACGAGGTGCAGATCAAGGTCGGGGCCGCATCCCAACATTTCAGCGTGCTGGAGATCGCCTGATCAGCCGCATCTACGCGTTTTACTTGGCCGCGGCCATCAGACGGTTCACTTCACTGCGCACCATGTTTGCGTATTCGGGCGGCGACATGCCGTCCAGCTCGGAACGGACCCATTCGGCCCATTTGCCTTTGCGCTTGGCACGCTCACCGAACAGACGTGCGGCATCGCCTTTGGCCTTACCCAGATTGCTCTGCCAAAGGTCAAACAGACGTGATTTTTCATCTTCAAGCGCAGCACGCTCAGCAAGGGGCTTATTGGCGAGATTGAAGCTCATGACAGGTTCCTGCGGCGTAAATTGGGTTACATCTTACACCTTCAAAAGAAGTGTCTCAGCCAGGTTTTTAACTACGCTGTCAGCTCAACACCGTACATCCCGCAAAACAGATGCAACTTTTCACGACCGGATTGACTCCATAACTCATCATCCTTTTCACCTGCAAGGAGTACCGCAATGGCTCGAAAAAACGCCGTACAAGCCGCTGAAGACCAAATCAAAGACCAGGCTTTCAGCGAGCTGCAAGACCTGATAGCCGAATCGGATAAGCTGCTCAAGGACAGTGCATCGCTGGTTGGCGAAGAAGGCGAAACACTGCGTGCGCAGGTGGGCCTGAAACTCAAGCAGGCACTGGACTCCGTAAACAATGTTCGCGAACGCAGCAAGCCGGTGGTTGACGCAACCGAGCATTACATCGGCGGTCACCCCTGGCAGACCGTTGCGATTTCTGCCGGTTTCGGTCTGGTAGTAGGCCTGTTGCTGGGCCGCCGTAACTAAGATACGGCGACCGTCACGGCCAATGCCGAAACGCTGCATTTTCAAAGCCCTTCTCCCTCCGGGTGAAGGGCTTTGTCGTTGGCCTGGAAAAAACTTCGACATATTCAGTGACATGCACGGGCAGCAGTCCTGATACTTCACGCCACACTCCATGCTGATGAGACAGTCGATGTCCACCTCCCCTGCCGCTCACAAACCCCTGAGCACTGCCCTGATCATGCTAATGGCCACTGCGACGGGCCTGGCCGTGGCCAGCAACTATTACGCCCAGCCTTTGCTGCACACCATCGCCCAAGAGCTGGGCTTGAGCATGAGCAGTGCCGGTACGGTCGTGATCACCGCCCAGTTGAGTTATGGCGCCGGCCTGCTGCTACTGGTGCCGCTGGGCGACCTGTTTGAGCAACGCCGCCTGATCGTCAGCATGACCGTCTTAAGCGCGCTGGGCTTGCTCTTGAGTGCTTTCGCCCCGTCGCTCCCCCTGTTGCTGCTGGGTACGGCGGTCACCGGCTTGTTTTCTGTCTCGGCCCAAGTGCTGGTGCCCATGGCTGCCAGCCTGACGGACCCGCAAAGCCGGGGCCGGGTCGTAGGCACACTGATGAGCGGCCTGCTGCTGGGTATTCTGCTGGCACGCACCGTGGCCGGCGCCCTCTCTTCGGCAGGCGATTGGCGCACGATTTACCTGCTGGCCGCCGCGCTCATGCTTATCAGCGCCATCGCGCTGTACTGCGCCCTGCCCAATCACCACCAGAGTGCAGGGCTGAGCTATCCGAAACTGCTGGGATCGGTATTTCGCCTGTTCGTCGAAGAGCCGGTATTGCGCCTGCGCGCGCTGTTGGGCCTGCTGACATTCTCGTTGTTTGCCTTGTTCTGGACACCCCTGGCCTTTCTGCTGGCACTGCCGCCCTACGGTTATTCAGACGCCGTGATCGGCCTGTTCGGCCTCGCGGGTGCCGTCGGTGCGGTGGCGGCCAATTGGGCCGGGCGCATGGCTGACCGTGGCAAGGGCCGACAGGCCACCACTGCCGGTTTATTGGTATTGCTGGCGTGCTGGCTGCCCATGGCATTTGCCGGTAGCTCGCTGGCCGCCCTGTTGATCGGCGTGCTGGCCTTGGACTTTGCTGTGCAACTGGTCCATGTGAGCAACCAGAACGCCGTGTTTCAAATCCGGCCCGCGGCGCGCAATCGCCTTAACGCGGGTTACATCACCTGTTATTTCATTGGCGGCGCTCTGGGCTCGCTCGCGGGCGCACAAACCTACCCGGTTTACGGTTGGGAGGGCATCGTCATGGTCGGCGCCGTCATCGCGACCCTGACCCTCGCAGTGTGGGGTTATGCCCTGCAACGAGAAAGCAAGCTGCAGCCTGTCGGGTAGCCCGTGTTGCGGCGCTTTTCATCACCGGGTGAAGCCGCTAGGATGCTCAACACCTTGAAAACGGCCTGTCTTGGCAGGTCGTTTATTGCCCTGAATGGCCCCGAGAATACGAATGATCCCTAAAGAATCCCGCAACGAACTGGCCCTGGATACGTTCATCAAAGGGCACCCTGAACTGATCGAAGAAATGAAAGACCTCAGCCACGAGGATCGCCAGCAGCAGATCCTCTGGGCATTTGACGACGAAGCCCAAAGCCGTGGCCTCGAAGCCTGGGAGCTGGCCCTGGAACTCATCGCTCGCTCGCCGGAAGAATTGGCCGCGATGCGCCGGGAAGTGCATCAGGAAGTCGCTGAAGCCCTGGACATGAGCTGGGAAGAATACTGCAGCTTCAACGACATCGCCGTTTGAGCCTGACGCCTCAGGTGACGCGGCGATTATCGAGTAACCGCTCGTCACTTGGGTGGCACGAACCTGTGCATTTCATACACCAACATCATGTAGCCCTCCCCACTTTGGAGTCGACCTCATGATGACCTTGATTAAACAGCTGTCTTTCGCCACTGCCTTGGGCATGGTGTCCGTCAGCAGCTATGCGGCTTCGTCTTCCACCGGCCCGACCCTTCCCGAAGGGCCCGCCCCCGCGCCAGCGACCCAAGGGATTGAGCCCACCATCAATCAGGATTCCAAAATCCACAACGATGCGGACACCCCGACGCACCCGTCAGTCGATCCACGCATTCAAGGCAATGATCCAGGCCGTCAGGGCGGTATGAACACGGATGGCAATGGCCCGATAGGCGATGGCGAGCGCTCAGTCACGCCACCTTCGGCCTTGCCCGGCTCAACCCAACCTTGATGCCGCCTAACGGGCAATGTTTCCACTGGAGATGAAAAGGTCGATGTAAGAAAAAAGAATTTCAAACACCTGCCGTGGTCCCAGTTATAACGACCACTCAGAGGCACAAGATGAAATTCGATACCTTTTCCCAAGGACTTGCCAAGCAGGCAGGAAGCCCCAGAACATTCCAGATCGCCATTTTACTGATCGTGATATGGGCCGTTTCGGGGCCCTGGTTTCATTACAACGACACGTGGCAACTGATCATTAACACCTCGACCACCATCATCACGTTCCTGATGGTGTTCCTCATTCAAAATACCCAGAACCGCGACAACGATGTGCTGCATATCAAAATTGATGAACTGCTGCGCGTCACTAAAGAAGCACAAAACGCCGTGCTCAACCTGGACGCGCTGGACACCAAAGAGCTGCACAATATTCGCAAGCAATACAAACGCATCGGTGAAAACCAGTCAGTGGAGGTGACTTGCACCGAAACGGTCATCACCTCCAACGAAGAAACAAGCGACGCCAAGGCCTAGCGACAGTGCGCTGACGCGCCACAGCGTCAGCGCCACAGGGGCCATTAACTGACCGGTTTATCCACCTCACCTTTTTGATGGGTAGTCGCCAACTTCTTGGCCATGTCCAGATGCATTTCCAGCTTTGGCAAATACTTCTTCGCGAACGCTTTAAGCTGCGGCGACGTTGACTGGTGAGCTTGCTGCTTAAAGAGCGAAATAGCGTCTTCGTGGGTTTTTACCTGATTGGCCACATACGCCACATCAAATGACGCGCCTTCCTGCACTTGCAGCATCATCGTCTTGGCCTTGCTCAAGACATCTTCTTCAGCCGCCACCTCCAGCCCTTGCTTCTGAGCAATATCCTTAAGGTCACGGTTGGCATCGGTGTAATCCTTGATCACTTCCACGGCATAGCTGTTGATATCGACCGACTTGGTTTTCTGAATCGCCATACGGCTGTTCTCGATTTCCGCAATCCCTGCCGCAGACGCTTCGTCTACAAACTCAGCGGGGCTTGCAGCCACGGCAGAACCGGCCATGAACACGGCATAAGCCAACGCACAGCCCGCGACAAAACGCTTAGTGGCACTCGGGGTTTTCATAACATCCTCCAGAAAAAGGCAGGTTTATCTCTGCATTGAATCTGAAGGCGTATGCCGGTAAAGGTTTAGAAAAACCTGCTGGGAATGACGAATGGTAAGCCGCCAGCATGTCCGTCACGCTTGATGACTGTGTTTGGAACGGTCAAAAACTTTCAATCACCGTCGCCGCCAATGCCTTCGCCCGGTCGAGATTATAAATGCGATGAAGAAACACCCATTTTGCTTCCAACAGATAAACGTTCGTTTCCAGAAGCATTTCTTCAAATAAGAAAACAGGGCAACTTAACTCCATCGTTATCTGTTTTATTGGCCTGCCAAGTATTTCACCCATCGGGTATTCACTTGAAGAGGCCGACAATACAACACGCTCGCGCATCTGCGCCGCCAGCGCGGTCAACTCATGAAATGCCCATTGGTCTGCAACTTCACACTGATGCCGGTGCAACATCTGATTATACGAGCCCTGCACATATAATTGACCTACAGTTTCAATCTCGACAACCTTCAGCGGTAATATTCGCTGAATGGGTAATGAATCCAGCTCTATAGGCTTAAACCGCATCAATAACGATTCACTCATATTCCCTGATACCGCTGATAACGCCGCATCTCCTTCGAGTCTTACTATTTTCCAGCGCGTGACCACTCGGGCAAATTCATGACCACCGGCGGTGAACACATGGAAAAACTCCAGCAAGGCACTCGACTGCCTGACCCGGACTTTCTCCAGAATTGCCGTAAACTCATCAACCTCAAAAAAATCAAACGGACGAATGTAATCTATCTCACATCCGACGACCACCATACTCTGACAGTGCTCACTCACTTGCTGTGCAATCGACACACCCAAATGCTTAATAAACCAGGCACAAATACCATTCACGCTGTACCCCAGTAAAGCTCGCGCATGAAACTGCACCGGCGTAAACAATGTCGGATCGACAGCATAGGTAGCTGAAACACTGCGCTCTGCATTCACTTTAACCTCCCGCAATCGCTGTAAAAATGTCGAGCTGATCATCATTAACAATTTCTTTATGAAACTCATCCACTCTTATCTTTTCCCCGTTCAACGACACATGAAAATTTCGCTTCACATTCCCTTGCCGATCTAAAATCACTTCATTAAGGGCGGGGTACTGCTCAACCATCTTATGAATAGCGCCGACCACCGTATTCCGACATCCCACATCAATATCCAGTGCTCGCTGATAGCTAATAAACCGTGCCAGATTTCCTGATAATTTTATATGCATGATTCCTCCCTATTGAGGACAGCGCTGATAGTACATTTCTATTTCATGGATTTTCTGAATACCAATATCAACTTTAAGTTTCTCTTGAGGATCAGCACCCGCAATCAAGGATGCAAAATCTCGTTGCGCCCGGCCAATGCCGCTGCTTTCGCTATATCCCCATCCGCCTGTCACATTCAATGCCAGGGCCGCAATTTTATTCACCGCCTCAACAGCCTGGTATTTAGCGGACGAAGAGACTGAATCCCAATAGGGATCGGACTCCGCCCTGTCCTGCCGATGCAAGGCATAAAAGACTGACGTTCTGGCAGACTCAAGCAAGATGTACATCTCCCCCACCAAGGCCTGCACATGCTGAAGATCAATCAAAGGACGCTGATGGCGTACAGTCGTGTGTAGATATCCCAGTGTCGCCTCAATCACTGCGCGCGCCCGCCCCAGAAATAAAGTGGTTTGTAAAGCGCGTCGACAATTGAGGAAGTAACGCTGAGCAAAACTAAGGCCATCCGTTGCAATCAACAATCGACTCTTATGTACCCTGACATTAACCATCTCCACTGACGCAATCCCCGTGGAGCGGCAGCCGTGCATGGCACGAGGCGTTACTGCTACACCCGGATCATCAGCGCGCACTAAAAACACTTGGATATCAGCAGTTTCTCCGCGCACAAACATTAAAAAAATATCTGCAGTCTCTGCGCCAGTGACAATTGCTTTCAATCCGTTTAACAGGTAGTACTCAGTCTCCTTTTCAGGCAGTGCACATGATAGAAATGAAAATGCATCTGCGTTCTCTGTATAAGCAAATGCACCAGCCTTTTTTCCCTCTATCAAATCCCTCATATAGACATCATTGATATCAGCACGCTGAACAGCCAATAGCGCGTTGATGAATGACATCCTGACGGATATTAAAAAAGGAAAAGAGACATCGCGAGACAAATAACCAATCTTTTCTAACACTTTCCCCCACGGAGCATATCCCCACCCAAAGCCACCCCATGTTTCTGGCAGGCTATAGGTATAAATGCCGAGCTGAGCAAAACTTCGCATTTGCGCGTGCGTAATCACCGCCGACGCCTGATCGCGAGCCTCAACAGAAACATTCAATTCATTCTCTATAAGGCATCCATATACATCCTTTAAATCCTGAGCACCTTGCCACTCTATATTCATCGCAGTTCCTTCCACGGTGAACAGCACGACATGCCCATACGGGCACACAAACAACCAACTCCCGATTCCGGGCCAAACTGTAGTTCACTCAAGCCAAGACCAAGCTTAGGCGACAAAAAAAAATCCGCAACCTTCTTTTTACACAAAACTTCCGACACACAACAAGCAACACTTTGCCCCTTAAGGGGCAAAGCGTGTAATCAGCAGCAACTCGAACGACTACAAAAAATAGCAACCCGCCAAACAGACTTAAAAAGACCTTCACAAACACATATAAATCATCAACTATTAAAGCAATTTACAACCGTGAAAAAACACTAAATCCTCTATAAAAAACCCTCGTAGCCAAAACGCCAGATTTCATTTATTTACATCGATTAATCCATGGCGACGTATGGAAAACCACAATCGACAGTATTAGATCGAACCGTCCAAACGGGCCATGTAGCCATTGGCGAGGCCCGAAAACACTTCCATCGCACGACTATGTGCGCCATGGCACTGTCACGTTATTCGCTGCGCTGGATTATCGTTAGGGCCGTTTGATCAGCAGCATGAGTACCAGCACCGGCATCAGGAGTGGCTGGATTTCCTCAAGAAGATCAACCGAGAAACGCCCAAGCACCTTCAATTGCACTAGATCGTCGACAACTACACGACTCACAAATACCCCCAAGTGAAGGCGTGGCTGGAAAAACACGAATGCTTCCATATGCATTTCACACCGACATCCAGTTAGTGGATGAACATGATCGAGCGTTTTTTTAAACCTCTACGAACCAACCTACGCTTTCAAACGTTATTGCATGCCTATTTGAGGCATAGAGCCTGGATCAGAGGCGGATGCTTTCATTGCGAAAAATAATCATCTAAATGCCTCAGACCATCCCCACACCGCCTTTTTCCAGACGCCAGAAACCACAAACCCCCGACTTTCTCTAGGAAAATCAGGGGTTTGTGTTTACTTAATGTGGCGGTGAAGGAGAGATTCGAACTCTCGATACAATTTCTTGTATACACACTTTCCAGGCGTGCTCCTTAAGCCACTCGGACACTTCACCGTATCTCTTCAAACATGTTCTGTCTGTCGAGGCGCGCTAATGTAGTCGAAACCTTTGAAGATGACAAATGTTTTTTTCAGAATTTTCATGCGCTTACGCCATTTAGCCGTTTTTGGGCGTCTGGGCTGGGCCTTGTCGCTACATTCGCCGCGGCACAGGCGCCCGTTCGGTCCAAAGAGGCGGGCTTATATATAGAAGAACCCTGCATAGCAGCTGACTCACCAGTCAGTCACGGCGCTTTACCTGCGCTACGTGGCTGGGTAACGTCTGCTCCTCTTCAATACAAGGAATTGCGCCATGAGTGACCTGATTGCTTATCACCTGGAAGACGGTATCGCCACGCTGACCCTGAGCAACGGCAAGGTCAATGCCATTTCCCCGCAGGTTATCGCGGACTTCAATGCGGCGCTGGATCGCGCTGAACAGGATCGCGCTGTGGTGATCATTACCGGGCAGCCGGGCATCCTCTCCGGCGGGTATGACTTGAAGGTGATGACGGCCGGTCCTGAGCAGGCGGTCAATCTGGTGACTCAGGGTTCAACCCTGGCACGCCGCCTGTTAGCGCATCCATTCCCCGTGGTGGTGGCCTGCCCGGGTCATGCCGTCGCTAAAGGCGCCTTCCTATTGTTGTCGGTGGATTATCGGATTGGCGTCGACGGTCCGTTCAGTATTGGTCTGAATGAAGTGCAAATCGGCATGACCATGCATCACGCCGGCATTGAGCTGGCACGTGACCGCCTACGCAAGTCGGCATTTCATCGCTCGGTCATCAACGGTGAAATGTTTACCCCACAACACGCAGTGGACGCCGGTTTCCTTGACAAGGTGGTGCAACCCGAGGAGCTGCACGCGGCGGCACTTGAAGCAGCGCGCCAGCTGAAAAAAATCAACATGAAGGCGCACAAGAACACCAAGCTCAAAGTGCGCAAGGCACTGCTGGACACGCTGGACAACGCGATCGAGCTGGATCAGGCCCACTTGATCTGAATGGTTGGCATCTCGACAGCAACTGCGGTCGAGGTGCCTCCCCCTGTTTTCATGTCCGCCTTCGTTATTGTTCCGAAAACGCTCTATCCCGCCTCCACACCCTAGCGTTGAAACATGCGCTTAAACATCAGCCATCTCCTACATGTATCGGAGTAATTGCCGAATACAGTGCACGTCCGTACACTGCGCCACCTTTTGTTTTGACGAGCCTGTAAATGCTACTTTCGTTCCGTATGTTGTTGATGAGTGTGCATTTTCTGATGGCCGGTATTCTCGGCGTGTTGCTCGGCCTGTGTCGGCCCTTCAACCCTGACAATAGCCGCCTCTGCGCGCGCCTCTACGCACTGCCGTCCAAATGGATCATGGGCTATAAGCTGAAAACCGAAGTCGGGCCGCTGATGGATAAGCCGCAAAGCTGCGTGGTCATTGCCAACCACCAGTCCAACTACGATTTATTTATCTTTGGCAATGTCGTGCCTCGTCGCACGGTGTGCATCGGTAAAAAAAGCCTGAAATGGGTGCCACTTTTCGGCCAACTGTTCTGGCTGGCGGGCAACGTGTTGATTGATCGCGGCAATGCGCAGAAGGCGCGTAAATCAATGCTGACCACCACCCGCACGCTGCAAGAAAAAGACACCTCGATCTGGGTCTTTCCGGAGGGCACCCGCAACCTGGGCCAGACGTTGTTGCCGTTCAAGAAAGGCGCCTTTCAAATGGCGATTACCGCCGCAGTTCCGATTGTGCCGGTGTGTGTCAGTACCTACAGCCAGCACCTGAAGCTCAACCGTTGGCACAGCGCCGATATCCAGATTCGCTCCCTGCCCGCCATCCCTACGGCCGGCATGACCCTGGACGACATGCCAAGGCTGATGGAGATGTGCCGCGAACAAATGCGCGACTGCATCGAGGCCATGGATCGCGAAGTGATGGCCCAGCAAGGCCGCCACGCGCCCGTCCAGAGTGACAGCAAGCGCAAAGGAACCGCCTCCCACCCGAACCTCTGAATGTTTGTCGACTCAAAGGGGGGCATTGCACGCTAAGCTGCATCTTCGTGCCCTAACCCTTTGAAGAAGAAGCGATTAGAACTATGGGGAGAGTTGTTGCTGCCGCGGTGTACAACGCTGGCAAAAAAATCAGCAATATCACGCTGGACGAGGGTAGCGACTGGGCTAAAAAACCCGGTCATTTCGTCTGGATCGGCCTTGAGCAGCCTGATGCGCAAGAGATCAGCAATTTGCAGCGCCAGTTCAACCTCCACGAACTGGCCATCGAAGATGCCCTTGAGCAGCACAGCCGACCCAAACTGGAAACCTTCGGTGACGCGCTGTTTATCGTGATTTATTCGCCGATACGCCACGAAGGCAAACTGGAATTCGTCGAAACGCATATTTTCGCGGGTAACGGTTACATCATCACCTGCCGCAACGGTCATTCAGCCTCATACAAGGCCGTGCGCCAGCGTTGTGAGGCGCGCCCATTACTGCTGGATCACGGTGAAGACTTTGTCCTGTATGCGCTACTGGACTTTGTCACCGAAAGCTATCAACCCGTGAGCGAAGCGATTCATGCCGAGATCGAGGCGCTTGAAAAAAGCATCATGAGCAATTCGCTGAAAGAGGCCGACATTGTGCATCTGCACGGTCTGCGTCGTGATGTGCTGCGATTGCGCCGCTATGTCGCGCCCATGGTGGAAATCAGTGAAGAACTGCAACGCCTGACGTTCCCGTTTATCGACAAGAACATGCGCCCCTATTTTCGGGACGTGCAAATTCATGTCACCCGCCAGATGGAAGACCTCTCCACCCTGCGCGACATCGCCAGCCAAACCATTGAAGTGGTGGTGCTACTGGAGTCTTCAAGGCAAAGCGCCGTGCAGCGAAAATTCGCCGCTTGGGCGGCGATCCTGGCGTTTCCGACCGCCGTGGCCGGTATTTACGGGATGAACTTTCAGAACATGCCCGAGCTGAGCTGGCATTACGGGTACTTCGGGGTGCTGACGTTTATTGGTGTGGGCGTAACGACGTTGTGGGCCAGCTTCAAACGTTCGGGCTGGCTATAAATACGCGGGCGGACAAGTGCCCGCCCGCCTCACCTGCGCTCGCGCTTTATACGGCTTGCTTTTCAGGCTTGTGCGCCACAAAACGCATCATCCACTCTGCGACGGTCTGACCGTGATGGTCCTTGGCGAGGCTGGCAATGCCCGAGCCATAGACCTCAGCCCCTAACGCGTCCTGGCGCAGGTCCAGCAAGGCACGCGAGTAGTCGTGGATGAACTCGGGGTGCCCCTGGAAGCACAGCACCTGATCGTTGATGTGGTACGCAGCAAACGGGCAAAAATCACTGGACGCAATCACCGTGGCGTTTTCGGGCAATGCGGTGACCTGATCCTGATGGCTGATGAGCAATGTCAGGTCTTCGACGGCGGGGCTCATCCAGGGCGCCTTAGCCGCCAACCTGTATTGGTGAGTGCCTACACCCCATCCCTGGCTCGCACGCTCGCTCTTGCCGCCCAACAACAGCGCCAGCAACTGATGGCCAAAGCACACGCCGAGCAACTTGTCGCCACGCTCATAGCGCGTCAGCAAATAACGCTTAAGGGTTTCAATCCACGGGTCGGTTCCAAACGAGTCGGCCTTGCTGCCGGTCACCAGATACGCATCGTAGGTCTCATCGTCCGCGGGATATTCACCCTGCAAAACGTTGAACACCGTAAATTGCGCGGCGATCGGTTGTTGGGTAAACAGACGCTTGAACATCTGTCCGTAGCCCTGGTATTGATCCACAAACTCAGGGCGCAGAACGTCGGTTTCCAGAATGCAAATGCGTAACGACATAAAATTACCTGGCACGATGAATACAGAAGGGATGAAAACAATGCACAGAGCCTGCCTTGAAACGGCAATTCAAGGCAAGCACTGCACGCTTTGAAACGGTTGCGCAGGCTGCTTGGCGCGGTTGGGCGAACGGAACGTGTCCACCCAACCACGGGCTGACGAACGGTAGCTCACTAAGCACTCTGGTGTTTTGATTCTCCGTTGCGTCTAGCAACGGGGTGTCAGACATAACGGAGGACAGCTAATAGCGTTTTAGAAACTTTCCTCACTGACATGATGTGAAAGGGTTCTAAGCGAGGCGAGAGACCGGCTCTAAGGTAAACCTGTCAGCCGCTGCGAAACGCAAGGACATGCCGTTACTGTCGCGCGGTGCCGTTTTTCAGGAATAACAATAAAGGCAGATCGCCATGCTCAAACACACCAAACTCCGCCAAGCAGGACTCATCCTTTTTGCCACCACCCTGTTGTTGATCGTGCCGAATCTGACCAAGGTCATCGGCTGACCTCTCCTTTTTCAGGCTCCTGGTCTTATTTATAGCGGTGACTTTCGAGGTTGGCACTTGTGTGCCAATCTCAAGGCTCGCCTTTATGGAGGGAACCCTATGCGCCCGTGGTTTACAGTCGTTGCGCTGCTCATGTGCAGCACTGCTCAGGCAGGCATCATTGACGTGAACCGCGCCGTGGATGAAATCAACGATGGCGCGCTGATCCTGGACCTGCGCAACAACAGCGATTTTGCGGCGGGCAATCTGCATAACTCTTTACAAGTCGATCTGACACTGGAAGATGGCACCGGCATTAGCGCGGAAGGCCTCGCCTATCAATTGGGCCTGGTCGTTCTGGACCCCAATAACACCATTGTGATTTACAGTGACACCAATCAACACGCCCTCGAAGCCGAAGACACCCTGATCAAACGGGGGTATTTCGGCGTCGTGAACGGCGGCAATTACGAGGAGTTGCGCGATGCGCTCTTCGATCACGTCTCGCTGACCGAGAACGTACTGCCCGGCGACGAACCCACCGACGACGACATTACAGCCATCAATTGAAATTTATCTGCCTGCTTTTTACCGCCCTGTTCTGCCTGCCAACCTACGCCGCCCAGCTCACCCTCGAGCTGGGTGACACCCGCCGTAGCTGGCAAACGGCCGATTTGCTGAACCACCCTGCCACCCAAGAGGTGCGCATTGTTGATGATGTGTCCTATAAGCGCGACATGACTTATCGCGCAATTCCTGTGGCCACGTTACTGGAAGGCCTTTCACCTGACGATCATGTGCAAGCCGTCGCGCTGGACGGCTTTGCGGCGGAGCTCAATGCGGCACCGCTGTTGAATCAACACGGCGCAAAAGCCTGGCTCGCCATCGAAGACCCCGAACAGCCGTGGCCGCCACTGGGTAAGGGAAAACCCGGCGCCGGGCCGTTTTATCTGGTGTGGACAGACCCGCAAGCGGGTCACATCAGCCCGGAACAATGGCCGTTTCAAGTGGCGCGCTTTAAACGCCAACAGCCGGTTGCCGAGCGTTTTCCAGCGATGCGCCCCGATCCGTCACTGGCAGCCGATGCGCCAGCCAATCAGGGGTTTGTTGTCTTTCAGAAGCATTGCCTGGCGTGCCACCGGCTTAACGGCGCAGGTGACGCACAGTTTGGGCCTGATCTGAACATCCCTTACAACCCGACCGAATATTTCGGCAAGGCATTCCTCACACGCTACATCCGCGACCCGCAAAGCCTGCGTCAATGGCCACAGGCCCGCATGCCCGGTTTTTCCAGCGAGGTACTGACCGAAGCCGAACTGGCGCAACTGATCGAGTACTTGCAGCACATGGCCACACGCAAGGTGGTGACACCTGAGCGTCAGCCATAAGCTTCTGGCTATCAGCGACATAGTCATTGGTGATTTCACCCCGCGCATACGCCCGTGGATACTTGCCGCCATTGTCGAACTTCCCTTTAGCCACCGCCTGCGGTGGCTTTTTTTTGCCTGCCATAACGCAAAATGGCCGGCCCGCAGGCCAGCCATCTGTGTCTGGAACCACTTTAATTCAGCAGGCCGCGCACCTCCTGTTTCACACCCCAGCCTTCAATAATCCCGCCAAGGGGTACGACTACGGCTTCAAAGTCTTGCTCAAAATCCCCGATGCCGCCGTAGGTGGCATACATCACCTTGCTCAACTCCAGATTCCAGGCACCGTCATCACGCACGTTAATTTGCGCATTTAGCGATTCTCCACAAAATTTTTGTGCTGCACGGCGTGCCCGCTCCTCATCCGGGAAAATGGCGTAAAACTCGATGGGATGAATACGTGAAAAATCAAAACCGCCTTCTTTCATGCGGCGCAGCACGTAGCTGCTGAGGTCTTCTTGATGGGCTGTGCTCATGAAACGTCCTCCTCGCAATGGATAGACTTTCAACGCTCCCCGAGATGCAACCGTTAATTCGTTGCGGGGATCAAGCATGTCGCGAACAAGATCAGAACCAGTCGAACACTTCGCTGGCCTGGTTGCAGATTAGCTCCGCCGCACAGCGCATGCCAAGCGCGGCGTTAAAAAAAGAAACGTTTATAGAAAACGGTTCTATTGCATCGCTGCCGCCTGACGCTTAACAGATGCGCTGTACAGCGTCAGGCAGCCTACAGAGCGCTTATTGCTTCTCTGCGCGCTCTTTGAGCGCCTTGAGGGTATTAAACGGGGCGTCCACTACGAACTTGTTCGCCAACCAGGATGGCACGCTGCCGCCTGGCTCAGTGTGAACCTGATAAGTGACTTCAGTCTGATCGGCCCCTTTGGGAACCATCTTCCAGAAGCCCTCTACCTGACTCACCCGCACAAAGCCTTTCTCTTCCGGCAGGTACGTGGGCACCTCTTTAAGGGTGCGAGTAACCGTACCGTCAGCCCCGACCGTGGTGGTGACTTCCAGAATCGAGTCGCGCGGCGTCACGGGCCAAGGGGTACTGAACTGCGTGTACGTCCAGCTCTTGTCGCCTTCGGTTTTAAGCAGTTTTTGCGACTTGCACTCGTGAATCCACTTGCACGCCCCCGCCACGTCTTCCTGCAAACCACGGACCTTGGCGATAGGTGCCTTGATCGTGGTCACACCTTGATAGGCCTTGTATTTCGAATCTTTGACTTCACTAAGCGACACTTTGATGCCGTCTTCATTCTTCGCCACTTGCCAGTTTTCTGCGTGAGCCGCGCTCACCATTAACACGCTCAAGCCACATGCAATTGCCACTCGATGCAACGAACCCATGGTCTTATTCCTTATTGTCGATGGTTTGTTCACTGGACATGAACACACTATGCCGCCGTCACCTGTTCCCACCACCCGATCAGGTTGATGGCTTCTTCCCGCGTGCTGCCACACACCTCGATGTCGGCCTTGAACGAACCGCACACGTCGGGACGTTCTGGCCGCCCGAACAAATCGCACAGGTTATCGACCGACAGATGCAGGCAGCGTTCCCCGGCGGGCTTGCCCTCGGGCATGCCGGGGATCGGTGTACTGATGGAAGGGGCTATACAACAAGCGCCACAGCCTTCACGGCAATTCATGACGTTAGCTCCTTAGACGGGGCAAAGTGCGTTGATGACAAGGGATAGTACTCGCTGGAACGGGCGTTTGAAATTGACCGTTCAGCCGAATGTGCGGATTAATGGCAGTGACTGAACAGTCAGTTTAGAAGCCCGTTTTCCGGCATTCGGCACTTATTGTTTGAACTGAAAATCCAGCGCCGCCCCTTCGATCTGCCGGTCGCGGGCTTCGTTGCGCAATTGCAGCTCCATTTCATTGCTCAACAAACGGCCGTTCAATTGAAACGGACTGTCTTGTTCAGGCTTCTCGCCGAACATATTGGGCAACAAAGGTTTGTGTTTTGGCATGGGGATCGAGCCCAGTGGCTGGAGCTGCTTGACCATGTCGGGCGGCAAACTCAAGTCCAGATTGGCACTGGGTATACGTTGCTTGGCAATTTGGCGTGCAGACTTGGATTTACTGGCGATGGGTGCGCGTTTGTGGGTGGGTGTTTTTTTGGCACGGGCAGCGGGTTTTTCTGACGGTTTGACAGACTGGGTCGCAGGCTGTTGAGCGGGTGTCGCAGCCTGCGCCGACACAGCGCTGAACGCGGTCAGCACACCCACCAACACCAGCCTCACACAATAGGTCGCTTTCATAACTCCCACAGCTTTAACGATTTAGGCACCTATGCTCGCGCTTTAAACACATCGTTACAAGTCAACATTAGGCAAATTGCCATACCGTAATGTCGCATGGCCTTCAGTACAGGCCAGCGGCCTCCTGACACAGCTGACTGGCGAGCATCCCCAATGTCATCAACGCACGTTCAGCTTCACGGTTCCACGCTGTGCCGCAATTGAGCCGGATGCAATGGTTGAACTGCTCGGTATTACTGAAGATCAACCCCGGCGCAATGCTGATGCCCTGCTGCAACGCTCGCACGTGCAACTCCTGGGTATTGACCCTGCCCGGCAGGCTGACCCACAAAATGAAACCTCCACTGGGTCGCGACATTTGCGTGCCTTCCGGGAAGTATTGCTGAACAGCCAACTGGAAGGCGCTCAGGTTTTTTCGATACTCCTGCCGGATATGCCTTAAATGACGGTCGTATCCGCCGTTTTCAAGGTAAGCCGCCACCCCCATCTGCGTCACACTGCACGCTGAATGGGTGGTGAATGTCTGTAAGCGCTGAATTTCAGATTGGTATTTGCCGGCAATCATCCAGCCAATACGCACGCCCGGCGACAAGGTCTTGGAAAAGCTCGAGCAATAGATGACGCGATCCAGGCGATCGTAGGCTTTGAGGGCCTTGGTGCGGCCCACCTCGAACATCAACTCGCCGTAAATATCGTCTTCGACAATCTGAATGTCGAAATCAGAAGCCAGGCGCAGCAATTGCTTTTGCCGCTCTTCCGGCATGGTGCCGCCCAGCGGATTGCTCAGGCGCGTGGTCAGAACTAGCGCTTTGATCGACCACTGGTTGGCTGCCAGTTGCAACGCTTCGAGGCTCATGCCAGTGGCCGGATCGCTGGGGATCTCGATCACTTTCAAACCCAGCAAATCAGCCAGTTGCAACAGCCCGTAATAGGTCGGGGATTCCGCAGCGATCAGGTCTCCGGGGCGCGTCAGGGTCCGCAATGACATTTGCAGTGCATCAACGCAGCCGTGGGTGATGATTACTTCCGAGGGGTCGACCACCACGCCGGCATCCCGCATGCGTATCGCCACCTGACGACGCAACGGCTCAAAACCGGGGCTGAACATGTAGCTGAACGCCCGCGGGCTATGGAAGCGCGTGACTTTGGCCAGTTGCTGATGCAGTGCCCGCACGGGCAAATAATCGACACTGGGCACCGCTGCACCCAGCGGGAACACCCCTTCTCGCCGCGATTCCACCAACACTTGCTGGATGATGCTGCTGCGCGTCACCAGCCCTGGCCGCTCGACCCGGGCGATATCCGGTGTGGGGGCGGTCAGCGCAGGCGTTTGGTGAACGTAATAGCCTGATTGCGGGCGAGCGCGAATCAGCCCTTGATCTTCAAGGTTGGCGTACGCCTGCAAAACCGTGGCATGGCTGACATTAAGCTGCGAGCTCATCTTGCGCACAGACGGGACCCGTTCGCCAGGCTGATAGACGCCGCGCCGGATATCCTCGGCCAATTGCTGGGCGATGCGTTGATAAAGCAAAAGGTTGGTCATGACGCAGCACTCGATGTTCAGGCGTTTTTTTTGTTGTGGAGAACAATACCGGAACAGTTTAGAAGTGTACGGGCACAGTTGTCATCCATCTGAGCCGTACAGTGCTGGACGGGGTGTAACTGTATGGGTACAGACGGAACAGGGACGCCTGCAGTCGCTGCCCGGCAGCGACTGCATCTGATGCGCTGAGGTGGGGGATTAGCGGGCTGCGCCCAATTGACCTTTTTCGTCAGAAAAAACGATTTCAACACGACGATTCTGCGCCCGACCACGTTCCGTGGCGTTTACATCCACCGGGTATTCGTCGCCATAGCCTTCAACCTGAATCCGTTTTTCGTCGATGCCCAGGTCAATCAGCACGTCAGCAACGGCTTGCGCACGGTCGCGTGAGAGCTTGAGGTTATCTTCTTTACCGCCCGTGCTGTCGGTGTAGCCTTCAATGCGCACTACACGCTTGGGGTTGAGTTGAAGAAACTGCACCAGTTTGAGCACGGTGCGATTGGCTGAGTTCTTCAGGTCCGCTTCACCGGTGTCAAACAGCACATCGCCCAAGGTCATGACCAGCCCACGATCCGTTTCGTTGGTCGCCAGGTTCAGGATTTGCTCTTCCAGCCATTGCCCCTGCTGTTGAACGCTCAACAGTTTGGCCTCACGCAAGGCCAGTTGCAGGCGTTGGCGCTCCAGCTCAAGTTTGGCGGCGCGTTCCTGATTAAGCACCTGCCGGGTGTGCTCCCGCGCGATATCGCTATAGCGCTGGCTCAAATAGGCGTAATGCGCAACATCGTCGCCACTGCCCCAGTAACTGGACAGACGCTCGGCACGGGCCAGCGACTCACCGGCCCTGATCACGTCCTTGGGGGCGATACGCAGCACATTGGTGTCTTCTTTAACCGACTGAAATTCGCTGGCCGCCTGTTGCAGTGCCTGCTCGCTGGCGTGATGCCCCGCGCAGCCGGCAAGCCCTGCACCGGTGATCAGTAACGCGCCATACATGACTGACTTGATGCTCATTGGGCCTCCGCCAGTTGTTTGCGCAAACGGGTGATACGGGTGTTGAGCACGTTCAACTGCTCCTGACTTTTGAGGGTCAGCACACGGGCTTCAGCCAGACGCGCATCCAGCTCTGCCTGTTCAGCCAGCATCCGGGCATCTTTATAAGAGCCCTCGGTCATCTCGGCCGAGGCCCGAGCCACCTTGTCTTCGGCCTGTTTGAGCTCGGTAATGTCCTCTGCATTCGCGCCCACGGCACGGGCTTGCTCCAGCGCCTGCTCGGTCAGGCGCATTTGTTCATTCGGCGCAGGATCAGCTGCACAGCCCGCCAAAGCCACAACGGCCAGGGCAGCAAAAAGTGGTCGAATTGTCACTGGGATTTCCTACTGTTTCGGAGCGTTGACCGGCTGTTGCAGCTGGTTTTTCCACCGCTCCAGGTTGCGTTGCAGTGCCGCCTCACTCAGGCCGGACGCCGGCAATTCTGTCATCTTTTTCGCGAGCTGTCCGCGTAACCACGGCTCATTGCAGGCCGAGTCATGGGAAATGGCCAGAAACAGCCCCGGCTGATCAATCGGCTGTACATGGGCACGCACATCCTCACTGATCCCGAGCGTCTGAGCAGTGGCCATTCCCGCATAGCGCCCGGCCAGCACGTATTCGACCTGCCCCAGTAGCAACTTCTGGAAGGCCTGGGTCAGGCCGGGTTGTCGCTCCAACGTGAGCTGGTGGCGGGCAAATGCGTCGAAGGTTTCAGTCATACGGGCTTTTTCAGAAAGCGCACCGGTATGGCCATGCAGGTCATCCGGCGTTTCATAGACAAGGGACGAGTCCGCGCGGGTCCAGACCAAATAGTCGTTGCGCACCAGCGGCGGGTGAATGTAATCCTGCGCAGTCAGCCCCGCCAGTGTCAGCGGCGCATCGACCAGCATGTCCATACGGCCCGTACGGACCTCGTTCTGCGCCTCGGACCGTTTGCCGCCGTAGAGCACCTCAACCTTGATGCCAAGGTCTTGCCCCACTTGTTGCAGCAGGTCGGCACTGGCTCCAATCAGATGCACAGGATCGGCCGGGTCGCGCCAGAGGTAAGGCGGCGCATCCGGGCTGCCCGTCACGATCAGGCGTTCGCATTTGCCTGCCGCCACCGACACGTGGGGCAGCAGCATCAGCCCCAGCAACCATCCGCTTAAATACCGCACATCCATCCCTCACACTCCGTTAAGCCCATTCCGACACACTAAAAAGCCCGATCATACAGACCATGAAGAATCAGCCAGAACACAACGTGCTCCGCCCTTCTCCACGGCCCGGATGATCGGGCTCTTTATAAGTGAAGCGACTGGATTAAACCAGCTTCTCCAGCTCAGGTACGGCTTCGAACAAGTCCGCCACCAGGCCGTAATCGGCTACCTGGAAGATCGGCGCTTCTTCGTCCTTGTTGATCGCGACGATCACTTTGGAGTCTTTCATGCCCGCCAAATGCTGAATCGCGCCGGAAATACCGACCGCAATGTACAGCTGTGGCGCAACGATTTTGCCGGTCTGGCCAACCTGCATATCGTTCGGTACGAAACCGGCGTCAACCGCGGCACGGGACGCACCCACGGCAGCGCCCAGTTTGTCGGCCAGTGCGTACAGGTGTTTGAAGTTGTCGCCGTTCTGCATGCCGCGACCGCCGGATACGACGATTTTGGCTGCGGTCAGCTCAGGACGGTCCGATTTGGCCAGTTCTTCGTTCACGAACGAAGACGTGCCTGCATCGTGAACGGCCGCGACCGCTTCCACTGCCGCAGCACCACCTTGCGCCGCCACCGGGTCGAAACCGGTCGCACGCACGGTGATCACTTTGATCGGCGCTGTCGATTGCACGGTAGCAATGGCGTTACCGGCATAGATCGGACGCTTGAAGGTGTCAGCGCTTTCTACCGAAACGATCTCGGAGATCTGGTCAACGTCCAGCTGCGCAGCCACACGCGGCAGGATGTTTTTGCCGTTGGAGGTCGCCGCAGCCAGGATGTGGCTGTAGCTTTTGCCCAGTTCTGCAACCAGCGGGGCAACGTTTTCAGGCAACTGATGCGCATAAGCCGCGTTGTCGGCAGCCAGCACCTTGGCCACGCCCGAAACCTGTGCAGCGGCTTCAGCGATGGCGCCAATGCCCTGACCTGCGACCAGAACGTGGATGTCGCCACCGATTTTGGCAGCGGCGGCTACGGTGTTCAGCGTGGCCGGGGCCAGGGCTTTACCGTCGTGTTCTGCGATTACCAAGATAGTCATGTTTACGCCCTCCAATTCAAAGCACCTTCGCTTCGTTTTTCAGTTTCTCGACCAGTTCAGCCACCGACTTGACCTTGATGCCTGCGCTGCGTGCCGCCGGCGCTTCGACTTTCAGGGTTTTGTTGGTCGATGCCGTGGAAACGCCCAACGCGTCAGGCGTCAGCACTTCAAGCGGCTTCTTCTTGGCTTTCATGATGTTTGGCAGGGACGCATAGCGCGGCTCGTTCAAACGCAGGTCAGTGGTGACGATGGCGGGCAGGTTCAGGGAAACCGTTTGCGCGCCGCCGTCGATTTCACGGGTCACCGCTACCTTGTCACCGGCCACTTCAACCTTGGAAGCGAAGGTGCCCTGGCCGTAACCGGTCAGCGCTGCCAGCATCTGGCCCGTCTGGTTGTTGTCGCTGTCGATGGCCTGTTTGCCCAGGATCACCAGTTGTGGCTGCTCCTTGTCCACCACAGCCTTGAGCAGCTTGGCCACGGCCAGCGAGGTCAGGTCTTCGGCGGATTCGACGAGGATGGCGCGATCTGCACCCAGTGCCAGCGCGGTACGCAGCTGTTCCTGAGCCGTGGTCGGGCCGATGGAGACGACGACGATCTCAGTTGCCACGCCTTTCTCTTTCAGGCGTACGGCTTCTTCCACAGCGATCTCGCAGAAGGGGTTCATCGACATCTTGACGTTGGCGAGGTCAACGCCGGAGTTGTCCGCCTTGACGCGAACTTTAACGTTGTAATCGACAACGCGTTTGATACAAGCCAGCACCTTCATGGTTGCTCCTTTGAGGACGGCCCTGCGCAACCGGGCCGTCCACGTCTGCGATTGAGAAAAACCGTTAAACCGTGGCCGGTTCGACCGGCAATATCAGTTGATCAGGCACGGCATGTGCGCTATTGCGTGCCACCAGGTAATACACCAACGCGGGCAGCGTCAGACCGATGATCCAGGAAATATCCGTGCCCCCCAGCGACTCCACCAGCGGCCCGGTGTAAAAACTGGTGGCGATAAACGGCAGCTGAATCAGCACCCCAAAGGCGTACACCAGAATACCGCGCAGGTTCCAGCGCCCGTATCGGCCATTCGGGTTAGACAGCGCCGGCACGTCATAGCGCTCTTTGCTGATCAGGTAGAAGTCCACCAGATTGATGGCGCTCCACGGTGTGAAAAACGCCAGCAGGAACAGGATGAATGCCGAGAAATCCTTGAGGAATGAATGCTGCCCGAGCAACGCCAGCGTCGTGGCAAACCCCACCATCAGCAGGATGTACACCAGCCGCAGGGTTTTGGAGATCCGGTGATTGCCACGGAACCCGCTGACGATGGTCGCCAGCGACATGAAACTGCCGTAGGCATTGAGGGTGGTGATCGTCACCTTGCCAAACACCACACAGAAATACAGCAGCGCAGCCATAGCCCCGCTTGCCCCCAGCCCCACGATGTAGGACACCTCATGCCCGGCAAACCGGTCACCGGCCAATGCAGCCACAAACACGCCAAATACCATCGAGATCTGCGACCCCACCACCGAGCCCAGCCCCACCGCGAGGAAGGTTTTGAGCGACGAGGTGGTAGACGGCAGATAGCGCGAGTAATCGGCCACATACGGCCCGAAAGCAATCTGCCAGGACGCCGAAAGCGAGATGGCCAATAAAAAGCTGCTTAGCGAAAAGTGTTTATTGCTCAACAACAGGCCCACATCGTTTTGCGACAGCAAGGTGTAGAACAGGTAGAAAAACGCCAGCACCCCAACCACGCTGGCCACGCGGCCTATCATGTGAATCGTGCGGTAGCCCAGGATGGTCAGCAGGACAATCAGGGCCGCAAAAATCAGGATGCCCCACGAATCGCTCACGCCGACCAATTGCCCCACCGCCTGCCCCGCCAGCACCGAGCCGCTGGCCGAAAACCCCACGTACATCAGGCACACCAGCACAATCGGGATCACGGCCCCGTACACCCCGAATTGCACACGACTGGAGATCATTTGCGGCAACCCCAGCTTCGGGCCCTGAGCGGCGTGCAGTGCCATGATGACGCCGCCCAGCACTTGCCCGATCAGCAAACCGATCAGCGACCAAAACACATCACCGCCCAAGACCACGGCCAGGGCGCCCGTGACGATGGCCGTGACTTGCAGGTTCGCCCCGAACCACAGGGTGAACTGACTGAACAACCGCCCGTGTCGCTCGGACTCGGGGATGTAATCAATAGAGCGCTGTTCGACCAGCGAGGCCCGCGGTGAATCTTCGTTGTGCGTGGACATAAGCAGTTCCTTGGGGCTGTCACCGTCGGTGCGCCCATTGTTTTTGGAATGACTTTTCCGATCCTTGACCTGACCTTCACCGCATCCTTGCAACCCTGAGCAGGTGCCTGCGCACCTGCCACGTGCGCGTTACGGGCGGGCGTCGAGCAACGCCCGGGAAATGATGATTTTCTGCACTTCAGAAGTGCCTTCGAAAATCCGCAAGATCCGCGCATCGCGCACGTAACGCTCCAACGGCAAGTCACGGCTGTAGCCGTACCCGCCGTGCAATTGCAGCGCAGCATCGGTGATAAACCCGGCGCACTCCGCCGCCACCAGTTTGGCCGTCGCAGAATCAAGGCTGAAACGCTCGCCACTGTCGCGCCGGGCAGCGGCTTTCATGGTCAGCAGGCGGGCACTTTCGAGCTGCGCATACATGTCCGCCAGGCGCCATTGCGTGCCTTGATACGCCGCCAGGGGTTTAGGCCCGATTTGACGCTCACGCACCCAGTTCAAACTGGCGTGCAATGCTGCGCTGGCGATCCCCAGCGACATGGCCGCCACCTCCACCCGCCCACGATCCAGCACCGCCATGGCCGTGTTGAAACCCTGCCCCTCGACACCCAGCAGCGCAGTCTCTGGCAACCAGCAATCGAGCGCCAACTCATAGATCGTGCTGCCGCGCAGACCCATGGTTTTCTCCGGGCTGGAGAAACTGATCCCGGCCGTGCCCTTGGGCACCCTGAATGCACTGATGCCTTTGTGCCCGGCCTCGGCGTCGGTTTTCACGTACAGCACAATGAAGTCGGCTTCCTTGGCATTGGTGATGTAGTGCTTGCTGCCGCGTACACGCCAGCCACCGTCTTCGCGCACGGCACGGCTGCGCATGTCGGCCGGGTTGGAACCGGCGGCCGGCTCGGTCAGGGCGAACGCGCCCAACCACTCCCCGCTGGCCGCCCGGGGCAACCACTCCTGCTTTTGCTGTTCCGTGGCGCCCAGCAGAATCGAATCGGTGGCCAAAAAGTGCGCCGTCATGGCCGAGGCCGTCGAGGCACAGGCCCCCGCGACCGCTTCCACCACGCGGCTCATCGCCAGGCTGCCGATGCCCAGGCCGCCGTAGGCTTCTGGCAGGTTAATGCCCATAAAGCCCAAGTCACCCAACGCCTTGATGCTGGCCAGACAAAAACTTTCGCTCTCGTCGTAGTGCTGCGCCAAGGGCTGAATCACTTCGCGGGCGACCTGTTCAGCGCTCTCAACCACCGCCAGCTCTTCTGCATTCATAGTGAAATTCACGGGTTCACTCCTGTTGGATTCAAACCAAAAATGGCGTTGTCAGCCCCCAAACGTGGGGCTGCAGTAAGGGCGTGGGGTTTGCGACCGTTGAAGAACACCGGTTGCGGCACACAAGGCACTGCCGCGCCGGGTGGCTGGAACTGCAACTGACGCACGCGGGCATGCTCGCTGCTGGCGGCTTCAGCCAAATCCCACACCGGCGAGGACGGCACCCCTGCCTCCAGCAAGCCGTCACACAGGTGCTCGACGCTGTGTTGCGCGGTCCATGCCTCAATGGCAGCCCGCAGTTGCGGTTCGTGCCGGGTACGACTGGCGTCGTCGATAAAGCGCGGGTCGGTTGCCAGCTCAGGCTGGCCCATGCACTGGCACAGCCGCTCAAACAGCCGGTTGCTGGCGACCGCAATCACCACCAACCCGTCGGCAGCCCGGTAGGTGTCAAACGGGGTGGACACCGGATGCCGGTTCCCCACCAGCCCCGGTGCCACACCGTTGGCATACAGGTTGGACAAACCGGTCATTTGCAGGCTGAACAACACGTCGAACATGGCCACATCGATGTATTGCGCGCCCGGCGCATGGCGCTCGCGGGCAAACAAAGCCGAACTGATGGCCCAGGCGGCGTAGACCCCAGCACACAAGTCCCCGATGGACTCGCCGCTGCGGGTAGGCCCCGTGGCTGCAAACCCGGTGACACTCATCAAGCCCGACATGGCCTGGGCCACAATGTCATAGGCCGGGCGACCCGACAGCGGACCGTCCTGCCCGAAACCGGAAATACTGGCGTAGATCAGTCGCGGGTTGTGCTGCTTCAGCGTATCGAAATCAATGCCCAGACGCCGGGTGACGCCGGGTCGGAAGTTCTCCACCAGCACATCGGCGTCGGCCACCAGTTCGTAAAAGCGTTGACGCTCCGACGGGTCTTTGAAATCAATCTCGACGCTGCGCTTGCCGCGATTGATGAGGCCGAAGTACACGCTTTCGCCCGCCAGAAAAGGCCCCAGATGCCGTGCGTCATCGCCCTCTTGCGGCACCTCGAACTTAATGACATCAGCCCCCAGGTCCGCCAGCATCGCGGTGCAATGCGGGCCCGCCAGTACGCGGCTGATGTCCAGCACGCGCACGCCTTGCAGTTGTTGAGTAAACGGACTGTTGCTCATGGTTGTTGCCTCACAGGGTCGTCAGGTCAGCCATTGACGCAGGCAGGCGTGCACCGTGCAGCCTGTGTGGCCCACGTACGCGCTATCCCGACCTTCGTCAGCGACTATCAGGTGTGGGGGCGGCTCAGCCGTTAATCATCGGCAGGTTCAGGCCCTGTTCGTTGGCGCAGTCGATGGCAATCTCATACCCTGCGTCGGCATGGCGCATCACGCCGGTGGCCGGGTCGTTGTGCAGCACGCGGGCGATGCGTTCGGCCGCTTCGTCGGTGCCATCACACACAATCACCATGCCCGAATGCTGCGAGAAGCCCATGCCCACGCCACCGCCGTGGTGCAGCGAAACCCAGGTCGCGCCGCTGGCGGTGTTGAGCAAGGCATTGAGCAGCGGCCAGTCGGACACCGCGTCCGAGCCATCCTGCATGGCTTCGGTTTCGCGGTTGGGGCTGGCCACGGAGCCGGAGTCAAGATGGTCGCGGCCAATCACAATCGGCGCTTTCAGCTCGCCGCTGCGCACCATTTCGTTGAACGCCAGGCCCAACTTCGCACGCTGGCCCAAGCCAACCCAGCAAATACGCGCCGGCAAACCCTGGAAGCTGATGCGCTCGCGGGCCATGTCCAGCCAGTTGTGCAGGTGCGCGTCGTCGGCGATCAGTTCTTTGACCTTGGCGTCGGTCTTGTAGATGTCCTCGGCGTCCCCCGACAGCGCGACCCAACGGAACGGGCCCACGCCACGGCAGAACAGCGGGCGGATGTAGGCTGGTACAAATCCGGGGAAGTCGAAGGCATTTTCGACGCCGACTTCTTTGGCCATCTGACGAATGTTGTTGCCGTAGTCGAAGGTCGGGATGCCCTGTTTCTGAAAGGCGAGCATGGCTTCGACGTGTTCGCCCATCGACGCCTTGGCGGCGCTGACCACTGCCGCCGGATCGGTCACGGCGCGGTCGCGGTACTGCTCCCAGGTCCAGCCTTTGGGCAGGTAGCCGTTGAGCGGGTCGTGGGCGCTGGTCTGGTCGGTGACCATGTCCGGGCGTACACCACGGCGAACCATTTCAGGCAGCAGCTCGGCAGCATTCCCACACAATGCAATGGAAATGGCTTTGCCTTCGGCGGTGTAGCGGGCGATCCGCGCCAGCGCGTCATCCAGATCGGTGGCCTGTTCGTCGACGTAGCGGGTGGCCAGACGGAAATCGATGCGGCTCTGCTGGCATTCGATGTTCAGCGAGCA
>NZ_MLCT01000080.1:0-2006 GCF_001806145.1 Pseudomonas sp. BS-2016
TTCACAKATCAAATGTGGGAGCGGGCTTGCCCGCGATGGGCGCGCTTCGGTCTCAGGGTAAATCGCGGCTGGCGTAGAACGCCCCCAGCACCTTGACCAGATGCGCCAGGTCATGGCTGCCGCACAGCTCGCGGATCGAGTGCATGGCAAAGGTCGGCAAGCCGATGTCCACGGTGCGCACGCCCAGGTGGCTGGCAGTGATGGGGCCGATGGTCGAGCCGCAGCCCATGTCGCTGCGCACCACGAAGCTTTGCACTGGCACTTCCTGGGCCATGCACAGGTGGCGGAAGAACCCGGCGGTTTCGCTGTTGGTGGCGTAGCGCTGGTTGCTGTTGACCTTGATCACCGGGCCGGCGTTGAGTTTCGGGCCGTGGTTGGCGTCGTGTTTCTCGGCGTAGTTGGGGTGCACACCGTGAGCGTTATCTGCCGACACCAGCAGGGATTTCTGAATGGTGCGTACGAATTCTTCACCTTCGGGCAGCAGGCGACGCAGGGTCTGTTCCAGCATCGGGCCATCGGCACCGCAGGCCGAGCAGGAGCCGACTTCTTCGTGGTCGTTGCACACCAGCACGCAGGTTTCATCGGTGTCGCTGGTGAGCAATGCTTGCAAACCGGCGTAGCACGACAGCAGGTTGTCCAGGCGCGCACCGGCAATGAAGTCGCCATTGAGGCCGATCACGGCAGCACTTTGGGTGTCGTAGAAACTCAGCTCGTAGTCGAGTACCACATCGGCATTCAAACCATGCTCGCGGGCCAACTGTTCGGTGAGCACGGCGCGAAAGTCCACGCGCTCGTCACCGGCAAACTGCGCCAGGATCGGCGGCAGCTCGGTCTGGGCATTGATTGCCCAGCCCTGGTTGGCTTCACGGTTGAGGTGAATGGCCAGGTTGGGAATGATGGCGATCGCCAGCTTGAAGTCGATCAGTTGGCTCTCGACCTTGCCATCGCGGCGGAAGGTAACACGGCCTGCCAGGGACAGGTCGCGGTCGAACCAGGGCGCCAGCAGCGCGCCGCCGTAGACTTCCACGCCCAGTTGCCAGAAGCCGTGGCGTTGCAGCTCCGGCTGGGGCTTGACCCGCAGGCACGGGCTGTCGGTGTGGGCGCCGACCATGCGGATACCGTCCTGCAGCGGCGATTGGCGGCCGAGCTTGAAGGCGATGATCGAGGAATCGTTGCGGGTCACGTAGTAGCGACCGTTGGCCTCGGTGGCCCAGGTGTCGCGCTCGTCGAGGCGCTGGTAACCGGCCGCTTCCAGGCGTTGGGCCAGGGCGGCAGTGGCATGAAAAGGAGTAGGGGAGGCCTTGAGGAAGTCGATCAGGCCTTGATTCAACGCTTCGCGCATAAATAGCTCCAGACAGCAGTGGCGAGAGTTTACCGTATTGGCCAGATATTTGGAGTGAGCGTGCAGGGCCGAGAACCACACCAAACCCTGTGGGAGCTGGCTTGCCTGCGATAGCGGTCTTTCTGTGCCAGATGTATTGGCTGGCACGCCGATATCGCAGGCAAGCCAGCTCCCACATTTGACCGCATCAGCCCTTCAAAAAGGGGCTGGGCACTCGAAACGCAGGCGCTCGCCGCTTTGCGGATGGGTGAAGCTGAGCATGCTTGCATGCAGGCACAGGCGCGGCCAGGCGGCCAGGGCTTGTTCATGGGCGTACAGACCATCGCCCAGCAACGGATGCCCGATGGACAACATATGCACGCGCAACTGGTGTGAGCGCCCAGTGATGGGTGTCAGCTCTACGCGGCACCAGTCGCCGCAACGCTCCAGCACTTTCCAGAAGGTCAGGGCATGTTTGCCGAACTCATGGTCGACAACGTGGCGGGGCTTGGTCGGCGGGTCATAGCGCAGGGGCAGGTCGATGCTGCCGCTGTCCAGTGCCGGTTGGCCCCAGGCCAGGGCGGTGTAGGCCTTTTCGGTCTCGCGGTCGTGAAACTGGCGGGACAGTTCGCGGTGGGTGTCCGCGTCCCGGGCCAGCAGGATGATCCCCGACGTTTCCCAGTCC
>NZ_MLCT01000081.1:0-1371 GCF_001806145.1 Pseudomonas sp. BS-2016
TGCCCCAACGCCTGGAAGAGCTGGCGCCGCAGCATGTGAAAGTGCCTTCAGGGTCATCGGTACGCCTGGACTACAGCGAACAGCCGCCGATCCTGGCGGTGCGCTTGCAGGAATTGTTCGGGTTGGCAGACACCCCGCGCATTGCCGGTGGGCGCCTGGCCGTGAAGCTGCACCTGCTGTCCCCGGCGCGGCGACCGGTGCAGGTCACGCAGGACCTGGCGAACTTTTGGCGCAGTACCTATGCCGAGGTGAAGAAGGATTTGAAAGGGCGCTACCCCAAGCTATTCCATAAGTTAGACCCCTGGGTTGAATCGCTTAACAAAAAGAACATTGACAGAAAGGATTGAGTATTGAGTCCATGCCTCATAGGATTGACGATTTCTCTAGGGAGTGGATATGTCCTATGTGAATCCGCGATACCACGGCCGTTTGGTGCTTGTTCCGCGCGTTCGGAATGCCTTTGCAGAGATTTACGTCTCTCAAAAGCCACGTGGTGCTATCGAGAATTTGCTTGCGGCGTCTGAGCCATCGAGAACGCTTTATCAACTCAATGAGTTCGGGGCGCAGGAGGGCGAGGGAGACCTTTTCAATTTCCCGTTCCTTTTCCATAGGGATGGCAGACCCTGGTTCGAAGCGAATTCGTACTTGCTGAATCATGTGAGGCATAAACCTCTTGTTGGCAGACCCATAGATGATGTTCGTCGTCGGGCCAGCAAATTGCTTGATTATCTGACCTTTTGTGAAGATGAAGCGCTTGATTGGCTGGATTTCTCTGGCCGTCGTCCTGCTTTGCGCCCTACATACAAATATTTCGCTCATTTGGTTAACGAAGGAAAACGTAGCGCGGCAGTCATCAATCAATTCACTGGAGTGGTATTCGATTTTTATAAATATGTGGCGGCTAATTGGCATGACATCGACATCGAACGTGTTGATTCAGTTAAGAAGGTTCAGTTCCTATTTAAAGGCTCATTCGGTAGCAAATTAATAACTGCCGAAAAACGCAGTCAAACTAAATCGACGCCGGCTTCTAGCCCTGTGCCAATTGGGTTTGTTCGGGAGGACGGTGAAGACCTCCGGCCATTGGCCAATGTTGAGCTTGGCGAATTGTTGGGTATGTTGAAGGGCAAAGGATGGACGGTCCAACAACGACTTATTCTACTGACTGCATTGATGACAGGTGCACGAAAACAAACAGTTCTGACAATGCGACTGAAGCATTTGAATTCATTTACAGAAGGAAATTTGCTGAACGACGGTACTTATCTAATGCGTGCAGGTCCGGGCACGGGTATGGATACGAAGCGAGATAGAAGCCAGCAACTATATTTGCCTAGCCAGCTAGTTGAAGAATTAAAGGTTATGGCTAAT
>NZ_MLCT01000082.1:0-2263 GCF_001806145.1 Pseudomonas sp. BS-2016
GAGGTGTACGTTTCATGCGGGAGATTTCCGTAAAACCGTTGAATTTCTGGCCGAGCAGTATGCGACTAAACGCAGCCTGTACGACAGACCGGCGACACAGTTAAGCTGCGCTCACTTTGTTGGAGTTCATGGAATGCTGACCCTGGGAAACATCTTCGTCTTGATGCTGCTGGCCACCGGCGCCGCCTGGGTTTGGCACAACCACGGCCTGCGCGAACGGGCGCTGGCGCGGGTCAAGCAGCATTGCGCCAAGCTCGATATCGAGCTGCTTGACGGTGCCGTGGCGCTCAAACGCATCGGTTTCGTCAAGGATGCCAATGGCCGCCGACGCCTGGCGCGTATCTATAATTTCGAGTTCACGGTGACCGGCGAAACCCGGCATGCCGGGGTCATCACCCAATTCGGCGCCCACAGCGCGCAGATCGAACTGGCGCCCTACCCGTTCGAAACCAAGGAGCCGCTGCCCAGCGCCGAGATCATCGAATTGAGCCAGTGGCGCCAGGACCACGCCAGCAAGAAACATCAGTAACGGCAGGCTGCCAGGGCGCTTTGCAATGCGGCCACGTCCTGTGGTGCGCTGAAGATCAACTCAACACGTGAATCGCGCCGCCAAGCGCTGGGTTGCCAGTGCAGTGGGCTGTTATCCACAGCGTTGGCGGACACCCAACCGTCAACGCTGTGGATGACCAATTTGGCACGGCGCCAGTCGATACTCGATAGCCACTGATGCAGACGGCTGACATCGAATCGCTGGCTTGGGTGCCAGCGCCAGCCAATGCTCCAGCCGCCCTCCTGGCCCTGACTCAGACAGATCGGCAACCCAGGGTCACTCCAGATCGCCGGCATTTGCCCCACCGCTTCAGGCACGCCGAGATTATCCACCGCTACTTGGGCCTGCGCTTTCAAACCAGGCAACTGGTCGAGTGGCAATCGCGCCTGGCGTGTCCAATGGAGCGGGCAATCGGGTAATTGCGCTTCAATCGCCTGACGTTGCACCGCAGTCAGCGTCTCGTCCTTGTTCAACAGCAGCAGACCGGCACTGGCCAACGCCTCCTGTTGTGCCTGCGGCAACGGCCTGCCCGCCGCCAACGCCTGGGCATCGAGTACCAGCACGCAAGGCTGCACGGCCAGCACGTCTTGCCATGGTGCGTGCCGCAGTTGCTTGAGCAATTGCGCCGGATGGCCCAAGCCTGAGGGCTCGATAAACAACCGGTCCGGCTTAGCCTTACGCAACAAGCGGCCCAGCCCTACCTGGAACGGTGCACCGTTCACACAGCACAAACAGCCGCCAGCCACCTCGCCCAAGGCGATGCCGTCATCGTCTTGTGCGAGTAGGGCTGCGTCCAGGCCGATCTGGCCGAACTCGTTGATCAGCACCGCCCAGCGCTCGTTGGCCGGGCGCTGGGCAAGCAGGTGCTTGATCAGGCTGGTCTTGCCGGCGCCCAAGGGCCCTGCAATCACATGGGTAGGAATGTTCTGCAACATGAGAGGCATCGTTCAGGCCGTGTAGAGCGTTTGATCCTACGCGGTTATGTCAGCCAATCCAGCGTCAGGATCAACCGTCGCTCATCGGCCTTGAGCGCTGGCGAGCGGTGGATCAGCCCATGTCCTTCATTGCCGTGCCATTTGGTGCCTTTAAGCAGCGCCACTTCACCGCAATGGATCTGCTCGATGCGCTCAGTGGGCTCGGCATCCGCCTGGCTCAATCTGCGCCGGTCCATAACGCCTTCGCGCAACCATTGGCTTCCGATACCGGCGTAGGTGGTGATCAGCCGAACCGGCACGTGATCAACGTGAAAACGCGGACACATGGCCTTGTCCAATAGCCGTAAACGCACGCCGATGCGCTTGGCGCCCAACAGGCAGGCGAATGCACTGACCAGCCACGACACATCGGCGATAAACCCATCGTAGCCTTCAAGATCGCGACAGCTGGACGCAAAACCTTGCAAGTTCGGCACGGCGTCTTCGCTAGCCAACTCGACCACCAAGGACTCGGCCAACGGTTCATTGAGCGCCACCAGCAAAGCGCCAAACTCGGCGATATGCAGGGGCAATTGGCGCTGCCAGATCGCCAGGTTGACGCCATCATTGAGGATGTCGGACAGCGCCAGCGGCGTTTCTCCACAGCTTTGGCGGATGACAGGGCGTAGGGGAATGACCGGGGCCAGCATCAGGCGACCTGCTCGTACCAAGGGCCAAACGGGTCGGGTAGCTGGCGCCAACCTTCGACACCCAGGGCCATTTCTTCATCGGTGAGCAA
>NZ_MLCT01000083.1:0-1823 GCF_001806145.1 Pseudomonas sp. BS-2016
TGTGAGCTGAACTACACGCCGCAGGCCGCCGATGGCTCCATCGACATCAAGAAAGCCGTGCACATCAACACCCAGTTCGAGGTGTCGAAGCAGTTCTGGGCTTACCTGACCAAGAAGGGCACCTTTGGCTCGTCCAGGTCGTTCATCAGCCCGGTGCCCCACCTGAGCTTCGTGCAGGGCGACAAAGGCGTGTCCTTCCTCAAGAAGMGCTTTGAGACCCTCAGCCAGCACCACGCGTTTTCGGACATGCACTACACCGAAGACCGCAGCGAAATGGCCGAGTGGATGCCGCTGATGATGCCGGGCCGCCCGCTCGATGAAAAAATCGCCGCCACCCGTGTGATGAACGGCACAGACGTCAACTTTGGCGCCCTGACCAATCAGTTGCTCAGCCACCTGACCAGCTCGCCGGACGCCCAGGTCAAGTACTGCAAACGCGTGACCGGCCTCAAGCGCAACGGCGCGGGCTGGACCGTGAGCATCAAGGACGTCAATAGCGGTAACAGCCGCGACGTCGATGCCAAGTTCGTATTCCTCGGCGCTGGCGGTGCGGCGCTGCCATTGCTGCAGGCCTCGGGCATCGAAGAGAGCAAAGGCTTCGGCGGCTTCCCGGTGAGCGGCCAGTGGCTGCGTTGCGACAACCCGGAAGTGGTCAAGCAGCACCAGGCCAAGGTCTACAGCCAGGCTGCCGTGGGCTCGCCGCCGATGTCCGTGCCGCACCTGGACACCCGCGTAGTGGATGGCAAGAAATCCCTGCTGTTCGGGCCATACGCCGGTTTCACCACCAAGTTCCTCAAACACGGCTCGTTCCTTGACCTGCCGATGTCGATTCGCGCCGGCAACATCGGCCCGATGCTGGCCGTGGCCCGCGACAACATGGACCTGACCAAGTACTTGGTCAGCGAAGTGCGCCAGTCCATGGAACAGCGCCTGGAATCCCTGCGTCGCTTCTACCCCGAGGCGAAAGCCGAAGACTGGCGCCTGGAAGTGGCCGGCCAGCGCGTGCAAATAATCAAGAAAGATCCGAAGAAAGGCGGCGTGCTGCAGTTCGGCACCGAACTGGTTGCTGCCAAGGACGGTTCGCTTGCGGCGCTGCTGGGCGCGTCTCCTGGTGCTTCGGTCACCGTCTCGATCATGCTGGAGCTGATCGAGCGCTGCTTCCCGCAGAAAGCCGCCGGTGAATGGGCCACCAAGCTGCACGAGATCTTCCCGGCGCGCGAGAAAGTGCTGGAGACGGACGCCGAGCTGTATCGCAAGATCAACACGCAGAACAACATCAGCCTGGAGCTGGTGGAACCTGTAGGAGCGAGCTCGCTCGCGAAAAACGTCAACGATAACGCGGCGCAAGTGGATTAAGGCGCCGCTCTCAGGTTCTTCGCGAGCAAGCTCGCTCCTACCGTTAAAAGCAAAACGCCCCGGACTCTGAAGCCGGGGCGTTTTTTTTGCTCGGACAATCAGCCGCGGGCGTTGTCGATCAGTTCGATGTACTCGGCGGCGTTGCGCTGGTCCTTGATCAGGTCGACGAAGGTCTGGCCATGCTCGTCCTTGCCGTCCAGGTCCAGGCCTGCTTCTTTGAAAAAGCCCAGGAAACGCTCGAAGTCGTCGATACGCAGGCCGCGATAGGCCTTGATCAGTTTGTGCAGGGACGGCGACGTCGCATCAACCGGCTCGAAGTCCAGGAACAACTTGATCTGGTCGTCACCGATTTCGTCGCCAATCACCTGTTTCTTATCTTTACGCATTACCGACTCCAGCCTGCAGACATTTACACGGGGTTTGAAGTCTACCTGCGCGACGCCGGATGTGGGAGGGGGCTCGCCCTA
>NZ_MLCT01000084.1:0-1535 GCF_001806145.1 Pseudomonas sp. BS-2016
GTACCGACCGGGTGCTGGAGCGGCTCAGCGACGGCCAGCCGGTGCCCCAGGAGCCGAACGGCAGCTGGGTCGCGCTGGAGCGCATGTTCCAGCGCGCCGGCCTGGGCAAGCCCACCGACCGCCTGGGTTTGTGGCTGAGCGGCTGGGCGCTGGGCATGTTGCTGGGCTATCTGCTGGCCGGCGGGCTGGGACTGTTGGCCATGCTGATCCTGCCGCTGCTGCTGCTGCGGGTGTATATCGCCTGGCGCTACCAACGGCGAGTGCAGCGCATGGTCGAACAATTACCGCAGCTGCTGGACCACAGCGTGCGCAGCCTCAAGTCTGGGCGCACCCTGGCGGACGCTGTGCTGGGCGCGATCGACAGCACCGAAGCGCCGCTCAAGCAGGCCATGAGCCGCATCCAGCGCAACGTGCAAATGGGCGTGAGCCTGCCGGAGTCGGTCAGCGACTTTGCCGAGTTTTACGAGCGCGATGAATTCCGCCTGTTTGCTCTTGGCCTGAAGGTCAACCACCGCTACGGCGGCAACGCCAGCGAGCTGCTGGAAAACCTGATCAAGATGATCCGCGAGCGCGAACAGGGTGCGCGCCAACTCAAGGCCATGACTGGCGAAACGCGCATGACCGCCTATGTGCTGGCGGGTTTGCCTATCGTCATGGTCGGCTACTTCCTGATGGTCAACCCAGGCTACCTGATGAGCATGTGGAATGACGGAACCGGGCGCCACCTGCTGCTGGCCGCGGTGGCGCTCGACATCACGGGCACCTTCGTCATGTGGCGCATGTTGCGGAGTATTTGAGATGGCCATCCTGATTTGCATCCTGTTGTCGCTCGCCGCCGTCGCCTTGATCGTCGGCAACCTGCTAGAGCAAAGGCGCCGTCAACGCCTGGTCAGCCAACGCCTGCAAGGCCAACTGACCCGCGAGGACAAACTCGGCAGCCTGATGCGCCAGTTGGGCGCCAGCGCCGTGGCCCAGCGCTCGGTCAGCCTGGACAACGAAACCCAGACCCTGCTCAACCGAGTCGGTTGGCGTAAAGCCAACCAGCGCTCCATGTTTGCCGCTTTCCAGATCGGCGTGCCCATCGTGTTGCTGGGCTTGACCCTGCTCGGCCAACAGCTGCTGTTTCCCCATGCCGGCTCACCCTGGATTGCCCCGGCGATTGCCCTAGGCATCGGTTACTTGCTGCCCAAACGCATCCTCGCCCTCAGTGCGAAATACCGCCAGGAGCGTATCGCTCGGGAAATCTCCACCTTCATTCCGTTACTGCGCATCCTGTTCGAATCCGGCATGGCAGTTGAGCAATCGCTGCGGGTGTTGAGCACCGAAGCCCAGCGCTTGCTGCCAGACCTGACCCATGAACTGCGCCTGATCCTGGCAAGGGTCGACTCGGGCCTGGAACTGTCCGAAGAGCTGGGCAAGACCGCACGCCTGTTGGCCGTGGATGAGTTCACCGACACCTGCATCATCCTTCAGCAGTTGATCCACCAGGGCGGCGGCGCGATGAAATCCTTGCTGGCCCTCAAGCAGTTGCTTGA
>NZ_MLCT01000085.1:0-1632 GCF_001806145.1 Pseudomonas sp. BS-2016
CTTCAACTCCGAAACTGGTCACCGCGCCGGCCGCAGTTTCTGCAGCGCCAAAGCCGGTTGCGACGGACATTGCAGCGCCGAAGCCGCTGGCCCAGACATGGACGGCTTCAACTGGCTCAACCCTTCGTCAAACCGTCGAAGGCTGGGCTGAAAAAGCGGGCTGGAAACTGATGTGGCAGGTCGATGATTTGGATTACTCAATTGACGCTCCACTTCGATTTGAGGGCAGTTTCCAAGAAGCCATTGGGTCGATTTTCCCACTCTACGACTCGGCTCCACGGTCCTTTCTGGTCGATGTGGTCGACAGTAACTCCTCACAGCGGCTGATTTTTATTACAGAGAGGAACAAATGATGACTGCTCGTCTCTGGATCAAAAGCACAGCCTTGTCACTTATCGTCGCACTGGTGAGTTCCTGTTCGCTGCAGCGTGTGAATGAATCGGCCAGCCGAGCTGAAAATGACGCTGCGACAGCCTCTCAATACAGCCGATTTCTGAGAAATCAGCAGCAAGAGTCCGCGCGCGCTACGGTGGTGTTCAGCGACAAACCATGGGTATCCAAAAAACCGCTGGTCGCCAAGCGTGGTTTACCGCTGACCATGGATTGCGACATCACCTATCGCCCCTCATATAACGTTGGGATCGCTGAGATCGCGCAGTACATCACTAGTGAATGTGGTGTACCGGTCATCGTAGCCCCTGACGCAATCGACCCAAGTGTCCTTTCCAGTTCGACGCAGGGCAACTCAGGACCTGCAGTTCCACCTGGTTTGGGCTCTGCCGACAACCTGACCAACTTCATGCCCGCCGGCGTCATCGGCAATGTTCCGAGCAACGCCCGCTCAATGAATTCGATTGGGCTGACTGCGCCCAACACATTCCCCATTAAGTACAGCGGCAAGCTGTCAGGGTTGTTGAATCAAGCGACCTCCCAGTTAGGCTTAGCGTGGAATTATTCCTCCGATGATCGAAGCGTGCATGTCACTTACTTCGACACCAAGACGTTCGACGTCTGGGCATTTGGTGATGACCAGGTCATTGAAAGCACAGTGAAGTCGGGCTTGCTGACTGCTACAGGCAGCGGGAGCAGTTCCGGTGGTGGTGGCGGCGGATCTTCGTCGACAGGTGCATCGGGTGAATCAGGCAGCAACCAGAGCACCACCGTTACCATCAAGACCTCGCTGATCGGAGACATTGAAAAAAACGTCAAGGCGATGCTGAGCCAACAGCCCCAAGGTCGGATGTTCCTCTCGCGTTCCACTGGCACCCTGACGGTAAGTGATCGACCAGAAGTACTCTCAAACGTTGCTAAATACCTGAATTCGATCAACAGCAGTATCACCCGTCAGGTGTTGTTCAACGTCAAAGTTTTCGAGGTAACTCTCACCGACACAGACCAGACCGGCCTGGACTGGACGGCTGTCTATACGTCCTTGAGCAACAAATGGGGCTTTTCGCTGAAGAATGCCACCACCGGCATAAGCACGGGCGCGGTGTCGGGCTCGTTGAGTATTTTGGACACGTCGAAGTCTCCTTGGGCTGGCTCCAACTTAATCATCAAAGCACTTTCCGAACAGGGCCGAATCTCGAACGTTCGCTCGCCGTCGGTCACCACGCTGAATCTGCAGCCGGC
>NZ_MLCT01000086.1:0-2819 GCF_001806145.1 Pseudomonas sp. BS-2016
GGCCGCCATCAGCCAGTACCGCAAGGTCGCATTCCAGCACGGTTTCATCGTTGAGGGTCAGGCGATAGCCATCGGGCAGAGGCTCCATGCGCGTGACTTCCGCCGGGCAGCGCCAGCTCACCACGTCCTTGTCCAAGCCTTGCCACAGGCATTGGCCGAGCCAGGCGTTTTCCACCACATAACCCAGGGCTGGCACGCCCTCCTCCATCGCGGACAAACGCGCGGTGGAGAAGCGCCCACGGTCCGATACATGGATCTGCTTGATCGGCTCCGCACGTCGGGAAATGGCATGCCACAGGCCCAGCCGCTGGTAAATCTGGCGCGCGCCAAACGACAGCGCGGAAGAGCGCGCATCGTAGCTCGGCTGGTAGCTGTCGCCCGGTGCAAAGGGTTCGATCAGCACGATTTTCCAACCCCGCGCCTTGGCCCCCGCTTGCAATGCCAGGGCCAGGCTGGCGCCCACCAGGCCACCGCCGATAATCGCCAGGTTGACCCGGCTCATCGGGCAGCCGCCATCAACGCTTCGATCTCGGCAACGGTCTTGGGCACGCCGCCAGTCAGGATTTCACAGCCTTGCTTGGTCACTACCACGTCGTCCTCGATGCGCACGCCAATGCCACGCCATTTTTTTGCCACGTTCTGGTTGTCCGGGGAAATATAGATACCCGGCTCCACGGTCAAGGCCATGCCCACTTCCAGCACGCGCCATTCACCGCCCACTTTGTACTCGCCCACATCATGCACATCCATGCCCAGCCAGTGGCCGGCACGGTGCATGTAGAAGGCGCGGTAGGCTTCGCTGGCGATCAACTCGTCAACGTCACCTTGCAACAACCCCAGCTTCACCAGGCCGGCGGTGATGACCTGCACGGTCGCCTCATGGGCCTGGTTCCAATGTTTGTTCGGCGCGATCTGCTTGAAGGCGGCTTCCTGGGAGGCCAGCACAATCTCGTAGATCGCCTTCTGCTCCGGCGAAAACTTGCCGTTGACCGGCCAGGTACGGGTGATGTCGCTGGCGTAGCAATCGATCTCACACCCGGCGTCGATCAGCACCAGGTCGCCGTCCTTGAGCACCGCGTCATTCTGCTGGTAATGCAGGATGCAGCTGTTGCGCCCGGCGGCGACGATGGAGCCATAGGCCGGCATCTTCGCGCCGCCTTTGCGAAACTCGTAATCCAGCTCGGCTTCCAGGCTGAACTCATGCAGGCCGGCACGGCTGGCCTGCATCGCCCGCACATGGGCCGCACAGGAAATTCGCGCTGCCTCGCGCATCACCTTCACTTCTGCCGCCGATTTATACAGGCGCATATCGTGGAGCAAATGATCCAGGGCAACGAATTCGTTCGGCGGCTGGGCGCCCAGGTGTGCTTTTGAACGGATCACGTTGATCCACTCCATCACGTGCCGGTCGAACTCGGCATTGCTGCCCATGGCCGAGTACACACGGTCGCGACCTTCGATCAGGCCGGGCAGGATGTCGTCGATATCGGTAATGGGGAAGGCGTCATCCGCGCCAAAGTCGCGAATCGCGCCCTCGGTGCCCGCACGCAGGCCGTCCCACAATTCGCGCTCGGCATTGCGCTCGCGGCAGAACAGCACGTACTCGCCATGCTGGCGACCGGGCATCAGCACGATCACCGCTTCGGGCTCGGGGAAACCGCTCAGGTACTGGAAATCGCTGTCCTGGCGGTAAACATGCTCGACATCGCGGTTGCGGATGGCCACGGCGGCGGCCGGCAGGATCGCGATGCTGTTGGGTTCCATCTGCGCCATGAGCGCCTTGCGGCGACGGGTGTATTCCGCTTTGGGGATATGAATCATGGGCAGATGGGCTTCCTTTCTTTAGTGCAACGACGGCTTGGCAGCGACCGGCTCAGCGGACTTCCTGGTCTCGGTGAACAGCAGCAACGGCGCGACGCGCAGGTATTCCATGACTTCCATGTAGTCGCCTTCGCCATCTTCGGACTCTTCCAGGGCATCTTGCACCTGTGAGATCGCCGCCAGGTCCTGCAGCACTTCCTTGGCGTCGGTGCTCAGCTCCAGGCCGCCGGCATTCACGCCGAAACCGTGGAGGAAGCCCTGGCACCACTGGCCCAGGGCAGCAGCGCGCTCGGTGAGCGGCGCGTCATCGGTCGGCAGCAGCAGGACCACGGTGACGTCGTCACCGGTCAACTCGCCCTTGACCATCTCTTGCAGGCCGATCAACGCATTGCGCACGTTCTCGGTGGGTTCGGTTTCCAGCAACTCGGCCACATCGGCCAGCCAGTTGTCGGCATCAAAGCCCACACCGGTGCAACTGCGGCCCAACAGCACGCCGTGCAGTTCGGCAGGCGAGCAAGGGTGGCCGCTGGTGCTCAGCAGTTTGGAAAAAGCGTCGTACGGGGAATTTTGAATGGGCATGGTGAGCTAGGCGCCAGACGGCGCAATGTCTAGAATGGAGCGCTGTATCCTAGCACCGGCAGACGTACCAAGACTATCGAGGGCGTCAGATCGTTTATCCTGCAGTTGCCATTCATCAGACAAATCCAGTGGAACCCAATGGAAGACACCGACCTGCAAGCGCTGATGGCCAGACTCGAACTGCTAATTGATCGGGTCGAGCAACTTAAGAGTCAAAACGGACTCCTATTAGCTCAGGAAAAGACCTGGCGCGAGGAACGCGCTCACCTCATTGAAAAAAACGAAATCGCCCGGCGTAAGGTCGAATCGATGATTTCGCGCCTGAAGGCCCTGGAGCAAGACTCATGAGTTCAAGCAATAGCGTTACCGTGCAGATCCTCGACAAAGAATATTCGATCATCTGCCCCCAGGAAGAACGC
>NZ_MLCT01000087.1:0-1809 GCF_001806145.1 Pseudomonas sp. BS-2016
TTGACCACATCCAGGCTCAGGTGAGCCGCGTCCTTGGGCAGGCCGTCGGCCTGGTGTACACGCAAGGTGCTCAAGGCGCGATCTGCCATGAATATCAGTACCCGCTGCATGCCACTGGCGACCAGGGCTTCCTTGGCGCAAGTGGTCAGGTGCATGGCGTTGGCAAAGCGGCTCGGCTCCACCAGCAACTCGGTGCAACGCGTGCGCCACACGGCCAAGGCTTCGGCAGTGGGCGGTGGTGCCGGCAGCAAGCCGCGATGGACTTTCTGTACGTGCCACGGCCAGATCAGCGACAGCGCCGGGTGCCAGAGGTCGGGCATCAAGGTGGTACGAGCACTGGTCACCGCTTGTTGGTGGGCTTGCTGTTGCACATCGCTCAACGGCGTTTGCAGGTACAGCGCCGTCAGGTATTGCCAGCGCTCAGTGTGCGGGCAGGTCCAGGATTCCTGGGCCGACATCGCCAGGCCGTTGGCCAGCAACACGGTGTTGGCCGGCTGGTTCAGCCAGCGTCGCAGGTTGGGCTCGGCATCGAGCAATTGCTGGTGGCGCAGGGCATCGTCTTGACGGGCAATGTGCAGCGCCTTGACCAGCAGGCGTTGCTCGGCCAACAGCAACTTGTAGCCCTGTGAAACCCAGATCGGCAGGTGCCAGGCTTCGGTCAAGCCCAGGCACAGGTCAAGCAAACGCACGCCGAACAGCTGTTGCTCGACCTGGCGCGCCGATTGGCCTTTATGGATCACCCGCAACTCCCACTCCTCCAGGAGCTTGGGGTAGGCGACGGCCATCGGCCACAGCGGCGACAGAAACAGCAGGCTGCCCCAGTGGATGTCCTGCCACAGCCGCGCCAGGCGACTGCCGAACAAACCGTTGGCTTGCTGGGATGCGTGCTGGCTGATCAGCAACAGCTGACGCAAGGCCACGGGGATTTCCCGGGCGGGTACCGAAGGCAGGCGCGCCAACAACTCTTCGGCACGTTTGAGGCCAAGACGGTTAAGTGCGACTTCAAGGTTTTCTGCAGGTTCGGCCAGGCTGCCGTGGGCTTGGCTGTTGGCTTCGCGCATCACACTCAGCACCAGGGCCGGACTGTTTTGCATCAACTCAGCAATATCTCGCAATGAACTGCGGCTATCGCGAATGGCTTTGCACACGCGTTCATGGCTGGCCTGGGGCACGGGCAGCAGCACGTCGTCCAGGCACTTGATCCAAGCGGCGAGGGTAGTGGGGCGGTTTGTTGGGACTGTCGTTTCAATTGCCATGATTGGGGCGCGATCATCACTTGCGTTCAACACGCCCGGAACGGGCCGAATTGGCTTTTCGCCTTAACGGGCTATAGTCTGGCGCAGTTTTGCCGATAAGTAGAACAAGAGTTTTCTGCTGCACCCCATATGTCCATGAACCCGACGGCGCAAGTACCCCTCTCCTATGGCTAAAATTATCGGCATCATTGTCGTCATCGCAAGTGTGCTCGGAGGGTACGTCCTCTCCCACGGTAAAATCGCCGCACTGATCCAGCCTTTCGAAGTGCTGATTATCGGCGGTGCCGCGTTCGGCGCATTTTTGCAGGCCAACCCAGGCTATATGACCATGCACGTGGTCAAGAAGTCCCTGGGCATGTTCAGTTCGCGCTTCTCCCACACGTTTTATCTGGAAGTGCTGGGGCTGATCTACGAGATCCTCAACAAAAGCCGCCGCGAAGGCATGATGGCGATCGAAGGCGATATCGAAGACGCCGCGGCCAGCCCGATTTTTGCCAAGTACCCGGCCGTGCTCAAAGACGAGCGCATGACCGCGTATATCTGTGATTACCTG
>NZ_MLCT01000088.1:0-1539 GCF_001806145.1 Pseudomonas sp. BS-2016
TGGATGATGTGTCGGCCAAGGCAAAAGAGCTGGCTGGGCAGAAATACGAAGCTCCGCGCAGCAATTTGCCGAACGAATTCCGCGAAATGAAATTCGCTGACTACCAGAAGATTCGTTTCCGCAATGAAAAAGCCGAGTGGGCCGATCAGAACACCCCGTTCAAGCTGTCCTTCTATCACCAGGGGATGCATTTCGACACCCCGGTGAAAATCAACGAAGTCACCGCCGACAGCGTGCATGAAATCAAGTACGACCCGACGCGTTTCGATTTCGGCGACGTGAAATTTGATCCTAAAGCCACCGAACAGCTGGGTTACGCCGGTTTCCGTGTGCTTTTCCCGATCAACAAGGCCGACAAGCAAGACGAAATCATGACCATGCTCGGCGCCAGCTATTTCCGCGTCGTGGGCAAGGATCAGGTGTACGGCTTGTCTGCCCGTGGCATGGCGATCGACACCGCGTTGCCGTCTGGCGAAGAATTCCCGCGTTTCACCGAGTTCTGGATCGAGCGTCCAAAGCCGGGTGACAAGCACCTGGTGATTTTCGCGCTGCTGGATTCGCCACGCGCCACTGGCGCTTATCGCCTGATCCTGCGTCCTGGCACCGACACCGTAGTGGACGTCAAATCCCAGATGTTCCTGCGTGACAAGGTCAGCAAGCTGGGCGTTGCGCCGTTGACCTCGATGTTCCTGTTCGGCGCCAACCAGCCGTCCAAGGTCCTCAACTACCGCCGCGAGCTCCACGATTCCAGCGGCCTGTCGATTCACGCCGGCAATGGCGAGTGGATCTGGCGTCCGCTGAACAACCCTAAACACCTGTCGGTCAGCAACTTCAGCGTCGAGAACCCGCGTGGGTTCGGCCTGCTGCAACGTGGCCGCAACTTCAGCCACTACGAAGACCTGGACGACAACTACGACAAGCGCCCAAGCGCCTGGATCGAGCCTGAAGGTGACTGGGGCAAAGGCTCTGTCGACCTGGTCGAGATCCCGACCGCCGATGAAACCAACGACAACATCGTGGCGTTCTGGAGCCCGGCCGAACTGCCGGAAGTCGGCAAGCCGCTGGACGTGGCCTACCGCCTGCACTGGACACTGGACGACGCGGCCTTCCATTCGCCGGACAGTGCCTGGGTCAAGCAGACCCTGCGCTCCACGGGTGATGTGAAGCAATCGAACCTGATCCGTCAGCCGGATGGCAGCGTGGCCTACCTGGTGGACTTCGAGGGCCCGTCCCTGAAGAAACTGCTGCCGGACGCCCCGGTGCGTAGCCAGGTGAGTGTGGGTGATAACGCTGAACTGGTTGAAAACAGCGTGCGCTACAACGAACACACCAAAGGCTGGCGCCTGACCCTGCGTATGAAGATCAAGGACGCAAGCAAGCCGACCGAAATGCGTGCGGCACTGGTGCAGGATATCGTGCAGCCTGAGGCTGAGTCGGTTTCCAACCATGTGCTCAAGGCCGATAAAGTCTTGGCCAAGCAGCATGAGAAACAGGCCAAGAAAGACGCCAAGGACAAGGAAGCCAAACAGCCTGAGGCTG
>NZ_MLCT01000089.1:0-1913 GCF_001806145.1 Pseudomonas sp. BS-2016
GTCAGGCAGGTCGGCCAGTTTTTTGTACTTGCTGGAGTAAGCGCCCAGAGGTTCGAGGTGCACAGCGCCGACGCTCACCAGGTGAGTGCCTTTGGCCTTGTTGAATTCATCCAGGTACGGCTGGTGCTGGAAGAAGTTGGCATCCAGGCGCTTTTCAGCCACCTGTACGTTCGGCTGCACGTAGTCGGTGAAGACTTTGACCTTCAGATCCACGCCTTCTTTGGCCAGGGCAGGCTTCACGAATTCGAGGATCTCGGCGTGAGGCACCGGCGAAGCAGCGACCGTAATGGTCTCGGCGTGGGCGGAAAACGCAGCCACGGCGGCGAAAGCAACCAGTAGTTTTTTCATCCAGCAAGCTCCTTGTTCGGGCATCTGCCGGCTATGTGCCGGCAATGGCCGTTATTTACGAGAAAAATGCACCACCAGCCGGTCGCCGACGGTTTGCAGAATTTGCACCAGAATCAACAGCATCACCACAGTGACCACCATCACATCGGTCTGGAAACGCTGGTAGCCAAAACGGATTGCCAGGTCGCCCAGGCCGCCAGCACCGACCACACCAGCCATCGCGGTGTAGGAAACCAGTGTAATCGCCGTCACCGTAATCGCCGCGAAGATGCCAGGGCGGGCCTCGGGCAATAGGGCATTGGTGATGATCTGGCGGGTGGTGGCGCCCATGGCCTGGGTGGCTTCGATGATGCCACGGTCCACTTCGCGCAGGGCGGTTTCCACCAGGCGAGCAAAGAATGGCGTGGCACCGACGACCAGTGGTGGGATCGCGCCGGCGACACCCAGCGACGTGCCGGTGATCAGTACCGTGAACGGAATCATCACGATCAACAGGATGATGAACGGCAGCGAGCGCAAGATATTCACGATCAGCGACAACAGCGCGTACAGGCCTTTTTGTTCGAACAGCTGGCGCGGGCTGGTCAGGAACAACAGCACGCCCAGGGGCAGCCCCAGTAGCACGGTGAAGAACAGCGAGCCGAACAGCATGGTCATGGTGTCGCCGGTGGCGAGCCAGATTTCAGACCAGTCGATATTGGCGAAGAAACTCAGGAAAACGTCCATCAGCGCAGGACCTCCATGTGAACGTCGGCGGCGGTGAAGCGTGCGAACGCGGCTTCCATGTCACCGCCGGTGACGGCGAGGGTCAGTTGCCCGTAAGGGATGTCTTTGATGCGGTCGATACGACCGGCAAGAATGCTGTAGTCCACACCGGTTTCCCGTGCGACGGTACCCAGCAGTGGCGCGTAGGTCGCGTCCCCTTGGAACGTCAGGCGCACGATACGGCCTGGCACATGGGCAAAGTCGTCGCGCTGCTCGCCTTCGTCCACCTGTTCGGCTTCTTGTACGAAGCGCTTGGTGGTCGGGTGCTTGGGGTGCAGGAACACGTCGGCCACCGAGCCTTGCTCGACGATTACCCCGGCGTCCATGACGGCGACCTGGTCGCATACGCGGCGGATCACGTCCATTTCATGGGTGATCAACACGATGGTCAGGTTCAACTCGCGGTTGATCTCGGCCAGCAGTTGCAGGACCGACGCCGTGGTTTGCGGGTCGAGGGCGCTGGTGGCTTCGTCACAAAGCAGGATTTTTGGCTTGGTCGCCAGGGCTCGGGCGATGCCGACGCGCTGTTTCTGGCCGCCGGACAACTGCGCCGGGTACTTCTTGGCGTGGTCCGACAAGCCGACGCGGGCGAGCAGCTCAGCCACACGCTGGTCGATTTCCTTGCGCGACAGTTCACCGGCGAGCGTCAGCGGCAGCGCGACGTTGTCGGCCACGGTCTTGGACGCCAGCAAGTTGAAGTGCTGGAAGATCATCCCGACCTGCTGGCGAAAGCGCCGCAGGCCGTTGGCGTCCAGCGCAGTGACTTCTTCGCCATCCACCTTGATCTGGCCGCCACTGGG
>NZ_MLCT01000009.1:0-146219 GCF_001806145.1 Pseudomonas sp. BS-2016
GGGGTTCATCGACATCTTGACGTTGGCGAGGTCAACGCCGGAGTTGTCCGCCTTGACGCGAACTTTAACGTTGTAATCGACCACTCGTTTGACAGCTACAAGAACCTTCATGGATTCCTCGTTACTCTCCGGTGAAAAGAAAGTCGCCTAGGCGAACCTGGCGGTTGATGCTCATCAGCACAAGGGCACCTCCAAAGATCGTTGCCCTGCTTATATAAAGAAAGACGAGTGCCCAAAACTTCCCTTGCGACCGCTTATCGGATGTGACTGGTAAGTCATTCATCGCAATGACGTGTAAACTTCGCTCAAAAAATGGCAGGCCCCATCAGGCTCATGCCTGTGCCCTGTCTTTAGAGGTGCTCTTGAAACCGACAATCAGCCTACGGCGAGCGCAAAACCGCCCGTATCTTGACCGGAACGCCTTTTGCGGTCAATACAGCAAATCGGCCACTTTAGAGCCGCGCGTCATTGATTTGTCTGGGTTACAGCGATTTCAAACAAACGTTTGTATTGGACCCCACGGGTGGTGTAGATATAATGCCGCCCCTTAGAGAGAGCGGTGCGTCATCCATTGCGTCTTCAGCCTGCGCCGAGGAAATAATGGATGAAACGCCAAACCTCCAATTAGAAAAATACCGTTGAGCCTTGAGTAGGAGATAGCCTGTGGAACGCGAATACATGGAATTCGACGTGGTCATCGTCGGCGCCGGCCCTGCCGGTTTGTCCGCCGCCTGCCGTTTGAAGCAGAAGGCCGCCGAAGCCGGTAACGAAATCAGCGTCTGCGTGGTGGAAAAAGGCTCTGAAGTCGGTGCACACATCCTGTCTGGTGCCGTGTTTGAACCCCGCGCCCTGAACGAATTGTTCCCGGACTGGAAAGAACTGGGCGCTCCGCTCAATACCCCGGTCACCCGTGACGACATCTATGTACTGCGCAGTGAGACGACCTCGACCAAGGTGCCGGATCTGTTTGTGCCCAAGACCATGCACAACGAAGGCAACTACATCATCTCGCTGGGCAATTTGTGCCGCTGGCTGGCGCAACAGGCCGAGAATCTGGGCGTCGAAATCTATCCGGGCTTTGCCGCTCAGGAAGTCCTGTTCGATGAAAACAACGTGGTGCGCGGGATCATCACCGGCGACCTCGGTGTTGACCGCGAAGGCAATCCGAAAGAAGGCCTGTACACCCCCGGCATGGAACTGCGCGGCAAATACACCCTGTTCGCTGAAGGCTGCCGCGGCCACCTCGGCAAGCAACTGATCGAACGCTTCAAGCTGGACGCCGACGCGGACAGCCAGCATTACGGCATCGGCCTGAAAGAAATCTGGGAAATCGACCCGTCCAAGCATAAGCCCGGTCTTGTGGTTCACACCGCAGGCTGGCCACTGGACGTCATGAGCAGCGAAAACACCGGCGGCTCATTCCTGTATCACCTGGAAAACAACCAGGTGGTGGTCGGCCTGATTGTTGACCTGTCCTACAGCAACACCTTCCTCTCGCCGTTCGATGAGTTCCAGCGCCTCAAGCATCACCCGGTGCTCAAGCAGTACCTCGAAGGCGGCAAGCGCATCAGTTACGGTGCCCGCGCCATTTGCAAAGGCGGCCTGAACTCGCTGCCGAAAATGGTGTTCAACGGCGGCGCACTGATCGGCTGCGATCTGGGCACGCTGAACTTCTCCAAAATCAAGGGCAGCCACACGGCCATGAAGTCCGGCATGCTCGCCGCGGATGCCGTGGCGGATTCGCTGCTCGCCGGTTCTGAAGGCGGTGATGCGCTCAATACGTATGTTGAAGCGTTCAAAGGCAGCTGGTTGTTCGACGAACTGTTCGCCAGCCGTAACTTCGGCCCGGCGCTGCACAAGTTCGGGCCTATCCTGGGCGGCGGTTTCAACTGGATGGATCAGAACATCTTCGGCGGCAAACTGCCGTTCACGCTGCACGACAACAAACCAGACTACGCGTGCCTGAAGCTGGCCAAAGACTGCAAGCAGATCGACTACCCGAAACCTGACGGCAAGCTCAGCTTCGACAAGCTCAGTTCCGTGTTCCTCTCCAGCACCAACCATGAAGAAGAGCAGCCTTGCCACCTCAAGCTGCGCGACCCGAACATCCCGATCAACGTCAACCTGCCGTTGTACGACGAACCGGCGCAGCGCTACTGCCCGGCGGGCGTGTATGAAGTCATCACTCAGGAAAGTGGCGAGAAGCGTTTCCAGATCAACGCGCAAAACTGCGTTCACTGCAAAACGTGCGACATCAAAGACCCGTCGCAGAACATCACCTGGGTGACCCCGGAAGGCGCAGGCGGTCCGACCTACCCGAACATGTAAGCCTGAAGCGGCCTGTCAGCCGCTGACGAGACAATGACAAGGAACGAGCGGCCCCGGCATACGGAGCCACTCGTGCCCTCGGCCAAAGCCTTGCGCTGCTCGTCAACGGCTACAGGCACACTCAAGCACTGCTGATTACGCCCCTCCTGCCCCTTCATGTCCGGGGCTGCGCTCGAAGTAGCGTTTGTACTCGCGACTGAACTGCGAAGTACTTTGATAGCCCACCCGCTCTGCCACCTGCGCAACACCCAACCCCTCATTCAACAGCAACTGCTGAGCCCGCAATAAACGCAAGCGCTTGAGGTACTGCACGGGCGACAACAGCGTGCTGCGTTTGAAGTGCTCATGAAAGGTCGAGGCACTCATGTTCGCGCAACGCGCCAGCGTTTCGACATTCAATGGCTCGGCAAAGTGCGCGTGCAAATGGCTCAAAGACGCAGCCACCCGCGCAAACTGGCCTTGCTGCTCGACCAGCGCCCGCAACACCCCCGCCTGCGGACCTCGCAAGGCCGCAAACAGCACTTCGCGCAGCCGCGCCTTGCCCATGATCCGGCACTCCAAAGGGTCATGCAGACAGCGCAACAACCGCTCAACCGCCTGGCGCATTTCGTCATCCAGCACGGCAGAAGTCATGGACTCAGGGGTTTGAGCCACAGCGCTGCGATCAGGATCAAGCCCCATGGCCAGCACCAGCTCGCCGAGTACGGCGCGGTCGATGCTGATGGCCACGCCCAGCAGAGGGACTTGCTCCGAAGCAAAGGTCTCGCACTCGAACGGGACGGACAGCGCCTGCACCAGATAATGGCCCGCGCCATACTCCAGAGTCCGCTGTCCGAGGTAGGCCAACTTACTGCCCTGCGCGATGACCATTAGGCTAGGCTCATAAATCTGCGGCATGCGCGCCACCGCCCGACAAGCTGAAACCACGCGCACTTCGGGCAACAAGGTCGATACAAAACCGATTGACGAGGCCAGCGGCTGGATCAATGAAACCAGCGTGGCATTCTCGTCGCGATGGCGAGTCAAAAACATGCAGACAACTTCACAGGAGGAATAGACAGGCGCATCTTCGCAGAATTAACCGTTAAAACCAGATCCACCCCGACACGCCGGAGGAATAGGCATAACAGGCGGAGGAATCGTCATAGTCCTCAAAGACAGGCGAGCGCAAAATCACCTCCTTGTTTACAGTCAACGTTTCGCGAGGTTCTCCATGTCCAACGTCACCTACAACGCCATCGGCTACGCCGCTCAAACCGCCTCTGCGCCCTTGGCGCCGATGCAGTTCAACCGCCGCGCTCCGCGCCCGGACGATGTCGCCATCGAGGTCATGTACTGCGGCGTGTGCCACTCCGATATTCACCAGGTGCACAACGATTGGGGCTTTGCCGTTTACCCGGTCATGCCGGGCCACGAAATCGTCGGCAAAGTGACCGCTGTTGGCAACGATGTGACCAAGTACAAGGTCGGCGATCTGGTCGGAGTGGGTTGCATGGTCGACTCCTGCCGCGAATGCTCCGCCTGCAAGGAAGACCTGGAGCAATACTGCCTGGAAGGTTTTACTCAAACATACGGCTCGCCGGACCGCATTGATGGCACCACCACCATGGGCGGCTACTCGGACAGCATCGTCGTACGCGAAGACTTCGTGGTGCGCATCCCGGAAAACCTAGACCCGGCCAGCGCTGCGCCACTGTTGTGTGCTGGCATCACCACCTACTCGCCGCTGCAACACTACGGGGTTGAACCGGGCGACAAGGTAGGCGTGCTGGGCATGGGCGGCCTGGGGCACATGGGCATCAAGTTCGCCAAGGCCATGGGCGCTGAAGTGACGCTGTTCACCCGCTCTGCCGCCAAGGCCGAAGAAGCCCGTCGTCAGGGTGCCGATCACGTGATCGTTTCCACCGATGCCGAGCAAATGAAAGCTGCTGCCGGGAGCTTCGACTTCTTGCTGGACACCATTCCGGTGCAACACGACCTCAACCCCTACCTCGAAACCCTGCGCTTTGACGGCGTGCACATTCTGGTAGGCCTGATCGAGCCTGTCGAACCTGCTGTGGATGCTTTCAATTTGGTGTTCAAGCGCCGCGTGCTGGCCGGCTCGCTGATTGGCGGGATCGCTGAAACGCAAGAGATGCTGGACTTCAGCGCCGCCAACGGCATCACCTGCGACATCGAAATGCTCGACATCAAAAACATCAATCAGGCATTTGAACGCGTGCAGAAAGGCGACGTGAAATACCGCTTCGTGATTGATATGAAAACACTGAAAGCCTAAGGGTTTACGCACCCGGGTCCGGGGCGATGGGGAAAAACTCCCCGTCGCTCCAGACGCCGAGCCACAACTGGCCGTCAATCGGTCGCGACTGCGCCAGCTCAACCAACTGGTAGAACACATTGCGGTGGATCAGCGCGTCCAGGTTACGGCGCACCCGCAGATAGGGCGCAGGCTCCTGGGTCACCGGGTCGATCTCCACCCGCAACGGGTGTTCACGCCCCGCCTCAATCAGCTCATCCACATTAGTGGTGAACCGCAACACCTGCTGCTCACCTTGCCCCTGCACATCCAGCGCCACCGCCACAAAGGGCGCGTCATCGACCTGTATGCCGACTTTTTCCACGGGTGTGATCAAAAAATAATCATCGCCATCACGACGAATGATGGTCGAGAACAATTTGACCATGGGTTTGCGGCCAATGGGCGTCCCCATGTAATACCAGGTGCCATCACGGGCAATGCGCATGTCGATGTCACCGCAAAAGGCGGTGTCCCACAAGTGAACCGGCGGCAGCCCCTTGTCGGCTTTAGGGATTTGCGCCAACAGATTACTGACGTCTACCGGATCGCTCATGGTCATTCCCTCGCTTTATTGGTCGCTCAAGCCTATCAAGCTGCGCGCGTACTTAGCCAGCGGCGGGCCAATCAGGTCGGCGGGTTTGTTGTCATGGAAGGTCAGTAAGCCACCACGGCTGCGGATGGTCGCCGTGTCGATCAGGTATTGGGTGCTGGTTTCGATCAACATCACTTGAATCACACCGCTGTCGATGCCCAAACGACTGATTTCTTCCTGATCCAGCCACTCATCACTGTTGCCAATGCGGTCGTCGGCCCGGGCAAAACGTGTGTACAGCAAGTAATGAGCGCCGTAACCCCGCGCCTCGGTCATTGCATCATCCAGCCCGACAGGCGCTTTGGCGCGACGAACCATCGGAAAGTATTCAACAAAGCCGTTGAACGCTTCTTCTGCGACCACATTGGGCCGCACATAAGGATCGCCAATCGGCTTGAAGGGGCCTTGGGCAATGTAAATAAAGGAGTCAGGCTGAATGCGCAGTGAATTGCTGCGACGCGTGTTGCTGTGGTCCAGCAGACCGGCATCACTCATTTGATCACGCGCGCCTTCGCCCAGGTCGCTGACCTTCATGCACCCACCCAGCGCCAACAAAGCCAGCAAAACAAACAGACTACGCATCCTGATCTCCCGATGACCGGCGACAAAAAACCGGCGAATAGCCGCGTGATGCAGTTTGCGCGCCAGTTTAAGCCGCTGTTCGGATTTTGGGATCTCGCACGCTATCCGCCGATGATTTTCATCACGGTGGCGCCGCCCGAGAAGGCGACGTCCTGTTTATCGCCCAAGGCTTTCATTAGCAGCCCCTGCAACGCCGGAAGGGCTTCATGACGGGGCTTGTTGAGCAAGTCGCCGACATAATGGCGATTGCTTGACGATAAACAGCCGTGCAGCCAACCGGTAGAGGAGAGTCGCAAACGCGAACAGGTTCGGCAAAACGGTACGCTTTCGTTGGCAATAACCCCGAAATACCCACGCCCGGGGATCTGGTAGCGCACAGCAGTGGCATCCACCGGCGCATCGGCCTGCAAATACTCGTGACGCTCACCGATCAACGCGAGCAGTTGTTGCAGGCTGACGAATTGTTGCAGAAACCCGTTCCCGTCACTGGCCAGATGCCCCATGCGCATGAGTTCGATAAAGCGCAGCTCGTACCCTCGCGCCAGACAGTATTCGAGCAGTGGTATGACCTGATCGAGGTTCTGACCACGCAACGGCACCATATTGACCTTGATTTTCATGCCGGCATCGCTGGCCTGACGCAACCCGTCGAGCACCGTCGCCAGGTCGCCGCCGCGAGCAATCGTGCGAAAGGCGTCGGGGTTCAGCGTATCCAGGGAGACATTCAGGCGACGGATGCCCGCCTCTCTCAATAACGGCAATTTGCGCGCGAGCAGTTGGCCATTGGTGGTCAGGCTGATCTCACTCAGGCCCAACTGCCCGACTTCGCGCATAAAGGTCTCAAGCTTGGGGCTTACCAGCGGCTCGCCCCCGGTAATGCGCAAACGCTCAATCCCCGCGGCTTCTATCAAGTAGGCCACTCCACGCGCCATGGCTTGGGCCGACAACTCGTCCTGCGCCGCCACCAGCCTCTTGCCGTTGGGCACGCAATAGGTGCAGGCATAGTTGCAAGCTGACGTCAGACTGATACGCAAATTGCGAAATTGTCTGCCCTGGCGGTCAACGATCATGGATGACTCCGGCACGCGAAAAAGGGGGTGCGCCAAAACCTGACTCAAGTATCAGATTTTGGCAAGACCCACGCCTGAGTATAGGCAGCACGCCAAGGTGCCATGCAGGCCCAGGCAGCGGGATTATTCCACCGCCGGGCTGTCTGAATCGCGCTTGCGCTTGTTGCCCATGCGCACACCGATGTCCATCAGGAACTGGAAAAAACCTTCCTGGTCTTCCAGCACATTGCTCCAGAACGGCGAGTGATACAGCGCCACGGCGCCGTGTACCAATGCCCAGGCGGCGCAATAGTGGAAGTAAGGCGGCACATCTTCCAGCTTGCCTTCGCTGATACGGCCCTTGATCAGCAGGGTCAGGCGCTCAAAATTCGACGCGCGAATCTTGTGTAACTCCTCCACCAGCTCAGGCACCTGATTGCCTTTGACGACCTTTTCTTCAAGCCGGTCAAACAGCCGATAACGCTGAGGATCGCGCATGCGGAATTCAAAGTAGGCACGCGACAGCGCTTCCTTATCCTTGTCCACATCAGCGGAATGCAGCAACTCGTTCAAATCGCGCTCGTAATCGAGCATCAGGCGCAGGTAGATCTCGGCCTTGGACTTGAAGTGCTTGTAAATGGTGCCTTTGCCGATACCGACGGCATCCGCAATCATCTCGACGGTGACGCTGTCTTCACCCTGTTCGAGGAACAGCTTGAGCGCGGTATCGAGAATTTCTTGCTCACGGCGACGAAACTCACGGACCTTACGGGGTTCTTTGTGCATAAGAAAAGGTCTGTAGGGGTCAAAATCGAAGCCCGGTATTATGCCTAAGTCACGCTAAATTGCACGGATCATCCTGCAAATCGATGGGTGCAGGTAAATTGTGCGGCAGCTAATGCGTACTCAACCGAATCACGGGTATTCCAAATCTGTTTAAAAAATGTACAGCCAGGACTGGACGCCCGTTAAAGCTGACCAATACTAAAGGAGTCGGCGGTACATCCCCCCAAGTGCTTCGCCGATAAAGGCCGCCAGGGACTGTGTGCCTTTGTTTTACTCCTAATGGTCTTAACCCGGATTCCCCCAGAGCCCGGGTTTTTTTTGCCTGTGTGCCGCACGCTCCGATCAGCGTTGGAGCCGCGCCAACGGGAACAGGCGCTGGAAGTTTTCGGTGGTCTGCTCTGCAAAGCGTTCGTAGGACTCACCACGCAGCATGGCGAGGAACTCTGCCACTTCGCGCACGTATTGCGGAAGATTCGGCTTGCCACGGTAAGGAATGGGGGCGAGGTAAGGGGAATCGGTCTCCACCAGCAAGCGGTCGGCAGGCACCTGTCGCGCCACATCGCGCAGCGCATCGGCATTGCGGAAGGTCACGATGCCCGACAATGAAATGTAAAACCCCAGGTCCAGCGCAGCCTTGGCCATCTCCCAGTCTTCGGTAAAGCAATGCAGCACGCCCGCCTGGAGCAAGGCCGCCTCACGCAGCAGCGTCAATGTATCGGCCCGGGCACCACGGGTATGAACGACCACAGGCTTGCCGGTCTTCTGCGCAGCCTCAAGGTGAACGCGAAATGACATTTGCTGCAATTGGGCCGCTTCAGGCTCGTAGTGATAATCCAGACCGGTTTCACCGATAGCCACAACGCGCGGATGGTTCAACTCGCTGAGCAACCAGTCCAGCGCCGGAGCCGCACCGGGCTGTACGTCCAGAGGATGGACGCCCACCGAGCAATCGACATCGTCGTAACGATCAGTCAGGGCTTTGACATCGGCCGCATTGTCGGCACTGACACCAATGCACAGAAAGTGCCCCACACCCCGTGCCCGTGCCGCTTGCAGCGCGGCATCCAGCGAGCCGTCGTGGGCGCTTAAATCGAGACGGTCGAGATGGCAATGGGAGTCGACGAGCATAGTAATCACCTGCGTGGAATTTGAATCAGATCAGCGCTGGCCGGGCAGGCTTGCCCATTGCACCAGTAACGCTTCGAGCAACAGCACACGATTGAGGTTGGCTTTGCCCAGCACTTTCTGACGCTGGGCAAGAATCCAGTCCTGAATGTTCAACACTTTTTCCTGCGGGGTTTTCTGTGCCAGGTATTGCAGCACTTTGCGCATGTCTTCCAGACCGAGGCCTGACTCATCCTGCGTCAATTGATAGCGCAGAATCAGGCTCGACCAGTCGCAGAACCAGTCAAACAGCAGCAGCAAGGGAATCGCATTCCAGCTTTCCGCCAACTGAGTGGCCGATTGCTGATGCTTGAGCAGTTTTTTCACCCCCTCCACCACCGCTGCCCGCTGCTCGCGCACGCCTTGGGCCTGCAACTTGACCGCCGCCAAAGGCGAACCGGCCGCCAGGGTCAGCAACTCCACACGCTCCTGGGCACTGCAATCGGGCAAGGCCGTGGCCAACCAGTGCAGGCTCAGCGCCTCGCCCGGCAGTGGGCAGGCCTGCTGAACACAGCGGCTGCGGATGGTGGGCAGCAAACGGCTGGACTGGTGGCTGACCAACAGCAACACCGTATCGCCCGAGGGTTCTTCCAGACTTTTCAGCAAGGCATTGGCAGCATTGATGTTCATGGCCTCAACAGGCTCAACCAGCACCACCTTGCGCCCGCCCAACTGGGCCGTCTGCACGACAAAACTCACCAGCTCGCGCACTTGATCGACCTTGATCGCCTTGTCGGCCTCTTCGGGCTCAAGAATGTAGTTGTCGGGATGGCTGCCCGCGGCCAGCAATAAACAGGATTTGCACGTGCCGCACGCTTCAAGACCTGCAGGCTGCTTGCACAACAGACTGGCCATCAGACGCTCGGCAAGGGCCCGTTTGCCGATCCCCGCTGGCCCGTGCAGCAAGTAAGCATGCGCATGCTGAGCACGCCCGGCCATTTGCTGCCATAAGTCGTCTTGCCACGGATACACCTCAGCCACGGTACATGCCCAGTAGTTGTGGCAGCAGGGTATCCAGTTGAAGCTGGACCTGCTCCAGGGTTTGAGCAGCGTCGATCAGTCGATAACGCTGTGGCGCGGCCTCGGCGCGTTGCAAATACGTGCTGCGAACGGCATCGAAGAAAGTACGGCCTTCCTGTTCAAAACGATCCAGACGCCCGCGCGCACTGGCACGAGCCATGCCGACTTCGATCGGCAAGTCGAATACCAGCGTCAAATCCGGACGCAGATCGCCTTGCACAAACGCTTCAAGCGCTGCGATACGGGCGTGCGACAAACCTCGACCGCCGCCCTGATACGCATAGGTGGCGTCGGTAAACCGGTCGCACAACACCACCGCACCGCGGGCCAATGCCGGGCGGATGACCTCGGCCAAATGCTGGGCGCGTGCCGCGAACACCAGCAGCAGCTCGGTATCGGCACACATGGCATCTTCGCTCGGTGTGAGTAACAGCTCACGGATGCGCTCGGCCAAGGGAGTTCCACCCGGTTCGCGGGTCAGCACCACGTCGATGCCCGCCTCGCGCAAGCGTGCAGCCAGGTACTCGCGGTTGGTGCTCTTGCCCGCACCTTCGGGGCCTTCCAGGGTAATAAACAAGCCAGTCACAGGCTGCGGTCCTTCATCAGTGTCATTGCTCGCCTTTCGGCTCGGTTTCAGCGGGTGACGGCTCAACCGCAGGCTCGGCCGGCGGCGTCGTGTCAGACGCGGGCGCGGGGCTTGAACGGTAGTCGGCACGGCGCTTGATCTGAAACTCGCGAACGGCGTTGTTGTGCGCGTCCAGATCGTCTGAGAACGTATGGCTGCCATCGCCCTTGGCCACAAAATACAGGCTGCTGCCGCTGACCGGGTGCAACGCTGCGTGAATCGCCTCGCGCCCCACCATGGCAATCGGTGTCGGCGGCAGTCCGGGGATGGTGTAAGTGTTGTAGGGCGTCGGCTCGCGCAGGTGGGCGCGGGTCAACTTACCGTTGTACCGCTCCCCCAGACCATAAATGACGGTCGGATCGGTCTGCAAAGGCATGCCGATTTTCATGCGACGCACAAACACCCCCGCTATTTGCCCACGCTCGTGAGGCACACCGGTTTCTTTCTCGACCAGCGACGCCATGGTCAACGCCTGGTAGGGATCGATATAAGGCACCGCCGGGTCGCGCTGCTCCCACTCTTCGGCCAGCACTTTGTGCAGGCGGTCGTAGGCTTTTTCAAGGAGCTGCGCGTCACTCATGCCGCGTACAAAACGGTAGGTGTCGGGGAAAAACCGGCCTTCAGGGAATTCACCCGGATGACCGAGCTTCGTCATCACTTCGCTGTCGCTCAGGCCGTCGAGTGTCTGTTCGATTTTTTCATGACGGGCCAGCGCACTGCGCACCTGGCGGAAATTCCAGCCTTCGACCAGCGTCAGGCTGTATTGCACCACTTCGCCACGCTGCCACAGGCCAATAAGGTCACTCGCCGTCATGCCGGGCGTCATCCGGTACTCGCCGCTGTGCAGCGGCTGCCCCGCCAGGTTGAAGCGCCAATACAGGCGCAGCCAAAATGCGTCGCTGAGTGTGTCGTCGGCCTCAAGGCGATTGAACGTCCCGGTCGGGGTTGCGCCAGCGGGCACATCAAGCAGTTGCTCTTGGGTCAGGTTCAGCGGTTGCTCAAGCGCAGCGTTGAGCTTCCAGGCACCAGCGCCCAGCATCAAGCCCGCCAGCACCAGACCTGTCTCCAGCAGCAGCAAGAATTTACGTTTCACGAATCAAACATCCAATAGGGTGCGGGCAATGCCTTGCAGTTTACGGGTGAGCGGCCCCACCGGCCAGCTCAGGTCGGCAAATGCGCGTACGGGCCAAACGCCATACACGCTGTTACAGACAAAGAGTTCATCGGCCTGTTGCAACTGCTCAAGGCTGATGTCGGTGATATGGCACGGGATCGCCAGGCGCGCGGCCTGCGCGAGTAACGCTGCGCGCATAACGCCGGCCACGCCGCTGCGTTGCAAATCGGGCGTCAGCAACCTCCCGTCCTGCACCAGAAATAGGTTACTGAAGACCCCTTCAACGACCCGCCCGGAGGTATCGCGCATCAACCCTTCGGCGTAGGCCGGGTCTTGCCATTCGGAACGGGCCAGCACTTGCTCCAGTCGATTGAGGTGCTTGAGCCCCGCCAACAACGGCTGTTCGGACAAGCGGGTGGCACAGTCAAACAGAACAACCCCGTCACGGGCATTGGCCTGTGGATAGGAAGCAGAGGGACTGGCTTGCAGAATTCTTCGAGGCTGGGCCCCGGGTGACGCGCCATACCCGCGCTGGCTGTCGCCGCGGGTCAGGATGAGCTTGAGAATGCCGTCGCCCATTTGCTGCGCGTAAGCCAGCAACTCACTGCGGATCAACACATGATCCGCAGCGATCGCCAACCGGGAGCACCCCAGGGCCAGGCGCTGCAGGTGCAGCTCCAGCAACAAAGGGTGCCCTGCCTTGACGGCAATGGTTTCAAACAACCCATCACCGTAGGCGAGCCCACGGTCCTTGAGCGACGACAAACCGTCAACTGGCAGACCGTCGACCCAACTGTGCATCACTCGGCGTACCGGCGGAAAACCAGTGAGCCGTTGGTGCCACCAAACCCGAAGGAGTTGGAGAGCACGACATCAATCGGCATTTCGCGCGGCGTATGCGGCACAAAATCCAGATCGCAGCCTTCATCGGGCTCGTCGAGGTTGATGGTCGGCGGGGCGATCTGACTGTTGATGGCCAGTACGCTGAAAATTGCCTCCACTGCGCCTGCTGCACCGAGCAAGTGACCGGTCATTGACTTGGTCGAGCTGACTGCCAACTGGTAGGCGTGGTCACCGAACACCGACTTGATCGCCGAGACTTCTGCCAGGTCACCGGCAGGCGTCGACGTGCCGTGTGCATTGATGTATTGCACTTGCTCAACGTTCACCTTCGCATCACGCAAAGCATTGGTGATGCAACGTGCCGCGCCTGCACCGTCTGCCGGTGGCGAGGTCATGTGATAAGCGTCGCCGCTCATCCCGAAACCGATCAGCTCGGCATAGATGGTCGCGCCGCGAGCCTTGGCGTGCTCAAGTTCCTCAAGCACCAATGCACCGGCACCGTCCGACAGCACAAAGCCGTCACGGCCTTTGTCCCACGGGCGACTGGCGCGTGTCGGGTCATCGTTGCGCGTCGACAGCGCACGTGACGCGCCAAAGCCGCCCATACCCAGACCGCACGCCGCCATTTCGGCACCGCCAGCAATCATGACATCGGCTTCGCCGTAGGCAATATTGCGCGCCGCCATGCCGATGCAGTGCGTACCTGTGGTACACGCGGTCGAGATGGCATAGTTAGGCCCCTGTGTCCCCAAATGGATAGACAGGAACCCGGAAATCATATTGATGATCGAACCCGGCACAAAAAACGGAGAAATCCGTCGTGGGCCTTGTTCGTGCAAGGTACGGCTGGTTTCTTCGATATTGGTCAAACCGCCAATACCCGACCCCATCGCCACACCGATGCGCTCACGATTGGCGTCAGTGACTTCAAGGCCGGCATTACGCACTGCCTGAAAACCAGCTGCCAAACCGTATTGAATAAACAGGTCAAGTTTTCGGGCTTCTTTGACGGAGAGGTAATCCTCGACGTTAAAGCCCTGTACCGAGCCGCCAAAACGGGTGGAATAGGCAGAAAGATCCGTGTGTTCGATCAGACCAATGCCACTGCGGCCTGCCAGAATGCCTTGCCAGGTGCTCGGAACATCCGCACCCAGTGGCGACAACATCCCCATACCGGTGACTACGACGCGTCTACGCGACACAGCACTCTCCTTTATTCTATTGACGACACTTTGCATCACGCCTAAAGAAAAAACCGCACGCCTGAGCGGCAGTGCGGTTTTTCCATGACAGCGTGCAACGATTACAAACTATTACGCCTGGTGGGCAGTAACGTAATCGATAGCAGCTTGTACAGTAGTGATCTTCTCAGCTTCTTCGTCAGGAATTTCGGTCTCGAATTCCTCTTCCAGAGCCATCACAAGCTCAACGGTGTCAAGGGAGTCGGCACCCAGGTCTTCAACGAAGGAAGCGCTGTTGGTCACTTCTTCTTCTTTAACGCCCAGTTGCTCGGCAACGATTTTCTTGACGCGTTCTTCGATGGTGCTCATACCTTGTTTTCACTCCTAATGGACAAATTCAGGCAGCTGGCCAGTGGGCAAGTGTATCTAAAGGCTTTTCAATTTTTCAACTGAAAGCTTTGCACGTGCCCCGCAATGACCGGCTACCTATAAAAAGATGCAGCTTTATAACGGATTTTAGACAGCTCGTATGACATTTTTTTGAAGCAATCCGTCACATTTAACTCATGTACATCCCGCCGTTGACCGGGATTGTAGCCCCAGTCACGTAAGCTGCGCCGTCCGAAGCCAGGAAAGACACCACATTCGCGATCTCTTGAGCCTGCCCCAGACGACCCAGTGGAATCTGTGTCAGCAACGCTTCACGCTGTGCTTCAGGCAATTCGCGCGTCATGTCGGTATCGATAAAACCGGGCGCTACCGAGTTGACCGTGATGGAGCGCGAGCCCACTTCACGCGCCAGAGCACGGCTGAAACCTTCAAGGCCGGCTTTGGCCGCGGCATAGTTTACTTGGCCTGCGTTGCCCATGGCACCCACAACCGACCCAATGTTGATAATTCGACCCCAACGCGCCTTGGTCATGCCACGCAAAACACCCTTGGACAGGCGGAACAGACTGTTCAGGTTGGTATCGACAACGTCATGCCACTCGTCGTCTTTCATGCGCATCATCAGGTTATCGCGGGTGATACCGGCATTATTGACCAGAATTGCCGGCGCACCGAATTGCTCCTGAATGCTGGCCAACACCGCCGCAACCGATTCGTCATTAGTGACGTTGAGTTCCATGCCGGTGCCTTGAACGCCGTTTTCTTTCAGCGTCGCGGCAATGCGCTCAGCGCCAGAGGCCGAGGTCGCGGTGCCGATAACGATGGCGCCCTGACGCCCCAACTCCAGTGCGATCGCCTGGCCAATGCCACGGCTAGCGCCTGTTACCAGTGCAACTTTACCTTGCAAGCTCATGCAGAATTCTCCTGATTCAGTCCAGTGCCGCACGCGCAGCGGCGAAGGCATCCGGGGTATTCAAATTGTGGGTGGTGACGCCTTCAGCACAACGCTTGCTGATGCCGACCAAAACCTTGCCCGGGCCGCATTCAACCAGATCAACCGGGCCATTGGCCGCCAGGCATTGAACCGACTCAACCCAACGCACAGGCTTGTACAGCTGCTCAAGCGAATCGCGCTTGAGGGTGTCCAGGTCACCGGCCACAGCGGCACTGACGTTTTGCACCAGCGAGATCTTCGGCATTTGCCAGTCAATGGCTTCAATCGACTCGGCAAAACGTTCTGCCGCCGGGCGCATCAGTTCGCAGTGCGACGGTACGCTCACCGGTAGCGGCAAGGCGCGTTTGGCGCCCGCCGCCTTGCACAGCTCCATGGCACGTTCAACCGCCGCCTTGGCACCGGCGATCACCACTTGGCCCGGCGAGTTGAAATTCACTGCACTGACGACTTCGCCTTGCGCAGCCTCTGCACATGCCTGGATAACAACGGCATCATCAAGGCCCAGAATCGCCGCCATGGCGCCCTGACCGGCCGGTACGGCCTCCTGCATCAGACGGCCACGACGCTCTACCAGCTTGACCGCTTCAGCCAGGGTCAGGCATTCAGCAGCAACCAGTGCGCTGTATTCGCCCAAGCTATGGCCCGCGACATAATCAGGACGCTTGCCACCTTCGGCCAACCACAAGCGCCACAAGGCAATCGAGGCCGTCAGAATCGCAGGCTGGGTAATATCAGTTTGATTGAGCTTCTCGGCAGGGCCTTCCTGGGTCAACGCCCACAGGTCGTAACCCAGAGCGTCAGACGCTTCTTTAAATGTTTCCAGGACCAGCGGATGTGCCGCGCCCAGCTCGGCCAACATGCCGAGGGACTGCGAACCCTGCCCTGGAAAGACGAATGCGAGGGATGTAGACATGTAACAAGCCCCTAATAATCTGGTCGTCGGTGAATTGACGTTCCGCCATTGCGGACGCAAGAAACTGACAGTTGGATGGCTGTTTGGACCGAGCGGTCACATTTAAGCACTCGGCCGGCAAAACGCCTACGGTAACAACCCTTCAAGACGCCCATGTAAACGCTTTGGCAGGTCTTCATGGATTTCAATCAATGCGCGCTCTATCGCACTTTGAAAGCCCTGAGCACCTGCCGAACCGTGACTCTTGATCACAATGCCCTGCAACCCTAGAAAACTCGCCCCATTGTGCCGGGCAGGCGCCAGATCAGCCTGCAGGCGGCGCAACAAAGGCAAGGCCAGAACACCGACAAAACGACCCAAAAGCGTGCGCTTGAACAAGGCTTCAATGCGCCCACCAATCATGGTGGCCAGACCTTCGCTAGACTTGAGCAGGATATTGCCGACAAATCCGTCGCACACGATGACGTCTGCTTCACCCCGATACAGCCCGTCACCCTCGACAAAACCGATGTAATTCAAACCCGGCGCAGCCTGAAGCAGACTGGCGGCCTCCTTGACCTGCTGATTGCCCTTGATGTCTTCCGTGCCAATATTGAGCAGCGCCACGCGCGGGCGTTGTGTACCCAGCGCCTGCGCAGCCACCGACCCCATCACGGCAAACTGAAACAACTGCTGCGCAGTGCAGTCGACATTGGCCCCGAGATCCAGCAACTGACAATAGCCTGCCTGCGTCGGCACCGCCGCAACCATTGCCGGACGATCAATACCCGGCAGGGTTTTAAGGACAAACCGCGACAGGGCCATCAATGCACCCGTATTGCCGGAACTCACACACGCTTGCACTTTGCCATCACGCAACAATTCCAGCGCCACACGCATGGAAGAGTCCGGCTTACCACGCAAGGCATGGGACGGCCGTTCACTCATGGCAATGACTTCGGAGGCAGGAGTAATGGTCAGGCGCGAGCGATCCACAGCCGAATGACTGGTGATCAAATCTTCAAGTACGGAGGGTTGACCTACGAGGGTCAGGTGAAGCGAGGGCGTAGCAGATAGGCAAGCGATACATGCCTGAACAATGCTGCGGGGACCGAAGTCCCCGCCCATTGCGTCGATCGCGATGACCTGAACGGACAAGTGATTACTCGTCAGCGCCCTTGTCGATCACTTTACGACCACGGTATACGCCTTCTGGCGATACGTGGTGACGCAGGTGAATTTCACCGGTGGTTTTTTCTACAGACAGCGTGCTAGCCGAAAGAGCATCGTGCGAACGACGCATGTCACGGGCAGAGCGGGATTTTTTGTTCTGCTGAACAGCCATAATTGATTAACTCCTAAACGTTTGGGTCACGCTTTAACTGCGCCAATACACTGAACGGGTTGGACCGCGTTACCTCGTCCTCGCCTGGATCGGGCTCATCGAGACCCGCCGGCTGCTGGCATTCTTCCGGATGATGAGCAGGCACAATGGGCAAGGCGAGCAAAAGCTCCTCCTCGATCAGTGCATGCAGATCCAATGGATCTTCGCCCAGTTCCAGCACGTCATAACCTTTCGGTAACGACTGGGTATTCGCACCCTCTTTCACCACGGCATAACTGCATTCGCTGTGGATCGGCAGGGTGACCAGCTCAAGACAACGCTGGCAAACCATCTTGACCTCGACGTCGATGGAACTGTGTATTACCACAGATCTTCGCTCGTCGCGCTCAAAAACAAATTTAGCCTGCACCGTACCGACATCGTCGGAAAGCGGGTCGCAGAGTCTCTCCAAATCGGCCAGCAGCACTTCACCTTGAAGGGTAGTGCCACGATCAGCCAATTTGCGCGGGTCAACGTGAGGTGGAATCGGGTCATTCAACATAGGCGCAGCATTCTAGGGACGACCCCCTCACCTGTCAAAGGAAATTGTGCCTGTGCGACATCCCGTGCGCCCGCTAGAATCGCCGCTCACCCTCAGGAGACGCGCATGCTGCCTTTATTACTCGCCTCAAGCTCGGTTTATCGCCGCCAATTGCTCGACCGCCTGCGCCTTCCTTTCACGTGCAGCTCACCCGATATTGACGAAGCCCACTCCCCTGACGAGAGCGCAACGGAACTGGTCCGGCGCCTGTCCCTGCAAAAGGCGCAAGCCCTGGCTGACAGCCACCCACAGCATCTGATCATCGGCTCCGACCAAGTAGCCGTCCTTGACGCAAAGATCCTTGGCAAGCCTCACACCTTTGACAATGCGCGCCAGCAACTGCTGGACGCCAGCGGCGCCAGCGTCAGCTTCCTGACCGGGCTGACGCTGCTCAACAGCCAGACCGGCAAGTACCAGACCGACTGCGTACCTTTTACCGTGCACATGCGCCCGCTCACCACGCAACAGATCGAACGCTACCTGCATGCCGAGCAACCCTACGACTGCGCTGGCAGCTTCAAAGCAGAAGGCCTCGGGGTCAGCCTGTTTGAGCGCACCGAGGGCGATGACGCCACCAGCCTGGTCGGGCTGCCGCTTATCAGCCTTGTGACCATGCTTATTAATGAAGGCATCAGCATCCCCTGACGCCTGGCCCGGACACAAAAAAGCCGACCTTCTCAGGTCGGCTCTTCAAGCGACATTCCCTCTTAGCGAAGGGTCGGGCCCTGAAACCCCATCCACAGGGCGATATGCTCCGCCACGCTGGCACCCAGCTTTTTAGAGAAGCGATCGAACGCCGATTCTTGCACCGTAAAGTCGACCAGCTCTTTCTCACCGATCACATCACGTGCAACAGAACTGGCATTACCCAGCCCATCGATCAACCCCAAAGGCAGTGCCTGCTGCCCCGTCCAGACCAGCCCCGAAAACAACTCGGGATGCTCTTTATCCTTCAGACGATCGCCGCGCCCTTGTTTGACGCTGGCAATGAACTGCTCATGGGTAATATTGAGTACGCCCTGCCAGAACTTGGTTTCATCCGGCTTCTCAGGCTCAAACGGATCCAGAAACGCCTTATGCTCGCCCGAGGTGTAAGCGCGACGCTGCACGCCGAGCTTCTCCATGGCGCCAACAAATCCAAAACCGGCCGCCGTAACACCAATCGAACCCACCAGACTGGCCTTGTCGGCATAAATCTCATCGGCCGCGCTGGCAATGTAATAAGCACCTGAAGCGCCCAGATCAGAGATCACCGCATACACCTTGGTCTCGGGGTGCAACCCGCGCAGACGGCGTATTTCGTCGTACACGTAACCCGACTGCACGGGACTGCCGCCCGGGCTATTGATGCGCAGCACCACGCCTTTAACCTTCGGATCGTCAAACGCCGCTTGCAGGCTGGTCACCAGATTGTCGGCGCTGGCCTGCTCTTTATCGGCGATCACACCCCGCACATCGATCAATGCACTGTAGTGCGTACCCGAAGCGACATTGCGCTCCATCTCCATCAATGGCGTGAAGGTCAACAGCACAGCCACCAGCAACAAGAATGAGAGCAGCTTGAAGAAAATCCCCCAGCGCCGCGCTCGGCGCTGCTCCTGAATACCGGCCAGCAAGGTTTTTTCCAGCAGCTTCCAGCTCTTGTCATCGCCCGCGGCGGGCTCAGCCTCGACAGGCGCCTTCCATTGATCAACCATGCGTTACCTCAGCAAAGACGTGAATGAGCGCGCGCCTCCAACCAGCCACGCAACTCGGGAAAATGATCAACCTCCAGCACCGGGTCAAAGTCACGCAAACGCTCAATCGACTGAGCCCCGTAACTCACAGCAACCGAATCAATACCGGCACTGCGCGCCATTAGCAGGTCAAAGGAGGCATCACCCACCATCAGCGCCTGCTCCGGCCGCATGTCGCAGTGCGCGAGAATCTGATTGAGCATCAAGGGATCTGGCTTGCTGGCCGTTTCATCGGCGGCGCGGGTCACGTCGAAAAAACGCTCCCAGCCGTGAGCCTTGAGCACGCGATCCAGCCCCCGTCGAGCCTTACCTGTTGCAACAGCCAGACGATAGCCCTGCGCACGAAAAGCCTCAAGCGACTCGGCCACACCGGCAAACAAAGGGGAAGGCTCGGCATCCAGGGCAATATAGGTATTCGCATAGTGCTGACGGAAGGCAATCACCTGCTCTGGCGCCATATCGGGATAAAGCGTCAGAATTGCCTCAGGCAACCCCAGCCCGATAATGCCCTTGATCGCCTCATCATCACGCTCGGCACGCCCTGCGCGCTGCGCAGCTTCTTGCATCGAGGTCACGATACGGCCGATGGAATCCGCCAGCGTGCCATCCCAATCAAAAATCAGCAGCTTGTACTCAGACGACACTCAGTCGCTCCACGGTCTTGGCCCACATGTCGTCGACCGGCGCCTGAAATTTCATTTCGCCCCCATCCGGCATCGGCACCGTCAGCATGTAGGCGTGCAAGAACAAACGCTTGCCACCCAGATCGCGAATTTCTTTCGAGAAACCTTCTTCGCCGTACTTGGTATCGCCCGCAATGCAGTGCCCGGCATGCAACGTGTGCACGCGGATCTGGTGGGTACGACCGGTAATGGGCTTGGCCTCAATCAGGGTGGCGAAGTCGCCGAAGCGACGCAGCACCTTAAACACCGTGACCGATTCCTTGCCCTCTTCATTGACTTCCACCATGCGCTCGCCGGAACGCAAGTTGCTTTTCATCAACGGCGCACGCACCTGCTTGATGGAAGACGCCCAATGACCGCGCACCAGTGCCATGTAGCGCTTGTCGATACCGTCGCCACGCAACGCCTCATGCAAGTGACGCAACATGCTGCGTTTTTTGGCGATCATCAGCAGACCCGAGGTATCACGGTCGAGACGATGCACCAGCTCCAACTCTTTGACATCGGGGCGCAACTGACGAAAGGCTTCAATAACGCCGAAATTAAGACCGCTGCCCCCATGCACCGCAATGCCCGCGGGCTTGTTCAGCACAATCAAGGCCTTGTCTTCGTAGACAATCGCCGCTTCAAGCCGCTGCAACAGCCCTTGCGCCAACGGCACAGGCTCATCGCGCTCAGGGACTCGCACAGGGGGCACGCGCACGATATCGCCCGCCTGAAGCTTGTACTCAGGCTTGATCCGGCCCTTGTTCACGCGCACTTCGCCTTTACGCAAAATGCGGTAAATCAAGGTCTTGGGAACACCTTTGAGGCGAGCAAGAAGAAAGTTATCAATGCGTTGGCCGGCATATTCCGGCGAGACCTCAAGCAGCTGGACGCTGGGGGTCGGGGGGGTAGTCGTCGTCATGGCGCGGATGATAACAATTTTTTATGGAATTGAAGCACTTAATCATTGCTGCTATAGTCGCGAACGCCGCCAAAAGCGGCCCGGACAGCGGATTAACGGTGTATCGCCGGCCCTGACCAACGCTCTTCACGAGGACGCGAGGCCGTCCTACGGGACTTTTGCTGCAACGGAATGCCTGGAGTTGTAACAAGCGCAGGTGACATGAGGCCTGAAGCGAGCCTGGAAAGCAGAGTGCAAACTCGCCTTTTACGCCGATATTCACGGCCAGTTCACAAAGTGCAGTCAGCCCCGGGGATGCCGAGCGAATGTTTCGGAAACTTCGCCTTTATTAGCCATGATGCGTGGCCTCCCCTTTTGGAGTTCACGGTAAATGCCAACCCGCTGCGGATTCTGCGCGCGGCAGCACCCGAATTATCAGGGATACGTGTAGGGTGGAGATGCACAACCGCCGGACTGTGTAGCAATAGGCTTTATCAAGACGCTTCATCTCGTCCACAGCCGCCGGTTGATTCCTCCTCCTGACCAGACTTTTGCTTAAGGCGGTGCATTAGCACCACAGCAAGCAGGACGCGTTAGTCGCGACTTCGGCCTCCGGGTTGAACCTCGCTGGACACTGGAGTGGCCAACTACTCCTGACGCACCTGACACCGACCATGAGAAGTCGTGTGTGCCGAACGCCGTTTCCGGCAGCCCGGAAACCGACGGTACAACATGAAAAGAATGCTGATTAACGCAACTCAACCTGAAGAGTTGCGCGTAGCACTGGTAGATGGCCAACGCCTCTATGACCTGGACATCGAGTCAGGTGCGCGCGAGCAAAAGAAAGCCAACATCTACAAAGGCCGTATTACTCGCATCGAACCCAGCCTTGAGGCTGCCTTTGTCGATTTCGGCTCTGAGCGCCACGGCTTCCTGCCCCTCAAAGAAATCTCCCGCGAATACTTCAAGAAAGCCCCAGAAGGCCGCGTCAATATCAAGGACGTCCTGAGCGAAGGCCAGGAAGTCATCGTTCAAGTCGAGAAAGAAGAGCGTGGCAACAAGGGCGCAGCCCTGACCACGTTCATCAGCCTGGCCGGTCGTTATCTGGTTCTGATGCCGAACAACCCGCGCGCTGGCGGCATCTCGCGCCGCATTGAAGGCGAAGAGCGCAACGAACTGCGTGAAGCGCTGAACGGCCTGATCGCCCCTGCCGACATGGGCCTGATCGTGCGCACTGCCGGCCTGGGCCGCAGCAGCGAAGAAATGCAGTGGGACCTCGACTACCTGCTGCAACTGTGGACCGCCATCAAAGAAGCCTCGCTGGACCGCGCTGCCCCGTTCCTGATCTACCAGGAAAGCAACGTCATCATCCGTGCCATCCGCGATTACCTGCGCCAGGACATCGGTGAAGTTCTGATCGACAGCGTTGAAGCCCAGGACGAAGCCCTGACATTCATTCGCCAGGTGATGCCGCAGTACGCCAGCAAAATCAAACTCTACGAAGACAGCGTTCCGCTGTTCAATCGTTTCCAGATCGAAAGCCAGATCGAGACCGCTTTCCAGCGCGTCGTTGAACTGCCTTCCGGCGGCTCCATCGTTATCGACCCGACCGAAGCCCTGGTGTCCATCGACATCAACTCGGCGCGCGCCACCAAAGGCAGCGATATCGAAGAAACCGCCCTGCAAACCAACCTTGAAGCGGCTGAAGAAATCGCTCGCCAGTTGCGCCTGCGCGACATCGGCGGCCTGATCGTCATCGACTTCATCGACATGACCCCTGCCAAAAACCAGCGCGCCGTGGAAGAGAAAGTCCGCGAATGCCTGGAAGCAGACCGTGCCCGCGTACAGGTCGGCCGCATCTCGCGCTTCGGCTTGCTGGAAATGTCCCGTCAGCGTCTTCGTCCTTCTCTGGGCGAAAGCAGCGGCATCGTATGCCCGCGCTGCAACGGCACCGGCATCATCCGCGACGTCGAGTCCCTGTCGCTGGCCATCCTGCGCCTGATCGAAGAAGAAGCCCTGAAAGACCGTACTGCCGAAGTTCGCGCCCAGGTACCAATCCCGGTTGCTGCGTTCCTGCTTAACGAAAAACGCAACTCGATCACCAAGATCGAACTGCGGACTCGTGCACGCATCGTCATTCTGCCGAACGACCACCTCGAAACGCCTCACTTCGAAGTGCAGCGCCTGCGTGATGACAGCCCGGAAGCCCACACCAATCAGTCCAGCTATGAAATCGCCGCGGCTGCCGCTGAAGTGGAAGAAGTTCAGCCGGCTGCTGCCACCCGCACCCTGGTTCGTCAGGAAGCTGCCGTCAAGACAGCCCCGGCCCGCACCTCGGCGCCGGTCCCGACCGAAGCTGCCGCTGCCGCTGCACCGGCTCCCGCGCCAACCATCGCTGAGCCAAGCCTGTTCAAAGGCCTGGTGAAGTCACTGGTCAGCCTGTTTGCCTCCAAGGAAGAGCCAGCACCGGCGCCGACCGTGGTTGAAAAACCGGCCACTGAACGTCCGCAGCGTAACGAAGAGCGTCGCAACGGCCGCCAGCAAAGCCGCAATCGCAACGGTCGCCGCGACGAAGAGCGCAAGCCTCGCGAAGAGCGTGCACCTCGTGAAGAGCGCGCCCCGCGTGAGCCGCGTGAAGCCCGTGAACCTCGTGAAGAGACACCGGTTGTAGCACGTGAAGAGCGTCAACCTCGTCCACCCCGTGAAGAGCGCGCTCCACGCGCACCGCGTGAAGACCGCAAGCCGCGTGGCGAACGTGAAGAGCGCGTGCGTGAATTGCGCGAACCTCTGGATGCCGCTCCGGCCATCACCCCTGAGCAAGAACGTCCGGCCCGCCCACCCCGTGAAGAGCGTCAACCTCGCCCGCCACGTGAAGAACGCGCCCCTCGCACAGAGCAAGCCACGCCTGCTGTCGAAGACGAAGCCGCTCTGAGCAACGCCGAACAAATCCAGGATGATGCCCAGGACAACGCGGAGGGCGATCGCCCACGTCGCCGCTCACGCGGTCAGCGTCGTCGCAGCAATCGTCGCGAGCGCCAACGTGATGCCAACGGCAATGTGATCGAAGGCTCGGAAGAAGGCAGCGAAGAAGCCAAAGCTGAAAACGCGCCAGCCACCACAGCTGAACTGGCGGCCGGTCTGGCCGTGACAGAAGCCGTTGCCAGCACTGTAATCAGCGCCCCAGCTGAAGCCCAGGCCAATCAGCAAGCCGAACGGGCGACCGCGGCAACCCAGGAATCGGCTCCGGCTGAAACCGTAGTTGCTGAGCAAACCAAGGCCGTGGCGATTGTTGAAACGCCCGCTGCTTCGGCACCGGTTGTTGAAACGCCTGTTGTTGAAACACCGGTAGCGCAAGCGCCAGTCGTTGAAACTCCCGTGATTGAAGCCACCACACCGGTCGAAACGGTTAAAGCGCCTGAAGTTGAAGTGGCTCCGGCCCAAGAGACTCAGCCTCAGATCAAGGCCGCTTCCGAGCCTGCGCCTGTGATTGAAGCACCCGTCGAACTGACAGCAGAGCCTGTTGCAGAGGCCCCAGCGGCAGAGACGCCGGTTGTACAAGCGCCAGTCGTTGAAAAGCCTGCTTTTGAAAAGCGTCCTGAGCCCGTCAAGGAAGCGCGCACCCTGCGCGAACCCGTTGCCGAGCCTGTGATGATTGAAGAAGCACCCGCTGCGCCGCAGCCTGCTGAACCTGAAGTAATCGCCCAACCAGAACCGGTTGAAGTGATTGTGAAGGCTGAGGTAGTTGAAGTGGCTGTCGTTGCAGCGCCTGTGGCAAGCGCCCTGACCAGCAACGGTCGCGCCCCTAACGACCCACGTGAAGTGCGTCGCCGCAAGCGTGAAGCCGCTGCTGCCGCAGCCGCTGCTCAAGCGCAAGCTACCGAGGCCGTTGCAGAGCACACGACGCCAACCGTCGACGAAAACCTGCGTTCCGTCGAAGACCTGGTCGAGCAAAACCCTAAAGCCCTGGAAGAAGAACACGAGCCTAAACCCCTCGCCTGATTCCAGCCGCTGTTAAAAAGCCCCGCCTGAGCAATCAGGCGGGGCTTTTTAATGTCCGTCAAAGCTTAGAAGAACCAGAATGACCGACGCTTGCTCTCTAACTCGCCGCGGCACTGGTTAAGCTGCGCACCGTAGGTTCTGGACTGCTGCTCAACTTTGCGCGCGACCTGCATCAGCCAGGGCTTGGCGCGGTAAGTCCCGCGACTGTAGCCCCCTCGACCTTCGTGATAGGCCAAATACTGGTTATAAGCATCCCACTTGGAAATCCCCAACTGCTGTTGCGTGCCCGCCGTATACCAGCCGATAAAGCGGATGGCGTCCGCAAAGTTGTCCCGCGACCCACTTTTGCCGGTGCTTCTTTCAAAGTCACTCCAGGCGGGAGGCTGAGCCTGAGCATATCCGTAGGAAGGACTCACACGCCCCCAGGGGATGACCCACAACAGATAAGCACGCGGTGGCAGCGCGTCGGCCACGAAACTGCTCTCCTGCTTCATGATTGCCATCGCCACCTGGGGCGGTGTGCCCCATTGACTCTGCATAGCAAGGGAATCTTCATACCAGCGCGGGTATTGCCGGTAGATGTTGCACAGATTGCCCTGATCCCGCGGAGGTGCAGTGGTGCACCCCGACAGCGCCACCAGAGTCAACGCCAGGGCCCATGCAGGCTTATGTTTCATTGAATGTCCTCAGGGCACTGCCAATGACACCGCGAAGGCGCTCATCAATACAGATTGGGTTCCATCTCAAGCTTCACATTGAACCGCCGGGCGATGTCTTCCTGAATGCGCTGCGCCAGCGATAACAATTGCAAACCAGTTGCCGCGCCATAGTTAACCAACACCAGCGACTGCAAGCGATGGACGCCTGCATCGTCTTCCCGGAAGCCTTTCCAGCCAGCCGTCTCGATCAACCACCCGGCCGCCAGCTTGACCTGGCCATCGGCTTGCGGATAGCCGACGAGGTTGGGGTGGGTCAATTTCAGCTCAGCCGCCAGTGCTGAGGACACCACAGGGTTTTTGAAGAAACTCCCGGCATTGCCAAGCACCGCAGGATCAGGCAGTTTTTCGCTGCGGATGCTGCTGATGGCGCGACTGACATCCGTGGCCGTCGGCTGATGGATGCCTTGCTCGCTCAGTCGCTGACGTACCGGGCCGTACTCCAAGTGCAAACGGGCAGCGCGGCTCAGGGCAAAACGGACCCGTAAAATCAACCAGCGCCCCGGATGCTGCTTGAACACGCTGTCGCGGTAACCAAAGTTGCATTCCTCAAGCGTGAAATCACGCAGTTGGCCTGTTTGACGATCCAGCGCCGTCAGCCCGGCAAACACATCCTTGATCTCCACCCCGTAGGCGCCAATGTTCTGCATCGGTGCAGCGCCGACCGTACCGGGGATCAGGCTCAGATTCTCAAGCCCGGCGAACCCCTGGGCCAGGGTCCACAAGACAAAGGCATGCCATACCTCGCCCGCCTCGGCCTCGACCACCACACGCTGCCCGCCGTCCTCGATCACCCGAATGCCGCGGGTGGCCATGCGCAAGACCAGCGCCTGAACATCCTGAGTCAGCAGCACGTTGCTGCCACCGCCAATGACCAGCAACGGCAATTCGCGCTCGGCGCAATACTGCAACGCTTCACGCACCTCGTCGTCGTTGTGCGCCTCGGCAAACAGCCGCGCACGCACATCGACACCGAAGCTGTTGAACGGTTTGAGCGACGCATCAACCTGCAGCTGCAAACTCATACACGTCCCTTCAATTCGATCACCAGCCCATCACAGGCCGCTTCTATCAAGTCCAGCACTTCTTCGAACCCTTGTTCACCGTCGTAATAAGGGTCGGGAACTTCATGTTTCACGCCCTTATACCGACGCAGGAACAGATCCAGCTCAGCCTTGCCCTTGGCAGGCTGTAGGGCCTTGAGGTCCCGCAGGTTGCTGTTATCCATCGCCAGAATCAGGTCATAGCGCTCGAAATCCTGCGCACGAACCTGTTGTGCTCGTTGCTGCGACAGGTCATAGCCCCGCCGCAGAGCGGCCCGTTGCGTGCGCTTGTCTGGCGGCTCGCCAGCATGCCAGCCGCCAGTCCCGGCCGACGCCACTTCAATCTGCCCTTCCAGGCCCGCCTGCTGAAGTCTGTGGCGCAGCACACCTTCGGCCGTCGGCGAACGGCAAATATTGCCCAGGCATACAAACAGGATGCGCATCACGCCTCCAACAAACGCCGAACGCGCTCAAGGTCTTCGGGGGTGTCGACTCCCGCAGGGGGGGCTTGCAGCACATCGGCCACATGAATCCGCACGCCATGCCACAACGCCCGCAGTTGCTCCAGGCGCTCGGTGTTTTCAAGCCAGCACGGCCCCCAGCTGACGAAGTCATGCAGGAAGCCCGCCCGGTAGGCGTAGATCCCGATGTGTCGGCGGTAAGGCACGCCCTCAGGCAAACGGTCGGTGCTCAGGGCAAAATCGTCACGCGCCCACGGCAATGTGGCACGGCTAAACGTCAGGGCCAGCCCGTTGACATCGCTGACCACTTTGACCACGTTCGGGTTGAACAAGGTCGCGACGTCTTCAATCGGCTCGGCCAGGGTGGCCATGCTGGCTTCACCATGGGCCGCGAGGTTGACAGCCACCTGGTCAATCACTTGCGGCGGGATCAGCGGCTCATCACCCTGAACGTTGACCACGATCGCATCACTGGCCAGGCCCAATTGCGTGGCCACTTCGGCCAGACGATCGGTGCCTGACTCATGGTCGGCCCGGGTCAACAGCACCTCGGCGCCAAACGCCTTGCAGGCTTCGACGATGCGGGCGTCATCGGTGGCGACCACAACACGCTGCGCACTGCTTTTGCACGCCTGTTCCCACACATGCTGGACCATGGGTTTGCCCGCAATCATTTGCAACGGCTTGCCGGGCAAACGCGTCGAGGCAAAACGCGAGGGAATGACGACCGTAAAAACCGGAATCATTTATCCAGACGCTCATCATCGGTGAGGGTGCGGGCTTCGGTTTCCAGCATGACCGGAATGCCATCACGGATCGGGTACGCAAGACCGGCGCCCTTGCTGATCAGCTCCGTTTTGTCGGCGCTGAGCTTGAGCGGGCCTTTGCAAACCGGGCAGGCAAGGATGTCGAGCAATTTGGTGTCCATAAGGTTTCCCTGAATAAAGATGAGTTAGGGCAAAAAACGATCAGGCAAAAGACGCAATAACTGTTGATCCAACCAGAGCGCGAAGGCTTCTGAAGGTACAGCGTCTACCGCCAGATACCACCAGTTCGGCGCGGCAAAGTCGCGGCATTTCACCGCATCCTTCTCCGTCATGACCAGCGGCAGGTCCGGCTTGAAATTCAGAACTTCAGCACTGTAGGGCGCATGGTCGGCAAACGCGTGGGCAATTGGCCGCCAGTGTAGCGTTTCAAGGGTTTTGAAAAAACGCTGCGGGTTACCGATACCGGCCACCGCGTGCAGTGCTTGCTCAGGAGGAAAATAATCCAGTGCCTGACGCTCACCCGTGCGCACGTTGATGAGCGCTGTCGGCTGCAACTGAAAGGCAAAACCTAGGGCAGGGTCTGTTTGGGCGCCGTTGTACAGCACCGCATCGACACTGCTGAGGCGTTCAGCCGGTTCACGCAGCGGGCCGGCTGGCAGGCAGCGGCCGTTACCCAGGCCGCGCGCGTTATCGATCAACACCAGTTCCAGATCGCGGGCCAGCCGATAATGTTGCAGACCGTCATCAGACAGGATCACGTCCAGCGACTCGGTGGCCAACAGCGTTTTCACCGCACGGCTGCGATCCGGGTCGATCATTAACGGCACGCCCGTGCGCTGCACAATCAACAACGGCTCATCCCCCGCCTCTGCGGCCGGTTGATCCGCCGTGACCCGCCAAGGGAACTGCCCCGGTCTGGCGCCGTATCCCCGGCTGACCACCCCGACCCGCAGCCCTTTACGTTGGCAATGCGCGATCAGCCACAGGATCAAAGGCGTTTTACCTGTGCCTCCCACGGTGATATTGCCCACGACTATAACAGGCACCGGGGCTCGATAAATGTCGCCCTGCCCGGCCATAAAACGCGCACGCTTGCCGTTCACCACACGCCGGTAGAGGCATTCGAGCGGTCTTAATAGTGTCAGCAAGGGGTGCCCGGTGTACCAGGCCCGCAACAAACGATCGGACATGGCCATCAGGGATTCGCCTGCTCCTCGACCGTGGTCATGCGCAAATGGCTGAACCCCAGTTTGCCCGCTGCATCCATGGCGGTTACCACGGCCTGGTGCTGGGTTTTGCCATCCGCACTGATCGACAACGGCAATGACGTGTCCCCGCCGGATTCTTTCTGCAGGGCTTCCATCAGGCTGGCCAGATCATTTTTCGGCAATAACTGGTTATTCACCGAAAACACGCCGTCCGCGCTGATGGCGATATCCAGCTGTTTAACGGTTTGATCTTCGCTCGGGGAGCCACTCACCGCTTCAGGCAGGTCAACCCGCAGTTGGGTTTCACGGGTGAAGGTGGTGGTCACGACGAAAAACAGCAGCAGGATAAACACCACGTCGATCAGCGAAGCGAGGTTGATATCCACCGTTTCTCGTGGCTTGCGGCGAAATTTCACGCTGTGCTCCCGGCCATGTCGACTTCGCGGTCGCCTTGAACGACTTCAACCAGTTTGATGGCTTCCTGCTCCATGCCGACCACCAGCTCGTCGACGCGACGCTGCAGGAAACGATGGAAGAACACCGCCGGGATACCCACCATCAGGCCCGCTGCCGTGGTGATCAACGCTTTGGAGATACCGCCTGCCAGGATTGCAGCATTGGTGGTCATGCCCGAGCCCATGAATGAGCTGAAAATATCGATCATGCCCAGTACGGTGCCCAGCAGGCCCAGCAACGGGGCCATCGCGGCGATCGTGCCCAGCGCGTTGAGGTAGCGCTCCAGTTCGTGAATCACACGGGCAGCCGCTTCCTCAATGCACTCTTTCATGATCTCGCGACCGTGCCGGGAGTTGGCCAGACCCGCCGCAAGGATTTCACCCAGCGGCGAATCAGCACGCAGTTGTTTGAGTTTCTCTTTGTCCAGCTGCTTGTCTTTGATCCAGACCCAAACTTGCCCCAAGAGATGAGGCGGCGTCACGCGGCTGGCGCGTAATGTCCAAAGACGCTCGACAATAATGCCCAGCGCGGCAACAGAGCTCAGAATGATCGGCAGCATCATCCAGCCACCGGATTTGACCAGTTCCCACACAGTGACAATCCCCTCGAAAAAGTGCGCCACTCTACCATAGGATTGGCTCGCCGCTCAGGCACGCACAAAACCCCTGTCACCCGTCAAGGCGCCAGAACCTGCGTTGTTGACGCTCGCCCAGGGCCACCCCATTCGCCCCCAGGCTCAAACGCACGGCGCCTTGTTCTGCACTGTCGAGCACCGTCATGCCCAACGCCCGGTAACGAGCCAATACCTGAGGGTGCGGGTGACCAAAACTGTTGCCAGCCCCGCGTGAAATCAAGACATGTTGCGCAGACAGCGCGTTCAGAAACACCCGGGACGACGAGGTGCGGCTGCCGTGATGCGGAGCTTGCAACCACTGCACCGGGACCGCCAAAGGGCTGCGCAAAAAAGCCCGCTCAGCCTGCGCGTCGATGTCTCCGGTCAGCAATAGCCGCTCATCGCCAGCCTGTACCAAGAGCACACAGGACTTTTGGTTGCCGTTGCTGGCGTCCGGCCATTGCCAAAGCGAGAAGCGCACACCGTCCCACTCCCAGCCGTCTTGCGCGGCGCAAGGTTGAGCCTGTAACTGAGCGGGCAAACCGGGTACGTCGCCGCTGATCACCTGCTTGACGTTCAGCGCTCGCCGGACTGCCAACGCACCCCCTGCGTGGTCTGAGTCGGCATGGCTGATCAGCATCAAATCCAGCTCATGGATGCCTTGCGAGCGCAGAAAAGGCACGACCACCCGCTCCCCCTGATCCAGATCCCGAAGCGTGGGACCCGCGTCATAAAGCAGGGTGTGGTGGCGCGTGCGCAACAGCATGGCCAACCCTTGCCCGACGTCCAGTTGCCAGACCTCAACCTGACCGTGCGGGACCTGCTCGCGCGGCGCAAGCAACGCCAATGCCAGCAGCGGCCACCCCAATGGCCTCAGCGCAACGCCCGCCGGCAACAGCAGCATCACAACCCCTGCCGCCGTCAGCGCCCAAATGCCGATCGGTACGGCTGGCGGCAACCAGGCCGGGAATGTCCCCGCCAACCAGGTCAAACCGCGTATCAACACGTCCAGCAGACCGCCGGACACCCAGAGTAACCCCTCTCCCAGCCAGGGCACGGGCAGCAAGAAGGTGCCCAGCAACGCTGAGGGCAACACCAGCAGGCTGATCCACGGCACCGCCACCAGGTTCGCCAGCGGGCCGGTCGCACTCACGGGTAACGCCAAGGCCCACATCACGGGAAACAGCCCCAGGGCAATCAGGCCGTGGGGCCTCGTCCAGGCAGACCACTGACTCCAGGCTCCCAAACGCCCGCTGAACGTAAAAATCAGCACGGCAACCGCTGCAAATGAAAGCCAAAAACCAGGCATCAAGCTGGCCAACGGCTCCACCAGCAACACCGCATTCAACGCCAGCAAAAATGGCAACCACACCCCTAAATGCCGAAAGCGCAGACGCCATAACAGCACCAGCCCCAGCATCACGCAGGCGCGCTGCACTGGCACTTCAAATCCGGCCAACAGGCCATAACTGACCGCCCCCACAAACGCCATACCACACGCCCAAGGCAGCCACGGCCAGCCTCGGGGCCATATGCCATAACGCGCGAGCAGTGCGATCAGCCCATAGAGCAATCCGGCAAACAAACCGATGTGCTGCCCCGAGATCACCAATAAATGCACGGTGCCTGTGGTTTGCAGCAGCTTCCAGTCTTCGCGATCCAGACCGGAGCCGTCCCCCATCACCAGCGCCGCCAGCCAAGGCGCCCGGCCATGGGCCTCGACACTCAACAAACGTTGACGCAACCCGTCGCGCCACGCAGCAGAGGCTGTCGCCAGCCGCTGCCCGTCCTTGACCGTTCCGGTTGCGCCTATCCGCTTGCTGAGCAACCACGCCTCGTAATCAAACCCCTGAGGATTAAGCAGACCCCGCGGCTTTTTCAGCTTCACGGCCAGGCGCCAGCGTTCGCCACTGTTAACCGGCGGACCACCCTGCCAGCTCAAGCGAAGCGTGCGCGGCAACTCAGCCCGACGAGAGACGGGCGTATCGATGTCAAACCCTACGTAGGACGCCGTGCGTTGCGGCAACCCGGTCACCCGCCCTTCAATCCAGAGGGTGCGACCGTCGAGGGCATCCGACAGGCGGTCATCCAGCGCCGACTGCCCCTGCACGCACGCCCACACCAACCCCAGCAGCCACAACCCGACCGGGTACGTTCGAAAAAACATCAGCCCTACTGCAAGGCCGCACAACACCCTTAACCACCCTGCCGGGGGCAGTACCGGCAAATACCCCAACGCCATCAACCCCAGCGCCAGCCCTGTCATCCCTGTGTACATAGCCCGCCCAAAAAATCCCTTTCACACGGATTAGTTCATCAGGGCAAACGACGCTTTAATAATTGTCACAAAGTCTGAATAGGCATAAGGCCGAATTTGGGCATACTGGCCCATTCACCCCAGGGAGAGGCCCATGCCACGGCGTTTATTCAAACGTTACATGCCAGATCCGGCAAGCATCAGGGAACACAAATCCTTACGATTTATGGGCACCCTGCTTCATGATCCAAACCTGTGGCACCTGAACCGGCACTCCGTATCCCGCGCCATGGCCGTGGGCATATTCGCCGCATTCATTCCCATGCCGTTTCAAATGCTGCTGGCCGCGTTCCTCGCAATCACCGTGCGCAGCAACATGCCCATTTCGGTCGGACTGGTGTGGCTGACCAACCCGATCACCATGCCACCAGTGTTTTATTGCACCTACAAACTCGGCGCGTGGCTAATGGACGTACCGGCCCGTCAATTACCTGACGACCTGACCTGGGAGTGGATCAGCGGGCAGCTGTCTACGCTCTGGCAACCCTTCTTGCTCGGTTCGGTGGTGTGCGGCGTGGTGTTGGGTGCGCTGGCCTATTGCCTGACACAGCTGTATTGGCGTTGGTGGGTGAGCCGCCAATGGAAGCGCCGGCAAAACAATCGCCCATAAAAAAGACCCCGTTCGGGGTCTTTTTGCAAAGCGCGGAACGTATTACTGACGCATGCCGCGACCGCTGACCAGTAAGCGGGCGCACAAGACGTACAACACCACGGTCGCCACCACCATAAAGGTCAAGGCCACGCTGATTTTGATGTCAGACACCCCCAGAATGCCGTAGCGGAAGGCGTTCACCATGTGCAACACCGGGTTGGCCATCGACACCGTCTGCCAGAACGGCGGCAGCAACGAGATCGAATAGAACACCCCGCCCAGATAAGTCAACGGCGTGAGCACGAACGTGGGAATGATCGAAATATCATCGAAATTGCGTGCAAACACGGCGTTAACGAAGCCCAACAGCGAAAAAATGGTCGCCGTCAGCAATACCACGGCCACCGTCAACCCCAGGTGATGCACCTGCAAGTGGGTGAAAAAGAGCGACAGCAACGTCACGATCACGCCCACCATCAAGCCTCGTAGAATCCCGCCCACGGTGTAGCCGATCAAAATGGTGTGCGGCGATACCGGCGACACCATCAATTCCTCGATGGAGCGCTGGAACTTGCTGCCAAAAAAGCTCGATACCACGTTGCCGTAGGAGTTGGTGATCACAGACATCATGATCAGGCCGGGCACGATGTACTCCATATAGGTGAAACCACCCATATCGCCGATTTGTCGGCCAATCAGGTTACCGAAGATCACAAAGTACAGAACCATGGTGATCGCTGGCGGCAGCAACGTTTGCGGCCAGATGCGCATGAAACGGCGCACTTCGCGGTAAACAATGGTGTTCAACGCAATCAGATTGGGGCGCAGCTCCGAGCTCATATCGCCACCTTCGCCAGATTTTTCTCGACCAACGACACAAACAACTCCTCAAGGCGATTGGTTTTATTGCGCAAGCTCACCACTTCAATCTGCTGGGCAGCCAGTTGGGTGAACAAACCGGTAATGCCGACCTGTTTGTCCACCTGAACTTCCAGCGTCACGCTGTCGAGCAATTGGCTCGGATAACCGATCAGCTGCGGCGCTGCCTGCAATGGGGTTTTCAGGTCCAGCAGGAAGGTTTCGACATGCAGCTGGCCCAACAACTGGCGCATGCTGGTGTTTTCAACGATGGTGCCGTGATCGATGATGCCGATGTTGCGGCACAGTTGCTCAGCCTCTTCCAGGTAGTGGGTGGTGAGGATGATGGTGGTGCCCTGCTCGTTCAGCTCGGTAAGGAACGTCCACATGGAGCGACGCAGCTCAATGTCCACCCCCGCCGTCGGCTCGTCGAGAATCAACAGGCGCGGCTCGTGCACCAGGGCGCGAGCAATCATCAGGCGGCGTTTCATGCCCCCTGACAATGAGCGCGAGGGCGTGTCGCGCTTGTCCCACAACCCGAGCTGGGTCAGGTATTTCTCAGCGCGTTCCTTGGCGACTTTGGGCGCAATGCCGTAATAACCCGCCTGGGTCACGACGATGTCGAAGGTCTTTTCAAACTGGTTGAAGTTGAACTCCTGGGGCACCACACCGATGCAACGCTTCAAGGCGGCGGGTTCGCGGTCCAGGTCATGGCCGAACACATTCACCGTGCCGCTGGTTTTGTTCACCAGCGTCGAGAGAATGCCAATGGTTGTGGATTTGCCGGCGCCGTTGGGGCCAAGCAATGCGAAAAAATCACCTTCAGAAACATCCAGATCGATACCACTCAGGGCCTGGAAACCGTTGCCGTAGGTTTTGGTTAGCTGCCGTATGGACAGAGCGGAACTCATATCTGATTACGCACCAAGATGGGGGAATAGGAGGTGTAAGTATGGGCGAGCCGTCTGTCATACAAGTCCGACACGCTGGCAGCATGGTGCTTGGCCTCGACGCACAAGTACAGTCGCCCGTATTAATAGTGAGTATTAAGTCAACGCGGTCATGACCGCATGGCGGTAGCACGGGCGCAGTTTCAGGCGCTCATACCACGCTTCCAAATGCGGCATTGAAGGGCGCTCAATAGGCATTTCAAACCAGGCATAAATGAATGACCCCAGCGGAATGTCGCCCATGCCAATTTCATCACCCGACAAATAAGGTTTTTCCGACAAGGCCTGATCCACAATCGACAGCAACTCTGCGCACGTTTTACTCGCACCGTTGATCAACACCCAGTCCTGCTGCTCGGCTGGCGTACGCAACATCCCCCAGAACAGATCGCGGAAAGGCCCTGCAAATGTCGACGTGGTCCAGTCCATCCACTTGTCTGCCTGTGCGCGCACGCACACATCGCGCTGATACCAGGAAGTGTCTGAGCCATAACGGGCAGCCAGATACCGCACGATGGCGTTGGATTCCCACAACACGAAACCGTCGTCTTCAATCATCGGCACCCGACCGTTGGGGTTTAGCGCCCGGTACTGTGGGCTATCGACCACCCCAAACGCACCACCGGCCTCTTCTCGGTCGTAAGGCAAGGCCAACTCTTCGGCACACCACAGGACTTTTCTGACATTGGATGAATTCTTGCGACCCCACACTTTCAGCATGACTCAACTCCTGATTGATAGACGCCGCAGGAGTCTAACCCCACAGGACGAACTCCGCCTCCCGGGTGAGGTCACTATCCATAGCACCCCGAACAAGACTTGCGACTAAGCTCTAGAAGGTTCCCGCCACTGGTTTCACGGAGGATTGAATATGCTGTTGTTGTGGATTGTGGTTTTAATCGTTGGCGTCGCCTGGCTGGCGCATCGCCGCGTTGCACCGCTGCCCGCCATGGGCGTGGTGGCTGTCTATCTCGTGGCCATGGCCATTTTCAGCCATGCACCGGGCTGGCTGCTGGGGATCTTCTGGATTCTGCTGGCGATACCGGCCGCGCTGTTGTTGCTGCCTGATCTGCGGCGCAAGGTGTTCACCGCCCCGCTGTTCAACTGGTTTCAAAAAACCCTGCCACCCATGTCGCAAACCGAGCGCGACGCCATCGACGCTGGCACCGTGTGGTGGGATGGCGAATTGTTCAGCGGTCGTCCCGACTGGAATCAGTTGCTGGCTTATCCCAAAGTCCAGCTGACCGATGAAGAACAGGCCTTTATTGACGGCCCCACCGAAGAACTGTGCGCCATGGTCTCGGACTGGGACATCGGCCAGCGCATGGACTTGCCCCCTGAAGCCTGGGCGCACATCAAGCAACACGGTTTCTTTGCACTGATCATTCCCAAGGAGTTTGGCGGCAAGGGCTTTTCGGCGTATGCGCATTCACAGGTGGCCATGAAACTCGCCACCCGCAGTGGCGACCTGGCGTCCACGGTGATGGTGCCCAACTCCCTCGGCCCGGCTGAATTGCTGCTGCACTACGGCACGGATGAACAGCGCAACCACTACCTGCCCCGCTTGGCCCGGGGCGACGACATCCCGTGCTTCGCCCTCACCGGCCCGCTTGCCGGTTCTGACGCGGGCGCCATGCCCGACACCGGCATCATTTGCAAAGGCCAGTGGCAAGGCGAGGAAGTTATCGGTCTGCGTCTGAATTGGGAAAAGCGCTACATCACGCTCGGCCCGGTCGCCACGCTGCTGGGCCTGGCCTTCAAGGCCCATGACCCCGACCACTTGTTGGGTGAGGAAGAAGATCTGGGCATCAGCCTCGCGCTGATTCCGACCGACACCCCAGGGGTCGAGATTGGCCGACGCCATCTGCCACTGGGTGCAGCCTTCATGAATGGCCCCAACTCGGGCAAAGACGTGTTTATTCCGCTGGACTACCTGATTGGCGGGCAGGAGATGCTCGGCAAGGGCTGGATGATGCTGATGAACTGCCTGTCCGTGGGCCGTTCGATTTCACTCCCGGCCGTTGGCACCGGCGCGGCCAAGTTCACCAGCCTGGTCACCGGGCAATACGCTCAGGTGCGCGAACAGTTCAACGTGCCCCTCGCAGCGTTCGAAGGCATTCAGGAAGCGCTGGCCCGTATCGGCGGCAATGCCTGGTTGATGGACAGCGCCCGCATGCTGACGGCCAATGCCGTCGATCTGGGGGAAAAACCGTCCGTGTTGTCGGCCATCCTCAAATACCACCTCACCGAGCGTGGCCGCGAATGCATCAGCCACGCCATGGACGTGCACGGCGGCAAAGGCATCATCATGGGGCCCAACAACTATTTGGGTCGCAGCTGGCAAGGGGCGCCGATCTTCATCACCGTGGAAGGCGCGAACATTCTGTCGCGCAACCTGATGATCTTCGGCCAGGGTGCCATTCGCTGCCACCCGTTTGTACTCAAGGAAATGGCACTGGCCGGGCGCGAGGACCACGAACAGGCCCTGCGCGAGTTTGATGACCTGCTGCTCAAACACATCGGTTTTGCTGTCAGCAACGCCGCTAGTACGCTGGTCTTGAACCTGGGGCTGGGTCGCTTCGAACACGCACCGGGCAACGCGTTGAGCCAAGGCTATTTCCGCGCCTTGAACCGTCAGGCTGCAGCGTTCGCGATGCTGGCAGACCTGAGCATGATGCTGCTGGGTGGCGAACTTAAACGTCGCGAACGCCTGTCGGCGCGTCTGGGCGATGTGCTCAGCCATATGTACCTGGCCAGCGCAGCCCTCAAGCGCTATCACGATCTGGATTCACCCGAGCATCTGAACCCGCTGTTTACCTGGGCCATGGAAGAAAGCCTGGGACAGGCCGAGCGGGCACTGGATCAATTGCTGAAAAACTTCCCGAGCCGCACTTTGGGCTGGCTGCTGCGCGGGGTTGTCTTCCCGTTTGGCCGACGTCACACCGGGCCGGACGATGCACTGGACGCCGAGGTGGCCGCCGTGTTGGGACGCGCCCAAGGCGATCCGACACTGGAGGCCGTACTAGCCGGGTGCTATCGCCCGCAATCGGCTGACGATCCGGTCGGCGCCTTGCAACATGCCAGTCAACTGCTTAGCGCCGCCCAACCGCTGTTCAAAAAACTCCATCAGGGGCTCAAAAGCGGTCAGGTTAAACCGGCTGCAGGGGAACATGCGATTGATGCGGCGCTCACCGCTGGCGTGCTGCAACCGGCCGAGGCACAGACCCTGCGCGAGGCCGAGGCGGCACGTCGCAAGGTGATCGACGTCGACGATTTCTCGAAGGAAGCACTCACCCACAGCGAAGGAAAAGTTCGATAGCACGACAGCAGGCGCACGGAGCTTTATACTCCCGCGCCCGTTTTGCTTTAGAGGACACCGCAATGGCCACCAACGATCTCAACCACAACCTCGTGTTGCTCGACATTCTGCGCAGCATTCTGGTTGCTGTCGGTGATGCCGAGCAGATCCCCGAAGAAAGCCACGCATTGTTTATCGAACGGTTCGACGAAATGCGCAGCGCATTGCCGGTCGATCCGATCGAGAGTCAGTACCTGGGCCAGGACATCATGTGCCAGGTGATCGAACGCTACCCGCAAATCGCTCACTTGGTGCCACGCGATCTGCTGTGGTACTTCGGCGGTGCATGCTTCAACTTCCTGTCCGATGAAGAACTGGACATGTATGAGGCGCTTGAAGAGCGCCGTCATGAGGCCGAAGAAAACGGCGAACCGTTCGACTGGAATCAGGAAAAGCAGTTCATGGCGTTGCCGACAGGCGAGGACAGCCCGCAACACTGATCGGCACCCAGCACCACATCAGGCCCGCCCGGTTACCCGGACGGGCCTTTTTTTTCGCCCGGCTGTTTTAAGGTCCACTGTCACGGCGGGTCTGGCACTTAGGCAGTGCTCGCGTCCGGACCAGAGGCCGACAGCGGCCGACTCGCTTCTTGCGCCAGCCGTTCAACCAGAAAGTCGATAAACACCCGCAATTTCGGCGGCAGATAACGGGTCGGCTCGTAGAGCAGCCACACGCCACCGTGGTAGGACGCAATAAAGTCCCACTCGGGCAACACCTGAACGATGTGCCCTTGCTCCAGTGCCTGACGCGCCGTGAAGTACGGCAGGCTGCCAATTCCGATGTGCTGCAACACCGCATCCAGCCGAACGCCCGTGTGATTGGCGGCATACCGCCCTTTCACCCCCACCACAGCGGATGCGCTGCCCTGCTTGAACTTCCACCGTGCATCGGCCGGAGTCTCGCCCAGGCAAATACAGCTGTGATGGCGCAGATCTTCGGGCTGTTGCGGGACGCCGTTCGAGGCCAGGTACTGAGGGGTTGCGCACAGCAGTTGCTCGATCACACACAATTGCCGCCCCGCCAAGCCCGGCGCGGGCTGGTCAGTGACGCGAATGCTCAAGTCGACGTTGCCATCAATCAAATCCACATAGCGGTCTTCAAGCACCAACTGCACATCCACGTGCGGGAAGCGGCGCAGGAACTCGGGCATATGCGGGTGGATGACATAGCGGCCGATGGCCTTGGGGACGCTCACGCGCACCAGACCTTCAGCCTCTTGGGTAAACCGTCCACTGACTTCCATGACCGATTGCGCCGCGCCCACCACATCCCGGCAGCGCTTATACACCTGCTCCCCGCCATCGCTCAGGCGCAGTTTGCGGGTGGTGCGCTGCAATAAACGGATGGCCAATGCCTTTTCCAGCCGGGCAATGCTGCGGCTCACCGCAGAGGGCGAGGTACCCAGTTGCCGCGCCGCTTCAGAAAAATTACCGGCCTCGACCACCTTCACGAAAATCGCCATTTCGGCCAATAAGGACAACGGTAGATTTATGCTCACAGCGCACAGGTCCATTGAAAATTGAAGGGATTATCACGCCAAGGTGACGTCCTTATACTTTAAAAACTTGTTTCTCAGGAACCTCCCCATGACCCCACGCCTGTTTTTTACCGAAGATGGACTCACCGCTCAGGTCGATGTGCTCAGTTGTGCGCCGTGTGACGATGGGTTTGCGGTGGTGTTGAGTCGCACCCCTTTTCACCCCCAGGGTGGCGGACAGCCCAGCGACACGGGCTGGATTGGGGACAGCGAAGTGATCAAGGTTTTCCATGATGTCGAGCACGTGGTGCATGTGGTCAACGCCGCAGTGCAAACCGGGGAAACCCAGGCCCGAGTCGATGCGACGCGGCGCCTTTTGAATACCCGCCTGCATTCGGCCGGTCATTTGATCGGCGTCTGTGGCGAACGCGCTGGCTGGATCCCCAGCAAAGCGCATCATTGGCCCGGTGAATGCCGGGTCAGCTTCGTCCCGGGCAACGCCCCTCAGCCGCTGCAGGCGCAACAGGTCGAGGAGCAACTGCAGCGCTGGATCGACGCAGACTTGCCGCGGATGACGCGCATGGAAGGCGACCAGCGTTTCATCGGCTTCGGTGAACTGCCCGCCCACCCATGCGCGGGCACCCATGTCAGCTCGTTGAAGCAATTGAAGTCCGTGCCCATCCTGTCGATCAAAGAAAAGAAAGGCGTGCTCACCGTTCGCTACGACGTGCAATAAGAGCCCCGCCATTAAGGGATCGACAGGAACAGCCGCTGGGCCAATGCCGTATCCAGTTTGGCGCGGTACACGTCTATCACTTCTTGCGAGTTGAACGCCTTTGCATACAGCGCCTGTTCACTCAACCGGCGCTGGGCTGCCGTCTTGAGATGCGCCACATCGAACGCAGCCGCCGGGGTATCGAGCGCCTTGTAATGAAAGTGCGCGTACCACAGCGCTGCCCCCTGTTTGTCGTCGATGGCGTATTCCTGCAGGTAATCCTTGCGCTGACCGCGGGACAAGAACTTGCGCTCACCCACGCGCCGAATCCTGATTTCTCCCTGCGTAGTCAAATACTCCACATTGGGGCCCGTCGGCGGAAGTCGCTTGATCATGCTGATCCGCAAACGTTTACCCAACGCGCGCAACTTGATGGCCTCTGCCTTCAATTGTTCGCTCAGCGCCCGGGCTGCCTGTTTGCGCGTTTCGTTCAGGGTTTCCGCTTCAGCGCTGACGGCCGTCACAATCCGGTCGATCTGAACCGCCACCTCATCAAGGCTCTTGCCTTTGAATTCCAGAATCTCTTCGATTTCGACGGGGATTTTTGAAGTCATGGCGCTGGAACGGCTGGTTTCAATCGCACTGTCGACCTTGGCCAGCAGGCGTCGACCGTCAGCTACCAGCCGCGAGAGATCTCTGGATTGAGTGGCCAGTTGCACAGCCGGTCGACGTTGAGTGATTTCCTCCCACGCACCGTTTTCGACCTGCTTATAGGTATGGACGGACAGCCTGCCAAAGCCTTCGGTCACATCCACCACGCCGCCAGATTGACCCTCGGATGATTCGCGCGGGGCGCCGACCAATACCTGATGGGTGGTGGTTTTAATCACCTGTTGTGGCGCTCCGGATGTCGCCGTTTTTTTACTGAGTGCTGCATACGCCAATCGGCTGGGCCCCGGCCGCGGCTCTTCATAGTCAGAAGACGAACTTTCGGAATCGCGAATGACTTTTTCGAGCTGGGATTCTGCAAACACTCTCAAGTGCCTGACCACCTGAATGATCGGAGTGAGGTACTCGTTGCGAAAATGCTCGGACTCCAGATGGATCAGGTTCGCGCACAGACTTTCTGCTGTGTAGTACTGCTCGATAGCGCGGTCCAGCAGCGCAATCTGATCTTGGCCGTACAGCTGATTATCCATCCGCAAACTCAGTTGCGACCACGCCGTATCAACCAGTGCTGCACTGCCAAATAAGTTGAAGGCATGCTCTTCTTCCGCAGACAAGTTAACCGCCCCCCGACGGATTACCAGCTCACACAGGGTTTCCAGATACACAGCCGACCAATGACGATCGAAGTACTCATGTTCCTCCATGTTTTTTAGCTCGCGCAACGCACTGTCCTTGGGTAAAGGGCGCCCATCGACGTGCCTGAGGGCTTCAAGTTCCAGCGCCGAGTTGGAAAACAGTTTGGCTTCGATAGTGCGAGCTTTTTCCAGGTGCTCAATCCACGTTTCATACGAACTGACAGAACCGGCACTCATCTGTTGGACCACGTCCAGCGCCTTATCCAGAAAGTCCACTTGAGAGTTGTAGACCGGGAGGCTCTGGCGTTCAGACTCATAATAGTTTTGTAATTTGAAATGCTGCAGGGTCAAACTTACCCAGCAATGATGGAGAAACGTCGCACGCGACTCCAACGGCGAGATCGCTTCGACCTTGTCCAAGAGGTTGATCAGTTCGTGCATCTTCAGCCGCCAGCTTTCAAACTCAACGCTGAAACGCTCAAGAAACGTTGCCCGACGGTCAACTGCGATTTCCAGAAGCCCCTCGGTGACTTGCATCACGCGCTCATTGTCGTGAAGTTGGCCTTTGAGGATTTCAGCTTGCTGAAGCAGTTCGTCAACTTTCTTTTGTTTCTCTTCCCGCAGTTTCTTGATCCTGGATTTAGGCCCGCCTCCTTTTAAACCCAAGCGCAAATCCAATTGCCATTGACCCGAAAGGTCTTTCATCAGGCGAGGCCCTCGACGATCGGCTTGCTGTACATCCTGAATGTGCAAGCCTTCAGCATCACGCGCCACGCAATAGGTTTTGTCAGCGAGGCGCACGTAGGACAAACCTTGATACGTCAGGATTCCAGCCAATTCACCTACTTCAATCGGCGTGGCACCGGCCAGGTCAAAGGCCACTTCATAGGTTTCAAGCTCCAGACGCTGCGCGCCGGTCAAGCGCTGCGACGGACTAAACCAGTGCACGTCCAATGCCGAATAATGCTGCGCAGCCGAAGGGGTGAGGTCCGGCCGTTTTTTAGGGGTTATCAGCGGCAACACGGGAGGTTTCACCTGGGGCGCAGAAGGTGATTCATAACGTGAGAACAAGGGCTCATCAACAGGCACCCTCAGGCGCCGTCTGTCATTGGCCTGCGCCCTGAAATTCAGACCTTCCTGCAATAACGCCAGGCTGATGTTGAGCAACAGGTCGATCACCGACTCCAACGCGGCCTCTTTGTCCCCGCTCAAACGCGCATGCAGCGTGTTATCAATGCTCAGCAAGGTCTGGAGCAACCAGGCAGCCTTCTGCAATGGCCCATTGACGAAAAACGTGAGGCCATTGAACAAGGCCCAACCCGCTTTTTTAACCAACAGCCAACGCCGCTCAGCCACGGTGACGGTTTGTTTGTCCGCCAATGAAAGCAATGCCTGGGCATTGGCCTCAAACAGCGCGTCAAAGTAGTTACCCACTACGGCCTGAGTGCTCAACATCGCAGGACTGCGCGGTAACAGCGCCAGAAAGCCTTCCAGCAATACCCCCTCAAGATGCGGTCTGGCAAACCCGCCTTCAGCGTACAACGCGCGCGCATCATCATTAAGCCATTGCAGCACGCTGTAATTCAGGTCTTCAGATTCGCTGATGGCGGCAAACAATGCTGCCCATGTTGCACACTCCAGCAACGGTTCAGACGCGAAGGGTTGATAGAGGATAAACGGGCCTGTGCCGACCTGACGCGGGCCCAGTACAAACATGTTGGCGACATAATCGGTGGGCGCCCCCTCATAGGCGATGAAACCCAACGGCCGCACACAGAGGCCACTTTTCTCCAGTGTGTCGTGTGCATCGGGACGCATCAGGCCGTTCACGATGTTCCAGCCCTGTTGCGTAAACCCGGCTTCACCCTTGATCAGTTTTTCCAGGGCAAACAGCGGCAGTTGCACGCTCAGTTGGGACTTGAACAAGGTTTTACGACGCGCGACCTCATCCGCCTCATCAATCAGTAACCGTTTGATCTGCGCGATGTACTGCGAGCCAACATCCAGCTCGTCCACTAACTGCCGCGCATAATCTGCGGTGAACCAATCTGGCAAAACGGCGGCGTCGCGCCCCTGAACGCTAATAAGCCCGACAGGCCAGCCGCCGCGATAGCTCAGGACAAACTCGGTCAGGGGCAGCGTCTTATCGGTAAAAATCGGCAGGGTCAGCACTTCGACCCCGAGGTCATGAATCTCGACCCTGGCGATGTCGATGTCTGCGCCGGGGTGATCCCTGTCCAGCCGTTGTCTGATTAGCTGCTCGGCAAATGTCGGCAAGGCCTCGATCCCGTCCAGGAATGTTTTCCCCTGTGATTGCTGCTGAAACAAGGCTTGGGCAATCATCAGTTTGCTGTAGGCCAGCAGGTGCTGCGCCGATGCCTGCTTGAGCCATGCAGGCAATTTCGTCATGACATGGTTCAGCCACGGTCGGTCTTGCTCATTGAACAAAGGGAACATGCCCACAGCTGCATCCAGTTTCTGCTCCAGACGCAAGGCACTCCACTGTTCGCGCCGGGCCGTTTCGCCAAGCGCCTGCACAGTGCGCAACTGCTCATCCAGCAGGGTGCAGGAAAGTGCGGTAAAAAAGTCACCTTGCGGTTCATGCAACGCCCATGCAAACACTGGTTGTTCGAACGTGTCCTGAAGGCGGCGGGCCAGTTGGCTAGCGTGATCCGCCAACGATTCAAACACTTCAATACCGGATTCCAGGGAGTAACTCAGCACCAGCAGGCGCTGCTTCATCTGCCGCGTAACAAGCATCACACCGGGTAATTGAAAGCGCTCCACTCGTAGATTCTTGAGCGCCTGCAGGTAAACCAGGCACGCCCGCACCGGGGTTTCTTCCGTTCCTTTTTGGCGGCTTTCCCGGTCCGCAAAGCTGGCCACCACGGCCATCGAAACCGCTTGCTCATTGGTCAAGGCGGGGACGTATTGATCGTCAGCCAACGTCGATTGCAGCCCCCATTGCTGCACATGGCTCAACCACTGAAACGGCGATCTGCCTTGCCCGTTGCCCACACTGCAAAACTGCGTCAGCGCGTGCTGCCAAATGTCGATCAGCAACGCAGCGCATTCATTGATGGCCGTTTGCAGGTCATCCATGTGTACAGCCAATGGGTGGGGATCGCGCTCGCGGGTGTCGTCGGTCAACCGATGGAACCCCTGGATCAGGGTCACCGGCCGCGCATCAATGTAACTCTGGATCAGCATGTCCACCGGGGACATCAGCCGAAAGTGCCGGGGCATGCCGTTCTCGGGGGTGATTAAGGCGGCCGCCACTGGCCAAGGCTCAGCGATATGCAAACCGGTCACATCAAGGTCGAGGCTTGGGTACTTCTCTGCCAGCGCCTCATTGAGTTGGCGGGCCAGCACACTGAACAGCGTGGGACGCGGCGGAAAATGTTGGGCATTGAAGCTGCCCAGAACCTTGAAACGTGACAATAACCCGGGGGTCGTGGAGAGGGTTTTCATAGAGCGTCCATTGCGGTGGCATGTAAAGGCCAGTCCGCCCGGCGCTATGCCCGGGACTGGACTGTCTTTTCATTAAACGCAATGCACACCTTTCAACTGCGGTAGCGGGTTACTTCTCGCTTACACCTCTGTGCGCCGCCGTTGCACAAAACGATCGACGTACTCATCCGCTGGCGCGTTGAGTATTTGCTGCGGCGTCCCGACCTGTATCAATTGCCCGTCCTTGAGAATGGCAATGCGGTGGCCGATACGCAGCGCCTCATCCAGATCGTGGGTAATGAAGACAATGGTTTTTTGCAGCGTGCGCTGAAGTTCGAGCAGCTGGTCCTGCATTTCGGCGCGGATCAAGGGATCAAGCGCGCTGAAGGCTTCGTCCATCAGGATGATGTCGGTATCGGTGGCCAAGGCCCTTGCCAGCCCTACGCGCTGACGCATGCCCCCCGACAATTGATGAATCATCGCCTGTTCATAACCCTGCAAGCCCACCACGCCAATCCAGTGCCGTGCGCGCTCATTGCACTGCGCTTTGCTTTCGCCACGCACCTTGAGCCCGTAGGCCACGTTCTCCAGCACGGTGCGATGGGGCAACAGGCCAAAATTCTGAAACACCATGCTGATTTTATGGCGGCGCAGGTGACGCAAGGCTGACATGTCGTACTGAAGAATATCTTCACCATCGACCAGGATCTGACCGCTTGTAGGGTCGACCAAACGGTTCAGGTGGCGAACCAGCGTCGACTTGCCCGACCCGGACAGACCCATGATGACGAAGACCTCCCCCGCCTGGATCGACAGCGACAAATCATTGATGCCCACCACGCAGCCGGTTTCGGCCAGGACTTGATCCTTGCTTTTGCCCGCCCGAATCAGCGCCAGCACCTCTTTTTCGCGGTTGCCAAAGACCTTGAACACATGACGGACTTCGATTTTGCTCTCGGTCACTGCGCTCATTTACGCTCTCCGTGCCGTGGCCGACCATAAGCCTGAGTAATGCGATCAATCACCACGGCGAGAATCACAATGGCCAATCCTGCTTCCAACCCTTTGCCGACGTTGAGGGTTTGAATGCCCACCAGCACATCCTCGCCCAATCCCCTGGCCCCGATCATGGAAGCGATCACCACCATCGACAACGCCATCATGGTGGTCTGATTGATCCCGGCCATGATGCTCGGCAAGGCCAGTGGCAATTGCACGCCAAACAGTTGCTGCCACGGGGTGGCACCAAATGCGTTGATGGCCTCCATCACTTCGCGATCCACCTGGCGAAGGCCCAGATCGGTGAGGCGGATCAACGGGGGTACGGCATAAATGACCGTGGCGAAAATGGCCGGAACTTTGCCCAGACCGAACAGCATCAGCACCGGGATCAGGTAAACGAAACTGGGCATGGTTTGCATGATGTCGAGCAACGGCATCATCACCGCCCGCAGACGATTGCTGCGCGCCGCCAGAATGCCCAAGGGAATGCCGACGAGCACCGAAATCACGGTGGCCACCATCATCAACGCCAGGGTCTGCATCAGCTTGTCCCAAAGCCCGACCGCACCGACCAGGAACAGCAAGCCGACGATTAACAGCGTACTGATGATCTTGCGGGTGGCATGCCAGGCAATGGCGCCGACGATGGCCAGCATCAGCCACCACGGCGTCAGGCGCAGCAGGTTTTCAAGGTGAATAATGGCCCACAGCAACGTGTCAGAGATGTTGCGCAACACATCCCCATAATTGCTTACCAGCGCATCGACCCCATCGTTGACCCAACCGGCGATGGAGAACGTCAGATTTTCAGGAAACATGCGCGGCTCTTGTTCTGAGACATAGGCGACTTATAACGCCGATTTAACTTTTTGGGCGGCCTCAGGGGTTACCCATTTCTCCCAAATCTGCGGCTGTTCACGCAGGAAAGCCAGCGCGGCCTTACGCGGTTCGGTTCGTTTTTCACTCATTTGCGCCAGCGTCTGATTCAGCAGGTCGATCGGGAAGTCGACCTTCTCATAAAACTGCACCAACTGCGGGTACTCGGATTTGAAGGGGGCAGAAACGCCAATCGCCAATTTCGCAGGCAACGAACGCGTGCCCTTGGGGTTTGGATCGTTCGCGTCGGTCAGGGTTTTCCAGGCCTGGGCATCAAATGGAGGCTCTTCCAGCTTGATCAACGGGTAGCGCCCGATCAGAGGTGTCGGGGACCAGTAATAGAACAGCACCGGCTTGCCGCGTTTGATCGAAGAACTGATCTCGGCATCCAGCGCAGCCCCGGAACCGGTCCGGAAATTCACAAAATCTTTATCCAGCCCGTAGGCTTTGAGCTTTTGACTGTTAACGGTTTCAGACGTCCAGCCGCTGGGACTGTTGAGAAAGCGCCCGCGGCTCGGGTCTTCCTGATCGCGGAATACATCCTTGTAACGGGCCAGATCGCTGACGGACTTCAGCTCGGGCGCCAAGGGCTCGATCCCTTTTTTCGGATCGCCTTTGATAACGTACTCCGGTACCCACCACCCTTCGCTGGCGTTTTTCACGATATCGCCCAGGCCGAAGACCTTGCCTTGTGCTTCAGCCTTGACCCACACCGGACTGCGCCCGGCCCACTCTTCGCCGATCACCTGAATATCGTTTTTAGCCAACGCCGCTTCAAGGCTCACAGTGCTGCCTGGCAATGTGTCGGTGCTGATGCCGTAGCCCTTTTCAGTGAGCTGGCGCAGCACCTCAGTGATAAAACTGCCGCTTTCCCACGTGAGATCTGCGAAATGAACCGGTGTTGCCTGGCTTTGTGCCCACACCGGTTGCGTGACGATCCCAAAGGCCAGAAGCGAGCCACTGAGCCATTTTTTAAGATTGTTCATACGGATTCTCTTGTTGTGTTGTGTCGGCGTTATTGGAGCATTAATGGTTTTGAACAACGAAGGTGACGCAAGGTTCAGGTCAGTACTGACTGAACAAGGGGATATGTCCAACCTTAGCAGTCATACCGTCCAGCGGGCGGTGACGCTTAATGGTAAGAACACGTATTTGGCTGTTGTTGAGGCGCTGGGAATGATTGTGCAAAGCCGCACGGATTGAGCACGGCCTATAAATCGCAGGCACAAAAAAAGCAGCCCGTAGGCTGCTTTTATGTGTTTTTTGAAACTGCGTTGCTCAAAAAAACAAAATTTGGAGCGGGAAACGAGACTCGAACTCGCGACCCCGACCTTGGCAAGGTCGTGCTCTACCAACTGAGCTATTCCCGCAAAATGGCGTCCCCTAGGGGACTCGAACCCCTGTTACCGCCGTGAAAGGGCGGTGTCCTAGGCCACTAGACGAAGGGGACGTTGCCCAAAACATACGTTGTATGTCTCAGTGCCAGCCGCATCAAACTCAATTGCTGCGCTGGCGTTTCACTCAACCTCACCCGAAGGCAAAGCTGCTGGTGACACAAAAAAAATCAGCCTCAGCTGATCTTTTTATGCTTCCTGAATGTTGCTTGACTTCAGAAAACAAAATTTGGAGCGGGAAACGAGACTCGAACTCGCGACCCCGACCTTGGCAAGGTCGTGCTCTACCAACTGAGCTATTCCCGCAATAATGGCGTCCCCTAGGGGACTCGAACCCCTGTTACCGCCGTGAAAGGGCGGTGTCCTAGGCCACTAGACGAAGGGGACGTTGCCCGAAACATACGCTGCATGTTTCAGTGCCAATCACATTGACCGAAGCTAATGTTTTGGCTTTCACTCAACCCCGCCCGAGAGCGAAGCTGCTTAAAAATGGAGCGGGAAACGAGACTCGAACTCGCGACCCCGACCTTGGCAAGGTCGTGCTCTACCAACTGAGCTATTCCCGCATTGGCGTCCCCTAGGGGACTCGAACCCCTGTTACCGCCGTGAAAGGGCGGTGTCCTAGGCCACTAGACGAAGGGGACACGCTACAACTTCACTGGTTACTGCGTTTCGCTGTGTGCTTTACGCTGCAATTGGCGCGCATTCTAGGGATGGTTTTAGAAGTCGTCAACCCCAATATGAAAATATATTGAAATCAATGACTTCCCCAAACTTAAGGCCATTTCCTACGCCGTCTAGCGCCCAAGTCCTGACGCCTATATTCCGACATCCTACAAGGAGTTATAGTTGGCACCGCACAATAGTGGCACTCTGTACCACATCCAACACATCTGCCTCTTTATAGACGAGAGCTCTGACCTTCAAGATTGTTCGCAACACCAAAATAAAGCCCATTGACTATCCAAAGAGGTTTTCACGTTGACACCATCCATGATCACCCTGCTTGTAGTGGCCGGGATCGTCCTATTGATCGCCATCGGTTACATGAACCATGTGGTGGAAAACAACAAACTCGAAAAGGCGCGCCTGAAGGTCGAACTGACTGACCGCGTTCGTCGTTGCAGCGAAGTCAGCGAAACCTTCCCCGGCCAATTGATGTCGCCCGGCTTAAAGCACTTGCTGACACGCCTGGAGCTCAATGCCTGCCAGCGCCTGCTGCATCTGGATAAGAACAGTGCGCCAGTCAAGGCGCGTATTGCCGAGCTGAACGCACTGGTGGGCCAAGGCGAGTCGATCCCCGTCAATAACCCGCCCGGCCCGATCCTGACTGAAGCCAAGGCCAAGGATGTGCGTTTCTTGTTGGAAACATTGCACGGGCAAATCACCCGCGCGGTGCAAGATGGCTTTCTGCCTACCAATGAAGCCAAACGCTGGATCAAAGAGATCCGCCATTTGCTGGTCGTGCTGCACATCGAATTCTTCAACAACCTTGGGCAGTTGGCCTTCCAGCAAAATCAGCCGGGGCAGGCACGCCTTGCCTATGAACGCGGCGCCCAGTACCTGCGCAAACAACCTGAACCCGCCATGTACAGCAGCGCGTTGAAGGAAATGGAAGAACAACTGGCGCGTGCAAATTCGCTGGTGCTTACCAAGCTTGAGCCGACAAAGGATGAGGTCAACGAACTGACCGAGGGCTTGAAAACTGACGAAGCTGATGCGGACTGGAAGAAAAAGGTCATCTACGACTGATGCCCTGATTGCCAATCGATAAAAGGACAAGCTCATCCCTTGTCCTTTTTTTTGCATTCGCGAAAGCGTGATGAGTGAGCCGGACACGCCCATGCATGCAGATAACCACGTACGAAGCCGTCTCACCCTCGACTACACGGCTAAACAACGCACGCACGGGTGCGCAAGGAATGCAGGCAAAAACAATCAAGGAATGGGTATCGGTCGCCCGGACGGGCCAGAGGATCTTGCAGAACAGCCGCATGGAAGCAGCCAGACAGGCTGCCTCCATGCATCACATCAGGCTACCGGATTGATAGGCTTTTCCGGGTACCACACGTCGAGCAGCGGGCTCACTTCAACGCTGGTCAGCTCTGGACGAGCTTTCAGCCAGGCTTCAACAGCGGCACGCTGCTCTTCGCTGACCGAACCGCGCTTCTGCAGGCACACCAGACCGTAGTCGTCGCCGCCAACATAACCAAGGCCGTTGGCTTCCATGGCTTCTTTCAAGAACGCTTCGAGGAAAGCGTCGATAGCTTCTTCCGACAGGTCTTCTTTGAAATCCAGGTTCAGCTCAAAACCCAACTCCTGAAATTCATCAACGCACAGCTTTTTGCGCAGACGCTGGGAACGATTAGTAGCCATTGAACAATCCTCTTAAGTAATAACGGCGGCACTTTACCAGTTTCGAGCTGTACGTGCCCGGTTCAGTGTGGACGGCTCATCGTTTTGTGCATTTAATCAATGCACGTGTGTATCACGGCAATGCACAAGACTGACGACCTTGGGGCATAATGCCGTCACTTTCATGACCATTGAGGGAATTTTCATCATGCCCTCGTATTTTTTCCCCTCGCCTGCAGGGTATTACTTTTTATGATCAAGTCTTTACGTCCACTGCTACTCGCCGGGTTGATGCTGCCATTTGCCTTTGGGGCCAACGCAGCCCCGGTCAACACCACACTTTCGCCCAAGGTTCAGCAGGCGCTCAAAACCAACAAATTGCAAAACAACGCACTATCACTGGTGATGCTGCCGCTCAACGGCCCCGGCGTACCGACTGTGTTCAATGCTGATGTCTCAATGAACCCGGCCTCCACCATGAAGCTGGTCACCACCTACGCAGCCCTGGAAATGCTCGGCCCTACCCATCAGTGGAAAACCGAGTTTTACACCGATGGCACGCTGAGCAACGGCATCCTGCAGGGCAACCTCTATCTCAAAGGCGGCGGCGACCCCAAGCTGAACATGGAAAAGCTGTGGCTACTGATGCGCGACCTGCGTGCCAATGGCGTGCAACAAGTCACCGGGGATCTGGTGCTGGACCGCAGCTTCTTCGAGCAACCGCAATTGCCAGTGTTTGATGACGACGGCAATGACAAGAACAAGCCGTTCCTGGTCAAGCCCGACGCGCTGATGGTCAACCTCAAGGCGCTGCGCTTTGTTGCACGCAACGACTCAGGCAAGGTCTTGATATCAGTTGAGCCGCCGATTGCCAGCATCCGCGTGGACAATCAGGTAAAAGCCGTCAACGCCAAGCAATGCACGGGTGACGTGCGTTACAACCCGGTGCCGCAGCCGGACGGCTCAGTACTTGTAACCGTCACGGGTCAATTGGGCGATGGCTGCAACTCGCAGACCTACTTGTCGCTGCTTGACCACGCCACGTATACCGCAGGCGCCGTTCGCGCGATCTGGAAAGAACTGGGCGGCAGTATTCTGGGGCAAGATCGCCAGGGTTCCGTCCCTAAAAGCGCCAAAGTCCTGGCCCGCGCCTTCTCGCCAGACCTCGCTGAAATCATTCGTGACATCAACAAGTACAGCAACAACACCATGGCTCAGCAGTTGTTTCTGAGCCTGGGTGCGCAGTTCCGCACGGATGCCGACGGCGATGACGCCAAAGCAGCCCAGCGTGTGGTTCGTCAGTGGCTGGCCAAGAAAGGCATCACGGCGCCGCACCTGGTGATGGAGAACGGCTCAGGCCTGTCTCGTGCCGAGCGGGTCAGCGCCCGTGAAATGGCTCAAATGCTCCAGGCCGCCTGGAAAAGCCCCTACGCCGCCGAGTTCATCAGCTCCATGCCCATTGCTGGCAAGGACGGCACGATGCGCAAGCGTCTGAAAACCACCGCCATGAACGGTCAGGCTCACATCAAGACCGGCACTCTCAACACGGTGCGTGCGATCTCGGGCTTTAGCCGTGATAGCAATGGCAACACCTGGGCCGTGGTGGCCATTCTCAATGACCCACGCCCATGGGGCGCCTCGGCCGTCCTCGACCAGGTCCTGCTGGATCTTTATCGTCAACCGCAACTGCCGAACAGTGCGATTTCAATCGCCCAATAAGGCTTTTACGAAGCCATAAAAAACGCCCCGGCTCACTCGAGCCGGGGCGTTTTTGTGTATGGCCTCTGTCATCCCTGCCTGCAGCCCGGGATGACAGGTGCGCGATCAACGCGCCGTGATTTTCCAGGCGCGGTGAATCTTGCTGTTGCGGGCAAAATCCGGATCAATCGTGCTGGCAGTGATTTCTTCGACGGCGTAACGCGCTTCCAGGTGCTCATCGAGGATGAACTTGCGGAAGTTGTTGGAGAAATACAACACACCGCCGGGCGCCAGACGCGCCATCGCCAGGTCCAGCAATTGCACGTGGTCACGCTGGACATCGAAGATGCCTTCCATGCGCTTGGAATTGGAAAAGGTCGGCGGATCGATAAAGATCAGGTCGTACTCTTCCCGGCATGCATCGAGCCATACCATCACATCGCCCTGCTCCAGACGGTTCTTGTCTGAAAAACCGTTGAGCGACAAATTACGACGCGCCCAGTCCAGGTAAGTTTTGGACAAATCCACGCTCGTGGTGCTGCGCGCGCCCCCTTTAGCGGCGTGAACACTGGCGGTTGCGGTGTAGCAATACAGGTTCAGGAAACGCTTGCCGGCCGCCTCGCGCTGAATCCTCATGCGCATCGGGCGGTGGTCGAGGAACAGACCGGTATCCAGGTAGTCCGTCAGGTTGACCAGCAGCTTCACGCCGCCTTCATTGACCTCGGTGAACTTGCCTTGCGCGCTTTGGCGCTCGTACTGCTTGGTCCCGCTCTGGCGCTCGCGCCGCTTGACGATCACACGGCTTTTATCGACGTTCAATGCCTGAGGAATGGCCGCCAGCGCATCGAACATGCGCGCCGAGGCTTTTTCCGGGTCAATGGATTTGGGCGCTGCATACTCCTGAACGTGCACCCAGTCGTGGTACAGATCAATCGCCATCGAGTATTCAGGCATGTCTGCATCGTAGACACGGTAGCAATCGATGCCTTCGCGCTTGACCCATTTGCCCAAGGCTTTGAGGTTCTTTTGCAGACGATTGGCGAACATTTGCCCGCCTTCGCTCAAACGCGGCTGCTCAACCACCACGGGAACCGGCTTGATCGGGTTACCGTTCTTGTTGAATTTTTCGTATTTACCCGGTGCTTCAATGTTGGACGGCAGATCGGACTCAGCCTGCTCGCGCTCAGCCTGACGCTGCTCAGGGGTACGACGCTCACCCGTCACGAACTGGTCCGGCACGACCTTGATCAGCAGCAACTTGCACGGCAAGGCGCCGTTCCAGAATGAATACTGTTTGTGGCTGCGAATACCCATGCGCTTGCCCAGGTCAGGCGCGCCGGTGAACACAGCCGCCTCCCAGTTCAAACAGGCCTGACGCAGGCGCTCGCCCAGGTTCTGGTAGAGATAGAGCAGGCTCGCCTCATCGCCCAGGCGCTCGCCATACGGCGGGTTACAAATGACCAGGCCTTTCTGGTTCTGATCCGGGCGAGGTTCGAACGTCGCAACTTCACCTTGGTAAATCTTGATCCAGTGACTCAGACCGGCGCGCTCGATGTTGTTGCGCGCAGGCTGGATCAGGCGCGGATCGGCTTCATAACCCCGAATCCACAATGGCGGTTTTGACATGCCCGCCTCAGCCCGCTCAGTGGCTTGCTGGTGAAGTTTCTTCCAGATCGCCGGTACGTGGCCGAGCCAGGCGTCAAAGCCCCAATGAATGCGGTTGAGGTTAGGCGCCATGTCGGCGGCAATCATCGCGCCCTCGACCAAAAATGTGCCCACACCGCACATCGGGTCAGCCAGCGCAGCGCCTTCAGCTGCCATGCGCGGCCAGCCCGCACGAATCAGGATGGCTGCTGCAAGGTTTTCCTTGAGCGGCGCAGCGCCTTGCTGCAAGCGATAACCGCGCTGGTGCAGGCTGCTGCCTGACAGATCCAGCGACAGAATGGCTTCACCCCGATCCAGTCGCAGGTGGATACGCAAATCAGGGCTGATTTTGTCGATCGACGGACGCTCGCCGGACGGCGTGCGCAATTTGTCGACAATGGCGTCTTTGACTTTCAACGCACCAAAGTGGGTGTTGTCGATGCCGGAGCCGTGGCCGCTGAACTCCACCGCCAAGGTGCCATCGGGCACCATGTGATCCTGCCAGTCAACCTCCAGCACGCCGTGATAGAGGTCCTCGGCGTCCTTCATCGGAAAGCGCTTGAGCACCAGTAATACGCGGTTAGCAAGACGCGACCAGAGACACAGACGGTAGGCAGTTTCCATATCTGCAGTACCACGAATGGCCGAGGTATGCTCGCGAGCGTCCTCAAGGCCAAGGCTTTTGGCCTCATCAAGGAGCAAGCCTTCAAGGCCTTTCGGGCAGGTAAGGAAGAGTTCGTAACGATCCGACATGGGATTCCTGAGCTTTTAGCTATCTGTGAAGAGGCAACGCATTGCCTGCTCCGTTTTCAATCAAGCGCTTTTCTTGAAGAGCGCTCGCGTGGCACGAGACTGTGCCGGTCCATCCCCGCGCCCAACCTTGCCCGCAGGCATGAAGAGTTTAGACGCTGAGACAGGTCATTCATCTTGAAACAAAGGGACATATTCAGACCCTTCGTCGAATAGTACCCGAGCAAATAAGGCGGTCATTCGCAGCGGAGAATGAAACGCATCATCTTTGCAAACACTCGCAGGATCAGGCTTTGGTCGTAGAAAGGGGCAAAAGGCCTCCCTTTCTTATGGCCTGAACACCACTATCGTTACGTCCTTATGACAAAACGATCATTCACACACCCAACCACATTGGTTAGAACTGAACGCAGGTTGTCACCGCGCAGGTGATAACAAAAATGCTCGCCACGCCGGCAGCGAGCCACCCACGGCAGAAGCACTCTGCCCCGACCTGAGTCAGGTCGACGCGATATAAAACAGTCAACAAGTGAGGGCAATACCCTATGAGAAGACTTAAGCGTGATCCGTTGGAAAGAGCTTTCTTGCGCGGATACCAATATGGCGTTAACGGAAAGTCCCGTGAGCTTTGCCCTTTTACTCTACCGTCGGTGCGCCAGGCATGGATTAATGGCTGGCGCGAAGGACGCGGCGACAACTGGGACGGTATGACAGGCACTGCGGGCATCCACAGACTCAACGAACTTCACGCCGTCGGCTAACTCTGGGCACATTCCGACATCACCTCGAATACGCAACACGTTAACCATGTCGTCCTATCCGGGCGGCGGGCTGCGGCCCAAGGGCTCCTTCAAGGAGCCCTTTTTATTGGGTGTTTATCGACGGGTGATGGCCGAAATGGCATCCACTGATTCGCGAATCAGCGCTGGCCCTTTGTAAATGAAGCCGGAATAAATCTGCACCAAACTGGCACCCGCCTCGATTTTCTCAGCCGCATGCTTGCCTTCAGTGATACCCCCCGCCGCAATAATCGGCATCCGGCCAGCAAGTTCTTCAGCCAGGACCTTGACGGTATGGGTGCTTTTTTCTCGTACGGGCGCACCCGACAGGCCGCCTGCCTCATCCCCATGCTCCATGCCCTCCACACCGACGCGACTCAACGTCGTGTTGGTGGCGATCACCGCGTCCATGCCGGTTTCCAGCAAGGCACGCGCGACGAGCACGGTTTCTTCATCTGTCATGTCAGGTGCAATCTTGATCGCTAGCGGTACACGCTTGCCGTGACGCTGCGTAAGCTCGTTCTGACGCAGCTGTAAGGCCTCCAAAAGCTGCTTGAGTGAATCACCGAACTGAAGCGTGCGTAGACCCGGAGTATTCGGAGAACTGACGTTGACCGTCACGTAGCTCGCGTGAGCGTAAACCTTGTCCAGGCAAATCAAATAATCATCAACGGCCCGCTCAACCGGTGTATCGAAATTCTTGCCGATGTTGATGCCCAGGATCCCGCTGTATTTGGCCGCCTGCACACGGGTCAACAAATGATCGACCCCCAGGTTGTTGAAGCCCATGCGATTGATAATGGCCTGCGCTTCAGGCAAGCGAAAAATCCGCGGCTTGGGATTACCGGGCTGAGGGCGCGGCGTCACGGTGCCGATCTCCACAAACCCGAACCCCAATTGGGCAAATCCATCAATCGCCGCCCCGTTTTTATCCAGGCCTGCGGCCAACCCTACCGGATTAGGGAACTCAAGCCCCATGACGCTAACGGGCAGCTTGGCTGGCGCCTTGCACAGCAAACTGTTCAGCCCCAAACGGCCGCCCGCTCCGATCAAATCCAGAGACAGATCATGCGAGGTTTCAGGGGAAAGTTTGAAGAGCAACTGGCGGGCCAGGTTATACATGGGCTCGATGGTCTCGGAAGGCGGCTGAAAGTGAGCGCGATTATAGCCGTGCCGAGCGGTAAGACGCGAGGGAAGTGTGGGACGCCGTTTCAGGCCTTCCCGGCTTGAGACATCGGGACTAAATCGCAGACAAAGAAAAGCCCGGCCTGAGCCGGGCTTTTCTGAACAGGCTAGCTAATAATTACTTAGCTTCTGCTTGAACGGTAGCTTCTACGCGACGGTTCAGAGCACGGCCTTCATCAGTTGCGTTCGAAGCAACTGGGTTGGCTTCGCCGTAACCCACTGCGTTTACGCGACCGGATTCAACACCGTCGTTAACCAGAGCTGCACGAACGGCGTTAGCACGACGCTCGGACAGTTTTTGGTTGTAGGCGTCTGGACCTACGCTGTCAGTGTAACCAGCAACAGTCGTGGTGGTCGCAGGGTACTGCTTCATGAAATCAGCAACGTTGCGGATGTCAGGCATGTACTGCGATTTAACAACCGACTTGTCGAAGTCGAACTTAACGTCCAGCTCAACCTTAACCACTTCAGCGATTGGAGCTTCTGGTTCTGGCTCAGCGATTGGTGCTGGAGCTGGAACTGGAGCAGGAGCTACTTTACCGCCGTTGCCACCGAAGTTTACACCCAGGCCAACAGTAGGCGCGTAGTCCCACTTGCCGTTGTCCAGTTTGTAGTCAGCTTCAACGCCTGCACGGGCGAACAGGTTGTCAGTGATGTACCACTTAACACCAGCGCCAGCAGTCAGGAAAGTAGACTGGTCACGACCGCTGTGGCCGTCAGCTTCTACGTTGGTCATGCTCTTGTGAGCAACACCACCGGAAACGTAAGGACGCAGAGCGTCACCAACGGTGCCGAAGTGGTACTGAGCGTTCAGACCAAAGTTGTCGCCTTTGATTTTCTGGTGGCCAGTGCCGTCGTTCGAACGGGTGTGGTTGGTCTTGTCGTAGGTCAGGTTCAACGAGACGTCGTCGGTCAGGAAGTAACCGATCGATGCGCCTGGGTTGTAACCGTCTTCTACGTGCTTGACGCTGTCGTTGTACTGTTTTTTGTAGAACAGTTCACCCTCGACCGCGCCTTGGCCTTGTGCCAGGGCACCGAACGAAGTTGCGGCTACAAAGGAACCAATGGCAATGCCCAAGGTGTTTTTCAGTTTCATCCGTTAAATCCCCATCTGGTGATTGTAAAGCAGTCCCACATACCGGGGGACAACTCGGCGGCAAGTCTATCAGAACTTACCTACACGTAGAGCTATTTGCGCTGAACTAAGTTTCAGCAATGCCTGCAAATTTCTCACGCAATTTATCAAGAGCACGCTTGTAGCGCATTTTCGTCGCACTCAAACCCATATGCATTATGTCCGCGATTTCCTGAAATTCCAGTTCTGCGACAAATCGCAGCACCAGAATCTCCCGGTCGATCGGGTTCACATGCACCAGCCAGCGATCGAGTCCGCCCTTTTCCTCAGGTTTCGGCGTCTTTTCTTCAGACGCTTCCTCAAGGGGGTCAATACTCAATGCGTCCATCAAGCGACGCTTTCGCCGTTCCTTCCGATACTGCGTAATGCATTCGTTGTAGGTGATGCTATATAGCCAGGTCTTGAATTTCGATTTGCCCTCAAAATTCTTCAAGCCATACAGCACCTTAAGCATTACCTCCTGACAGACATCGTCAGCATCACGATCGTTCCCTAAATACCTTGAACAAACGTTGAACAAAGTGCGTTGGTAACGCCGCATCAACTCTTCATAGGCGCGCGTGACGTGAAACAACTCATCATGCGAGCGCGCCACCAGCTCCTCATCAGAGAGTTCGCGGGGGTCATAGCGCATGGATAGCGATTGGGCTTTATTCAAAACGAGTCGTGCCGACAGTCAGGTCAATGTCCGCCACAGCCGAGAACACAGGCATATTTGCGGCGGCATACATTAGCAGGGTTTGCCGCATCAGCGGCTAGTCACGTGCTGCTCCAGCAAGATCCGATTGGAGATGGAGACTAGCTCACCCTCCTCGGTCAGCAACGTGGTTTTAACCGTGCCGATCTCTTCGATCTGCCCTTCTATCTCGCCAACACGTACGTCTTGCCCAACCTGATACAGCTCACGCACATAGATCCCGGCAAGGATCTGACCCGCAATTTCCCGACTTCCCAACCCCATTGCCAGCGCAACGGCCAGACCAACGGTAATCAAAACGATGACAATCACATGGTTCAGCAGGTCAGTTTTGACCTCAAGCTGACTGATGGCCACTGAAATACTGATGATGATGACCAGCCCCTGAGCCACCCGACCCAGCCCGCCAGCATAATCAAATCCGACGCTTTCGGCCGCGCCACGCACCAGACCGTTGAGCAATTGCGCAAGCAATACCCCCACCAGCAGCACCAGCAACGCACCAAAAACCTTGGGCAGGTAAAGCGTGAAAATGTCCAGCGTAGCTGAAACCCGCTCAAGTCCAAGGGATTGAGCCGCAGAAACGAGGAAAATCAGCAAAATAAACCAGTAGACGATCTTGCCGATCAAGGTGGAGATCGGCACCTGGATCCCCGCACGACCCAGGATTTTGGTCAGGCCGGTCCCGCCCATCAGGCGATCAAGGCCCAGCTTGGCCAGCAACTTCGACAGCAGGGTATCAAGCAGTTTTGCAACCACGAAACCCAGCAATACAACCACCAACGCCCCAAACAGGTTTGGAATGAAGTTGGCAATTTTGGTCCAAAGGGCGGTCATTGCCGTGACCAGGCTCTGGGTCCAGAGATCAAGTTCCATGTTCAATCAGCCTTATCAGCAGGGCGAGCAGCAGGTTTGCGTCGCGAAACGGGCGCAATATGAGCCGAACCGCTGTTCAAAGCAATCATCAGTGCCTGCACCCAACGGCCCAGAAGACTGAAAAGATCACCTGCACCCACTTGGCGGTTTGCAGTTTTCAGTACTCGGCCCAGGCATGCATCGTCGTCACGGGTCGACGGCTCAGCCTTGAGCATTTCACGTAAAGACTGTTCAAACGGATCGTGCATAAGCACCTCTCGGTATGTCAGTGAAAGACGCGGGCCACATCAACGGGGTCACATGCCCACCCTTCACAACCATTGCAACCGGCGATAAAACCACCACTGGCCCACGCCAATAACCAGCATGACGAGGCACGTAACAGCAAAGCCGTAAGGGTCATTGGAGAAGGGAACGCCCCCCACATTGATACCGAGTAATCCGGTAATAAAGGTGATGGGTAAAAAGATTCCGGTCAGTACGCCAAAGCGATACATGATGCGGCTCATGCGCACATTCAGACGCCGATCTTCAGCCTCAAGCACCAGCCCCACGCGCTCGCGGGTCAATTCCAGCTCTTCCAGGTAGCGGGTCAGACTGTTATTCAATTCGTTCCAGTAGTCGGCATCGTCCGCCGTAAACCACGGCAATTTGGTGCGCGTCAGCTGTCCGAAAATATCGCGCTGCGGTGCAAGAAAACGACGCAATGCCGCTGCCCGACGACGGATCTGCAAAATCGCGCCATGCTCAGGGGTGTACCGTTCGTCGGCATCTATCTTGTCCTCCTCGTCATCGACGATTTCAGACAGCTCACCGATCAAATCCTGCACCTTTAATGTCAGGTGCTGAGCCAGATAGAGGATCAATTCAGCGGGATTTTTAGGCCCTTCGCCCTGATCGAACTCCGTCAGCAACTCATCGGTTGCACGCAAAGGGCGCATGCGCAGCGAAATTACCCGCTGCGCACTGCCGAAAATGCGCAGTGACACCATGTCTTCCGGCTCCGCCCCCGGATTTAGGTTCACGCCGCGCAAGAACAGCAGCAGTTCATTGTTGGGCAAAGGCAGCAGACGTGGACGGGTGTTCTCTTCGAGCAGCAAATCACAGCTGAATTCGCTCAGGCCGCTGGCGTTACGCAACCAGCTCTGGGTTTGAGGATGACTGCGATCCCAATGCAACCAGAGGCTTTCATGACTGTGCAACTCAAGGTCATTGAGCTCGGTGCGGGCAATCGGGCGGGCACCGCCCTCGCCGTCCAGCACCAACGCGTGCACCAGGCCCCATTGAGCGTTGTCTTCCTCGAACATCCGTGATCCTTAGCGGTTGCGCCGTTATTCCGGCATTTTCAAAGCAGTGGGCGACACAATGACGCCGTTATTGTCGGCGTAAATGTACTCACCCGGCCGAAACGTCACGCCCGCAAAGGTCACGGCAACATTGAGGTCGCCCAACCCGCGTTTGTCGGTTTTCATCGGATGACTGGCCAGGGCCTGTACGCCCAGATCCGTTTGCGCAATGACGTCGACGTCACGGATGCAGCCGTAAATAACCAGGCCTTCCCAGCCGTTTTTCGCCGCCTTTTCAGCGATCATGTCGCCCAGCAAAGCACGGCGTAGCGAACCACCGCCGTCGACCACAAGCACTTTGCCTTTACCGTCTGCCTCTGCCTGCTCTTTGACCAGTGAGTTGTCCTCAAAACACTTGATGGTCACGATTTGGCCACCAAATGAATCGCGCCCCCCAAAATTGCTGAACATCGGCTCTAGCACTTGAACCTGGTCAGGGTAGGCATCGCACAAATCAGGCGTGATGTAGTGGTTCATGGAAACTCCTTGGGAGAAGACGCTACAGGAAGAAACAAAGGGTTCTAGTGTTATAGACGCCAGCACGCAGCCAAGCTTTAAATGTTGCCCTACAGGTCAGAACACACGCTGGCCCCAGCCACACAATATGACCAAAACCACAAATCGCGTCACATAGTAGCCTCAACCGCTGCCTGTCGGAACCCCAATGGGGTATCGTCGCTTTGTTTGCCAGTGCCGGAGGGCTGCAGCGCTGTGTGGCCGTGTAACCATTCAAGCACCAAAGGCCAAACCTCGGCTTGAGCAGCGTCACTGACCAGCATTTCAGCGTGCCCGAAATCAGAACTGAAACCGTGCGCATGCCCCAACGTAATGAATTTTCGCGCCTCTGAGCCCATTTGGTCATACAACGTGCGGCAAGCCCGCTCCGGCGTTTTCAGGTCACCCGCCGCCGCGACTGCCATGATCGGCAAGCGGACTTCAGCCAGCCCCGCCCACCAGTCACGCTCGGCATCCTTGAAGCGCCCCAGAAAACCGTTCCAGCGTAAGGATTCCAGCGCAATGCCGATCGGTTCATCCTCAGGCCCGCGCTTAAGGCGCGTTCCAGACAGTTGCGCGCAGCGTTTTAGTAATAAATGAGCGCCCCACTCCACCGGCGGTATTTTCAATGGCCAGTAACGGCGATTGATCTGAGTGCCAAAAAACGCAGCGGAGGCTACGGCCGGCTCACCCAAATACTGACCGCCCAGTGCCGCGGCCAATGTGATGCCGCCTTGAGAATGCCCGATCCAGTGCGGGACCTGCCCGCTCTGCTCACGCACAAACGCAGCAATGGCCGGCAGATCGTAACGTGCGTAATCGGCCACGCGATTGTTGCGCCATTGTTGATTACGCACTGAGAGGCCATGGCCGCGCATCTCCGGCAACCACACATCAAAGCCTGCACGGGCCAAAAACGCCCCAAGCCCGACACCTTTCGGGGAGTACCAGAAACGCCGATTGGCAAAACTGCCGTGCAACAAAATCACGGGCACGCCCCGCGCCAGCCCGGCATCTGCCAGGCCCAAGCGGGTGACCGCCAATTCCACGGACACATCCGGGCTATTGGCGGGTTTCAAGCGATACACGTCTTCGCTCAGATCGCCCCGACGCTCGGCGCTGATCAGGGCAACGGGAAATAGATGACTGCTGCTTTGCATAATGCTCTTGCACAAAAAAGGGCGACCCCATACAGGAACTCGCCCTACCACTGCTTATATAAGGACAGGGCAATCACTGGACTGCCCTGCCCCTCATTTAACGACTCAAGCCTTGGCTTGACCTTCAGCCAGGAAGAACCAGGTTTCCAGCACGGTATCCGGGTTCAACGAGACACTTTCAATGCCTTGCTCCATCAGCCAGCGCGCCAGATCCGGGTGATCGGACGGGCCCTGACCACAAATACCGATGTATTTGCCGGCCTTGTTGCACGCCTGGATGGCATTGGACAACAGCTTCTTGACCGCCGGATTACGCTCGTCGAACAAATGCGCGATAACACCCGAGTCACGGTCAAGCCCTAACGTCAGCTGAGTCAGGTCGTTGGAACCAATGGAGAAACCATCGAAGTACTCCAGGAACTCATCCGCCAGAATCGCGTTGGACGGCAGCTCGCACATCATGATGACGCGCAGGCCGTTTTCGCCACGCGTGAGGCCGTTCTCAGCCAGCAAATCGATCACCTGACTGGCTTCGCCCAAGGTACGCACGAATGGCACCATGATTTCGACGTTCGTCAGGCCCATCTCATTGCGCACACGCTTCAGGGCACGGCATTCGAGTTCGAAGCAGTCACGGAAGTTTTCGCTGATGTAACGCGAAGCACCCCGGAACCCCAGCATCGGGTTTTCTTCTTCCGGCTCGTACAGCTTGCCGCCGATCAGGTTGGCGTATTCGTTGGACTTGAAATCCGACAGGCGCACGATCACTTTCTTCGGCGCAAAAGCCGCTGCCAGCGTACTGATGCCTTCGACCAGTTTCTCAACATAGAAACCCACCGGATCGTTATAACCGGCGATACGTTTGTCGACGCTTTCCTTGATGTCCTGCGGCAGACCGTCGTAGTTCAACAGGGCTTTGGGGTGCACGCCGATCATGCGGTTGATGATGAACTCCAGGCGGGCCAGGCCCACACCGGCATTCGGCAACTGCGCGAAGTCGAAGGCGCGATCCGGATTACCGACGTTCATCATGATTTTGAACGGCAGCTCCGGCATGGCATCCACGGAGTTTTTCTTGATGTCGAAGCCCAGCTCGCCTTCAAAAATAAAACCGGTATCGCCCTCGGCACATGAAACAGTGACACCCTGGCCGTCTTTCAACAGTTGGGTGGCATTGCCGCAACCCACCACGGCCGGGATGCCCAGCTCACGGGCAATGATCGCCGCGTGGCAGGTACGGCCGCCCCGGTTGGTCACAATAGCGCTTGCACGCTTCATGACCGGTTCCCAGTCCGGGTCGGTCATGTCGGACACCAGTACGTCGCCCGGCTGCACTTTGTCCATTTCGGACACGTCTTTAATGATGCGGACCTTGCCAGCGCCGATGCGCTGGCCGATCGCACGGCCTTCTACCAGCACAGTGCCGGTTTCCTTGAGCAGGTAGCGCTCCATGACATTGGCCTGAGAACGGCTTTTCACGGTTTCAGGACGTGCCTGAACGATGTACAGCTTGCCGTCATCGCCATCTTTGGCCCATTCGATGTCCATCGGGCACTTGTAGTGCTTTTCGATGATCATCGCTTGCTTGGCCAATTCGCAGACCTCAGCGTCACTCAGGCAAAAACGTGCGCGATCAGCGGGTTCGACGTCGATGACCTTGACCGACTTACCGGCCTTGGCTTCGTCGCCGTAGATCATCTTGATGGCTTTGCTGCCCAGGTTACGGCGCAGGATCGCAGGACGGCCTGCGTCCAGCGTCGGTTTGTGAACGTAGAACTCGTCCGGGTTAACCGCGCCTTGTACGACGGTTTCGCCCAGGCCGTAGGCGCCGGTGATGAAGACCACATCACGGAAGCCCGACTCGGTGTCCAGGGTAAACATCACGCCAGCGGTCCCGGTTTCGGAACGCACCATGCGCTGTACGCCCGCAGACAGGGCGACCAGTTTGTGATCGAAGCCCTGATGCACGCGGTAGGAAATGGCACGGTCGTTGAACAGGGAAGCGAACACTTCCTTGGTCGCACGAATCACGTTTTCTACACCACGGATGTTAAGGAAGGTTTCTTGCTGACCGGCAAAGGATGCGTCCGGCAGGTCTTCGGCGGTGGCTGAAGAACGAACGGCCACTGCCATGTCGGGGTTGCCCTGCGACAAGCTGGCAAATGCCGTGCGAATTGCTTCGTTGAGCTTCTCCGGGAACTCGGCTTCCATGATCCATTGACGGATCTGGGCGCCGGTTTTGGCCAGTGCGTTCACGTCATCAACATCCAGCGCGTCGAGTGCCGCGTGGATCTGATCGTTCAAACCGCTGAGTTCAAGAAAATCGCGATAGGCCGCAGACGTGGTGGCGAAACCACCGGGTACCGAAACACCGGCGCCTGCAAGATTACTGATCATCTCGCCGAGGGATGCGTTCTTGCCCCCCACATGCTCTACATCATGGACGCCGAGCTTATCGAGGGAAACTACGTACTCTACCAAGGTGATCTCTCCACTAACTGTGTTGGAAAAGCTCAGGGCGCTGGACGCTCTACAGGGCGGCATCTCAGCGAATGTGGCCTGGACCTGGAAAATAAGTGACACTGCCTGACACTGAGGCCGACAAAATCGCGCCTATCATATCCAAGAATCGTCACCAGCTTAAGGCCCAAGGCGCAAATGAAACGATCTGCTTTCTTTATCTCCGATGGCACCGGCATCACCGCCGAAACCCTCGGCCAGAGTTTGTTGGCCCAATTCGAAAATGTGACCTTTAGCAAGTTCACGCGGCCTTATATAGACAGCGCAGAAAAAGCGCGGGCAATGGTACAACAAATCGATAACGCCGCCGAAAAAGACGGCGTTCGCCCCATCATCTTCGACACCATCGTCAATCAGGACATTCGTGAAATCCTCGCGACCTCCAATGGCTTCATGATCGATATTTTCTCCAGCTTCCTCGCCCCGCTGGAGCAAGAGCTGGCCGAACATTCCTCCTACTCGGTAGGCAAGTCGCACTCCATCGGCCACAACTCCAACTACATGGAGCGTATCGAGGCGGTGAACTTCGCCCTCGACAACGACGACGGCGCCCGCACCCACAAATACGACAAGGCCGACTTGATTCTGGTCGGCGTCTCGCGCTGCGGTAAAACCCCGACCTGCCTGTACATGGCCATGCAGTTCGGCATCCGCGCGGCCAACTACCCGCTGACCGAAGACGACATGGAAAGCCTGAAACTGCCCGCTGCCTTGCGCGAGCACAAACACAAGCTGTTTGGCCTGACCATCGACCCTGACCGCCTGACCGCGATCCGCAACGAGCGCAAACCCAACAGCCGCTACTCCAGCTTTGCCCAATGTGAATTCGAAGTGCGCGAGGTCGAAAACCTGTTCAAACGCGAAAACATCCCGCACATCAACTCCACGCATTTTTCCGTGGAGGAAATCTCGGCCAAGATCCTGGTCGAGAAAGGCGTGGAACGCCGCTTCAAATAAACCTCGCCTGTCGCACTGCCACCGGCTGCACTACGCAAGCGGATGAGCCCCGAGTGCAGCCTGTTGCAGTGATGACAAAGGCGGGTTTAGATCACCCACTTCTCGACAAACTCATTGACCGGCGTCGACTCAAGCCGTGCCTGGTTGTTGCACAGTTCAACAATCTGCGCGCAACGCTGCCCTGTAAAACGCGTCGCCAGGTTATGCCTGAACTTCTCTTCCAGCAGCACAATGCCTTGCGCCCGGCGCCGACGATGGCCTATCGGGTACTCCACGACCACTTGTTGCGTGCTGGAACCATCAGTGAAAAAGACCTGTATGGCGTTGGCAATCGACCGCTTGTCGGCCTCCAGATACTCCCGGGTAAAACGTGGGTCTTCGACGATGTGCATCTTCTCCCGCAGCTCATCAATGATCGGATGCGCCGCATGGAAATCGTCCTCGTACTGTTCAGCCACCAGATTGCCAAACGCCAGGGGCACGGCGGTCATGTATTGCAGGCAATGATCGCGATCTGCCGCATTGGCGAGTTTGCCCTGCTTGGAAATGATCCGGATCGCCGATTCGTGGGTGGTAATGACGATTTTCTCGATCTCATGCAGCCGATCCCTGACCTGCGGATGCAAGGTGACGGCAGCTTCGCAGGCGGTTTGCGCATGAAATTCCGCCGGAAAACTGACCTTGAACAGCACGTTTTCCATCACATAAGTGCCATACGGCTGCGCCAGCGTGAACGCGCGCTGGCCTTCAGGTTTGAGGGCCAAATCCTTATTGGTATGGCTGAAGAGCACATCATAAAAGCCCCATTGCGGCGCTGTGAGAGCCCCCGGAATGCCCATTTCTCCCCGCAGCGCGATGTCGGCCAGACGCACTCCACGGCTGGTGGCATCCCCCGCCGCCCACGATTTGCGCGAGCCTGCATTGGGCGCGTGGCGATAGGTGCGCAAGGCCTGACCGTCCACAAATGCGTGCGACAGCGCTGACAACAGCTGTTCGCGACCCGCCCCCATCAGCTTGGCGCACACGGCCGTCGAGGCGACTTTCACCAATAACACATGGTCGAGGCCGACTCGGTTGAACGAGTTTTCCAGCGCGATCACGCCCTGAATCTCATGCGCCATGATCATTGCGTCGAGCACGTCGCGCACCGTCAGGGGCGTTTGCCCCTTGGCCACGCGCTGCTGTGAGAGGTGATCGGCCACCGCCAGAATCCCGCCGAGATTGTCCGAAGGATGCCCCCACTCCGCAGCCAGCCAGGTGTCGTTGTAATCCAGCCAACGCACGCAGCAACCGATGTCCCACGCCGCTTTTACGGGATCGAGCCGGTAGGACGTACCGGGCACTCGCGCACCGAATGGCACCACGGTGCCTTCGACCAGCGGCCCGAGGTGCTTGGTGCACTCCGGAAAACGCAGGGCCAGCAAACCGCATCCCAACGTATCCATCAGGCAGTAACGGGCTGTGTTCAGGGCTTCGGGCGACGTGATGCGGTAATTAAGGACGTAATCGGCAATGTCCTGCAAAACCTGGTCATAGTCGGGACGGATATTGAGGTCGACATTGGCGCTCATGGGGTGTCTCCAGAACAGTCAGTGAGTGGTGTGTTCCATCCTCAGGTTTATCGTGATGGTGCAGGTCTCAAGTGCCCGCTCAATAGTGCCTTTGCACCTTGGCCCGTCACCCCCGCCCTTCACCTGACGGAAAAGGGCGGGATGAGGGAAAAGGGTTCACACGGTCAAAAGGAATCGCCCGGCACTCGTACCCAGCCTTCCATCAGCACCCGCGCGCTGCGGCTCATGATGGCTTTGGTGACGGTCCATTCGCCGTTGACCTGCTGCGCCTGTGCGCCGACGCGCAACGTCCCTGAAGGGTGGCCAAAACGCACGGCATCACGGGTTTCGCCGCCAGCCGCCAGGTTCACCAACGTGCCGGGAATGGCGGCCGCGGTGCCAATCGCAACGGCTGCCGTGCCCATCATGGCGTGGTGCAATTTACCCATCGACAGCGCCCGCACCAGCAGATCCACATCCTGCACCTTGACCGCTTTGCCGCTGGACGACACGTAATCCGCAGGTGCCGCTACAAAGGCGACTTTCGGGGTGTGCTGGCGTTTGGCGGCCTCTTCCACAGAGCCGATCAGCCCCATGCGCAGCGCCCCATAGGCCCGGATGGTTTCAAACATGGCCAGGGCCTTGGCATCACTGTTGATGTCGCTTTGCAGTTCCGTGCCGCTGTAACCAATGTCGCGGGCATTGACGAAAATAGTGGGAATGCCAGCATTGATCATAGTCACGTTCAGGGTGCCGACGCCGGGCACGTCAAGCTCATCGACCACATGCCCGGTGGGGAACATGGAGCCACCGGCGCCGTCTTCATCCGCCGCCGGATCAAGGAACTCCAACTGCACTTCGGCGGCCGGAAACGTAACGCCATCCAGCTCAAAATCGCCCGTTTCCTGCACGGCTGAGTCCGTGATGGGGACATGGGCAATGATGGTTTTCCCGATATTGGCTTGCCAGATTCGCACTACGGCAGTGCCGTTCTGCGGAATGCGTGACGCGTCCACCAGGCCGCTGCTGATGGCAAAGGAGCCGACGGCGGCCGACAGGTTGCCGCAGTTGCCGCTCCAGTCCACGAACGGTTTGTCGATGGCGACCTGACCAAACAAATAGTCGACGTCGTGATCCGGTCGCAGGCTCTTGCTCACAATCACCGTTTTGCTGGTACTGGACGTCGCGGCGCCCATGCCGTCGATTTGTTTTTCGTAAGGGTCCGGGCTGCCAATGACCCGCAGCAACAAGGCATCACGGGCCGCGCCCGGCACCTGCGCGATCGCGGGCAAGTCGAGCAGACTGAAAAACACACCTTTACTGGTACCGCCCCGCATATACGTCGCCGGGATTTTTATTTGCGCTGCATAAGCCATGACACAGTCCTGTTTAGGCCGGGGCGAGGCGCCCCGGCGCTGTGATTACGCGGTGGCCGATTCCAGGAAGTCTTGCGCGAAACGCTGCAACACGCCGCCCGCTTCATAGATCGAGACTTCTTCAGCCGTGTCCAGACGGCACGTTACAGGCACTTCGATGCGCTCGCCGTTCTTGCGCGTGATGACCAGCGTCAGCGTGGCACGCGGGGTCCGCTCCCCCATCACGTCGTAGATCTCGCTGCCGTCCAGCGCCAGGGTTTTGCGGTTGGTGCCCGGCAGAAACTCAAGCGGCAGAACGCCCATGCCCACCAGGTTAGTGCGGTGGATGCGCTCGAAACCCTCGGCGACGATGGCTTCCACGCCCGCCAGCCGCACGCCCTTGGCCGCCCAGTCGCGGGAAGAACCCTGGCCGTAATCGGCACCGGCGACAATGATCAGCGGCTGCTTGCGCTCCATGTACGTCTCAATGGCTTCCCACATGCGCATCACCTTGCCTTCAGGCTCCAGCCGCGTCAGTGAGCCCTGTTTGACCTTGCCGTCCTCCATCACCATTTCATTGAACAGTTTCGGGTTGGCAAAGGTGGCACGCTGCGCAGTCAGGTGGTCACCGCGGTGGGTCGCGTAGGAGTTGAAGTCAACTTCCGGCAGGCCCATTTTCGCCAGGTACTCACCGGCCGCGCTGTCGAGCATGATCGCGTTGGACGGCGACAAGTGGTCAGTGGTGATGTTGTCGGGCAGCACCGCCAGCGGGCGCATGCCCTTGAGTGGACGCGCGCCGGCCAGTGCGCCTTCCCAGTAAGGCGGGCGGCGAATGTAGGTGCTTTGCGGGCGCCAGTCATACAGCGGCTCGACTTTCGGGCCGGTGTCTTCGTGAATCGCGAACATGGGGATGTAGACCTGACGGAACTGCTCCGGCTTGACCGCCGACTTGACCACCGCGTCGATTTCTTCGTCGCTCGGCCAGATGTCTTTGAGGCGGATTTCAGTGCCGTTGGCGTCCCGTCCCAACACATCTTTCTCGATGTCAAAACGGATGGTGCCCGCTATCGCGTAGGCAACCACCAAGGGTGGCGAGGCGAGAAACGCTTGCTTGGCGTAAGGATGAATACGCCCGTCGAAGTTACGGTTACCCGACAGCACGGCCGTGGCGTACAGGTCACGGTCGATGATCTCCTGCTGGATGTGCGGGTCCAGCGCACCCGACATGCCGTTGCACGTGGTGCAGGCAAACGCCACGACACCAAAGCCCAACTGCTCCAGTTCATCGGTCAGCCCGGCTTCGTCCAGGTACAAGGCGACGGTTTTCGAGCCCGGCGCCAGCGACGATTTGACCCACGGTTTACGGGTCAGTCCCAGGCGGTTGGCGTTACGGGCAATCAGGCCTGCCGCGATCACGTTGCGCGGGTTGCTGGTATTGGTGCAACTGGTAATGGCCGCGATGATGACCGCGCCATCCGGCATTTGCCCCGGCACGTCGTCCCATTGGCCAGCGATGCCTTTGGCGGCCAGATCGCTGGTAGCCACCCGGGCGTGCGGGTTGCTCGGGCCCGCCATGTTGCGCACGACGCTGGACAGGTCAAAGCTCAAACGGCGCTCGTATTGCGCGTCTTTGAGGCTGTCAGCCCACAGGCCGCTGACCTTGGCGTAGGTTTCCACCAACTGCACCTGTTGGTCCTCGCGCCCGGTCAGCTTGAGGTAGTCGATGGTTTGCCGGTCGATATAGAACATCGCCGCCGTGGCGCCATATTCCGGGGCCATGTTGGAAATCGTTGCGCGGTCGCCCAAGGTCAGCGCCGCGGCCCCTTCACCGAAGAACTCCAGCCAGGCGCCGACCACTTTTTGCTTGCGCAGGAACTCAGTGAGGGCCAGCACCATGTCCGTCGCCGTGATGCCCGGCTGTAATTTACCGGTCAGCTCAACGCCAACGATCTCGGGCAACCGCATCCAGGACGCACGGCCCAGCATCACGCTTTCGGCTTCCAGCCCGCCAACGCCAATCGCAATCACCCCCAGCGAGTCGACGTGGGGCGTGTGGCTGTCGGTGCCGACGCAGGTATCAGGGAACGCCACGCCGTCACGCACCTGAATCACCGGCGACATTTTCTCCAGGTTGATCTGGTGCATGATGCCGTTGCCCGGCGGGATCACGTCGACGTTTTTGAAGGCTTTTTTGGTCCATTCAATGAAGTGGAAACGGTCTTCGTTACGGCGGTCCTCGATGGCGCGGTTCTTTTCGAACGCCTCAGGGTCATAACCGCCGCATTCCACTGCCAGCGAATGGTCAACGATCAGTTGGGTCGGCACCACCGGGTTAACTTGCGCCGGGTCGCCGCCTTGTTGGGCGATGGCATCACGCAGGCCAGCCAGGTCAACCAGCGCGGTCTGGCCGAGAATGTCGTGGCACACCACGCGGGCCGGGAACCACGGGAAGTCGAGGTCACGCTTGCGTTCGATCAACTGGCTCAGCGAAGCATTGAGGGTCGCCGGATCGCAGCGACGCACCAGGTTTTCGGCCAGTACGCGGGAAGTGTACGGCAGCGTGTCATAAGCGCCGGGCTTGATCGCATCGACCGCCGCGCGGGTGTCGAAATAATCCAGCCGGGTGCCCGGAAGTGTTTTGCGAAATTCAGTGTTCATTGGCATGGGACTCGATCACGGTTAGGTCGGGGCCGCCACACGCGGCGCCGTCAGGCGCAAGTCACGCGCCTGTGGGCGGGTGGGCGGCCTTGCGGTCAGCGACGTTCGATTGGCACGAACTTGCGCTGTTCGACGCCGATGTACTCGGCGCTCGGGCGAATGATGCGATTGTTGGCGCGCTGCTCGAACACGTGCGCGGCCCAGCCGGTCAGGCGGGAGCAGACGAAGATCGGGGTGAACAGCTTGGTTGGAATGCCCATGAAGTGGTACGCCGAGGCATGGTAGAAGTCGGCATTGGGGAACAGCTTCTTTTGCTCCCACATGGTCTTGTCGATGGCTTCGGACACCGGGAACAGCACGGTGTCCCCCACTTCGTCCGCCAGCTTTTTCGCCCAGCCCTTGATCACTTCATTGCGCGGGTCGCTGTCTTTATAGATGGCGTGACCAAAGCCCATGATCTTGTCTTTGCGTTCGAGCATGCCGAGGGTGCCTTTGATGGCTTCGTCGGCCGAGCTGAAGCGCTCGATCATTTCCATCGCCGCTTCGTTGGCCCCACCGTGCAACGGGCCACGCAACGAACCGATGGCTGCCGTGATGCACGAAAACAGATCGGACAGCGTGGAAGCGCAAACGCGGGCAGTGAAGGTCGAGGCGTTGAATTCGTGCTCGGCATACAGAATCAGCGACACGTTCATGACGTTGACGTGCAAGTCGCTTGGCTTTTTGTCATGCAACAGGTGCAGGAAATGGCCGCCAATCGACGCTTCGTCCGTCACGCAATCGATGCGCACGCCGTCGTGGCTGAAGCGATACCAGTAGCACATGATCGCCGGGAAGGCCGCCAGCAGGCGGTCTGTCTTGTCGCGCTGCTCGCTGAAGTCCTGTTCCGGCTCAAGGTTGCCCAGGAACGAGCATCCCGTGCGCATCACGTCCATCGGGTGGGCATCGGCCGGGATACGCTCCAGAACTTCCTTCAGCGCTTGCGGCAAATCGCGCAGGGTTTTGAGCTTGCCTGTGTAGGCCTCCAGCTCGGCCTGGGTCGGCAACTCGCCGTACAACAACAGGTAAGCCACTTCTTCAAAGCGCGCCTGGGCGGCCAGCTCACGCACGTCATAACCACGATAGGTGAGCCCGGCGCCTTCCTGGCCTACGGTCGACAGCGCCGTTTGCCCGGCCACCTGGCCGCGTAATCCGGCACCACTCAATACTTTTGCTTCGGCCATTGCGCTTCTCCAATCTTGAATTTGTTAGGGATTCGGCAAGAACTTATAAATTTTTTTACACCCGTCTTGCGTGTCGAGCCCCGCGAGGCTCGACAACCATCACAGGCGTCAGGTCAATCCGGTTTCAAGCGGCGTTACTTTTTGCTGGCAAACAGCGCATCGAGCTTCTGTTCGAACACGTGGTAATCGATGGCGTCGTACAGTTCCATACGGGTTTGCATGGTGTCGATGACGTTTTGCTGAGTGCCGTCGCGACGAATCGCGCCATAGACGTTTTCCGCGGCCTTGTTCATGGCGCGGAAGGCCGACAGCGGGTACAGGACCAGCGACACATCGGCTTCACGCAGTTGATCCACGGTGTACAGCGGGGTGGCGCCGAATTCAGTGATGTTGGCCAGAATCGGCGCTTTGACGCGGCTGGCGAACAGCTTGTACATCTCAAGCTCGGTAATGGCTTCCGGGAACACCATGTCGGCGCCCGCTTCGACGCAGGCAGCGGCACGCTCCAGCGCGGACTCCAGCCCCTCAACCGCCAGCGCATCGGTACGCGCCATGATCACAAAGCTGTCATCGGTGCGCGCATCCACGGCGGCCTTGATGCGATCAACCATCTCTTGTTGCGAGACGATTTCCTTGTTCGGACGATGGCCGCACCGCTTGGCACCCACCTGATCTTCAATGTGAATGGCGGCAGCGCCAAACTTGATCATCGACTTGACGGTACGCGCCACGTTGAACGCCGAAGAACCGAAGCCCGTGTCGACATCCACCAGCAGTGGCAGGTCGCAGACGTCCGTGATGCGGCGCACATCGGTCAGTACGTCATCCAGGCCGGTGATGCCCAGGTCCGGCACGCCCAGCGAACCCGCCGCCACCCCGCCACCGGACAAGTAGATCGCCTTGAACCCGGCGCGCTTGGCCAGCAAGGCGTGGTTGGCGTTAATCGCGCCCACCACTTGCAGTGGGTGTTCATTGGCGACTGCATCACGGAAACGTTGGCCTGGACTGTTTTTATTGCTCATGACTCACCTCGTGGAGTGGCTGTCTGCTGGGCGCTGTCTTGGTAGTGACGCGCAATATTGCGTTTGGACGCGCCGATGTGGCGACGCATCAATAACTCGGCCAGTTCGCCGTCGCGATCGGCAATGGCATCGAGAATCCGGTGGTGCTCGGCGAATGCCTGGTGCGGGCGATTCGGGGTGGTGGAGAACTGGATGCGGTACATGCGCACCAATTGATACAACTCACCGCAGAGCATCTGGGTCAGGGTGCGATTACCGCTGCCCTGAATAATCTTGTAATGAAAATCGAAGTCGCCTTCCTGCTGGTAATAGCCCACGCCCGCCTGGAACGCGGCATCGCGCTCGTGGGTTTCGAGCACCCGACGCAGCTCCGCGATGTCCTCATCGCTCATGCGTTCAGCCGCCAGACGGCAGGCCATGCCTTCAAGGGACTCGCGAATTTCGTAGAGTTCAATCAGCTCGGCATGGCTCAAGGACACGACCCGCGCCCCGACATGCGGCACCCGCACCAGCAGGCGCTGGCCTTCAAGGCGGTGGATCGCCTCGCGCAGCGGCCCGCGGCTGATGCCGTAGGTGCGCGCCAGTTCCGGCTCGGAGATTTTGCTGCCCGGCGCGATATCGCCTTTGACGATGGCGGCCTGAATACGCCTGAAGACGTTCTCGGACAGGGTTTCCGAGTCATCTTGAGCCAGCACGGCACCTTCGAGCGAATCCAGCATATTGTCGACACCTTGAAAATCAATAGTGCCAAAACTAGCCATTTCAGGCCTTACAGTCAAAGGATAAATGGAGATTGTCGACAATCATCGGATACGACCTTGGTTGAATCGACAGACGCAGGCCATGATCGGAACGGTCTGGGCGCTGGCGTCATAAAACCATCATGCTAGAATGCCGACCGCATCAGCCTTGCCCAATTAACAGGGCAGCCGCACGAGGACGCTTGCGCTGTATTGCCAGTCGCCTTGAACTGAAGATTGCAAGAGACTGCCCCCGGATTTATGAAATTTCCCTCCTTATTTATATGTCTTTGCCTGCTGGCCTTGCCGGGCCTGAGCCTGGGCGCCGAAAAAACCGTATACGGCCTTAATGAGTACGCTGAACTGGCAGGTATCAACCTGCAAGTGGCCGCCAAACTCGACACCGGCGCCAAAACCGCCTCGCTGAGTGCCCGCGATATCAAACGCTTCAAACGCGACGGCGAGAGCTGGGTACGCTTTTATCTGGCCATTGACGATGCCCACTCGCACCCCATCGAGCGTCCGCTGGCACGGGTCAGCAAGATCAAGCGCCGCTCCGGGGATTACGACCCCGAGTCGGACAAGAACTACACGTTGCGCCCGGTTATTTCCCTGGAAATCTGTATGGGTAAAGCTTTACGCACCATCGAAGTGAACTTGACCGACCGAAGTGCGTTCCAATACCCGCTGTTGATTGGCTCCGAAGCGCTCAAGCGCTTCGATGCGCTGGTCGACCCAAGCCTTAAATACGCTGCTGGCAAACCTGCCTGCGCCGCCATCGCTCAAACCGCAGAGTAATTGAAATGCGCGCTCTTACCTTTCACCTGAAAGTCTTGATTACCATCCTTGTGGTGCTGGGCATTTCGATTACGGCCTACCAGATTTTCGTCGTCGGTATCCCGGTGACCGAAGACGCAACGGATGACCTGTGGAACATCGACGCAAAAGTCGAATTCGTCGCCAGCTCCAAGGATCCGGTCAAGATCCAGATGTTCGTACCGCCATTGAACCGCGACTACGTCAGCCTCAATGAAAGCTTCATCTCCAACAATTACGGGGTGAGCGTCAACCGGGTTGACGGCAACCGTAAAGTCACCTGGTCAGCCCGTCGCGTCAGCGGCAAGCAAACCCTTTACTACCGTCTGGTCTTGACCAAGCGTTACACCGGCGACAAAACCAAGGCCAAAGGCCCGGTATTCCGTGACAGCATCGCGGTCGAAGGGCCGGAAAAAATCGCCGCCGAAGCCTTGCTGGCCCCGATTCGCCAGCACTCGGCCGACGTTGAAACCTTCATCAGCGAAACCATCAAGCGGGTGAACAACCCCAACGACGACAACGTCAAACTGCTGCTGGCGGGCGATCCGTCGACGCCGCACAAGGCACAAATCATCGAGCTTTTGCTGTCGATTGCCCACGTGCCGCTGGAAAAAGTCCACACCATCCGCCTGGTGGCCGATCAGCCGCAAACCCCGGAGCTGTGGTTGCGCAGCTTCAACGGTAACGACTGGCTGTACTTCAACCCCGAAACCGGCGAACAGGGCCTGCCGTCCGACCGTCTGCTGTGGTGGACCGGCGACGAGCCGATGATCAGCGTCGATGGCGGTAAAAAAGCCAACGTCACGTTCAGCCTGAACAACAGCGAAATGAACGCCATTCGTCTGGCCAAACTGACCGACGAAAACACTGACGCCAACTTCCTCGAATACTCGCTGTACGGCCTGCCGCTGCAAACCCAGCAAACCTTCATGATCATGGTGATGATCCCGATTGGCGTGCTGGTGATTCTGGTGTTGCGCAACCTGATCGGACTGCAAACACTGGGCACGTTCACCCCGGTACTGATTGCACTGGCGTTCCGTGAAACACAATTGGGGTTCGGCATCATCCTGTTCACGGTGATCACAGCGCTCGGGCTGATGTTGCGCTCCTATTTAGAGCACTTGAAGCTGCAGATGCTGCCGCGCCTGTCCGTGGTACTGACGTTCGTGGTGATACTGATTGCCGCCATCAGCCTGTTCAGCCACAAGCTAGGCCTTGAACGCGGACTCTCGGTGGCCCTGTTCCCGATGGTGATTCTGACCATGACCATCGAACGCCTGTCGATCACTTGGGAGGAGCGAGGCGCAGGGCATGCGATGAAGGTCGCCATCGGCACCCTGTTCGCGGCGACCCTGGCGTACTTGGTGATGAGCATTCCGGAGCTGGTGTACTTCGTGTTCACTTTCCCGGCAGTCCTGCTGATTCTCGTGGGCTTCATGCTGGCCATGGGTCGCTATCGCGGCTATCGCCTGACTGAACTGGTCCGTTTCAAAGCCTTTTTGAAGGCAGATTCCTGATGTTTGGCTTCTGGAAGACCTGGAAGGCCCTGGAAGCCAGGGGCATCATGGGCATCAATCGGCGCAATGCGGACTACGTACTCAAGTACAACAAACGCAGCCTGTATCCGATCGTGGATGACAAGATCATCACCAAGGAACGCGCCATCAAGGCTGGCATTCACGTGCCGGAGATGTATGGCGTGATTTCCACCGAGAAAGAAATCGAAAAGCTCGACGAGATCATCGGCGGGCGCAGCGACTTCGTGATCAAGCCCGCGCAAGGCGCGGGCGGTGATGGCATTCTGGTGATCGCCGACCGCTTCGAAGACCGCTTTCGCACCGTTTCGGGCAAGATCATCAGCCATGAAGAAATCGAGCATCAGATCTCCAGCATTCTGACCGGCCTGTATTCCCTCGGCGGGCACCGCGACCGTGCCCTGATCGAGTACCGCGTCACCCCCGACCAGATTTTCAAAAGCATCAGCTACGAAGGCGTGCCGGACATCCGCATCATTGTGCTGATGGGCTACCCGGTGATGGCGATGCTGCGTTTGCCGACCCGTCAATCCGGCGGCAAGGCCAACCTTCACCAGGGCGCTATCGGCGTCGGTGTCGACCTGGCAACCGGCCTGACCTTGCGCGGCACCTGGCTGAACAACATCATCAGCAAACACCCCGACACCACCAACGCGGTGGACGGGGTGCAACTGCCCTACTGGGACGGTTTCATGAAGCTCGCCGCGGGCTGCTATGAATTGTGCGGCCTGGGGTATATCGGCGTGGACATGGTGCTGGACCAGGACAAGGGCCCCTTGATCCTGGAGCTGAACGCCCGTCCGGGCCTGAACATCCAGATCGCCAACGACTGCGGCCTGACCCTGCGCACCCACGCCGTCGAAGCGCACGTTGAAGCGCTGGCCGCAAAAGGCATCAAGGAAACCGTTGAAGAGCGGGTCCGTTTTGCTCAGGAAATGTTCGGGCACATCCCCCTTAACGCCTGACCCGCAGGAGCGAGTTGGCCACCCAAGGCCTGCTCGCTCCTGAACGGTTTCATGGATTTACCCGCCGACACAGGCCTACAATCCCCTCCCCGCTTCGATGGCTGATTTGCTGCGCATGTTGACCTGCTCCGTTCATCCACTGCCTTACCTCGCCAACCCGGCCGATTACTTTGCTGCCTTGCGCCACGCCCCCGGCGCGGTACTGCTGGACAGCGGCCGACCCGACGCTGACCGTGGCCGTTACGACATCATGAGCGCCTGGCCCTTGCACACACTGCAACGCCAGCCAGAAGAACCGGGGCGCGCGTTTTTGCAGCGTTTGCGCAAACAGCTTCAGGCGCTGGGCCAGGCGCAGTTGCCGGCGCAGTACGAACTGCCGTTTGCTGGCGGACTGATCGGTTACTTGAGCTACGACTTCGGCCGCCAGCTCGAACAGCTCCCCGCGCAGGCGCAGGACGACTTGCAACTGCCGGATGCACGCCTGGGCCTGTACCCGTGGGCGTTGATCAGCGATCACCAACGCGCAACCAGTCAATTGGTGTTTCATCCCACCCTGGAAACCCGCGAACGCCTGCGCCTGATTGAGCTGTTCAGTGCGCTTGAGCCCGCAACCGCGGCACCTTTCAGCCTGAAACAACCGATGCAGCCGGATATCAGCGCCCAGCAGTACGCGCAGGCCCTGGCGCAGGTGCAGCAGTACATTCAGGCTGGCGACTGCTATCAGGTCAATTACACCCAGCGCTTCAGCGCCCACTGCCATGGCGATGCATGGACCGCGTATTGCGCGCTGCGTGCGGCTTGCCCGACCCCGTTTTCAGGCTTCATGACACTGCCCGCAGAGGGCGCGATTGTCAGCCTCTCGCCAGAGCGCTTTGTGCGGGTCAGCACGCGCCAGGTCGAAACCCGTCCGATCAAAGGCACCCGTCCACGGGGCAAAGACAACGCAGAAGATGCCGCCAACGCCGCCCAATTGCTTGCCAGCCCAAAAGATCGCGCTGAGAACCTGATGATTGTCGACCTGCTGCGCAACGACCTCGGCCGCACCTGCCGCACAGGTTCGGTCCGCGTACCGGAGCTGTTCAGCCTCGAAAGCTACCCTAACGTGCATCACCTGGTGAGCAGTGTCACGGGCGAGCTCGCGACGGATAAAGACGCGCTGGACCTGATCGGCGACAGTTTTCCGGGCGGCTCGATCACCGGCGCACCGAAGATCCGCGCCATGCAAATCATCGACGAGCTGGAACCCACCCGGCGCAGCATTTACTGCGGTTCACTGCTGTACCTCGACGTTCGCGGCGAGATGGACAGTTCTATCGCCATTCGCAGCCTGTTGATCAAAGACGGGCGGGTCAGTTGCTGGGGCGGAGGCGGCATTGTCGCGGACTCGGACTGGGAAGCCGAATACCAGGAATCCATCACGAAAGTGAAGGTGCTGCTCGATACGCTGCAAACCCTGTAGCGCGCGGTATTTGCTAACATCGCGCCACTAGAGAGCGCCCAGCGCCATTTACTGTAGGAAGCCGCCTGATGAGCCATCCGTTCGACGTCGCTGAACTCGCCGCGACATACGCCAGCAAATCCCCGCAGGACATTCTCAAACTCGCGTTTCAGCACTTTGGCGACGAGCTCTGGATTTCATTCAGCGGCGCCGAAGATGTGGTGCTGGTGGACATGGCCTGGAAGCTCAATAAAAACGTCAAGGTGTTCAGCCTCGACACCGGGCGCCTGCACCCGGAAACCTATCGTTTCATCGAGCAGGTGCGCGAGCACTACAACATCCCGATCGAGCTGATTTCACCAGACCAGCAGCAACTTGAGCCCTTCGTCAAAGAAAAAGGCTTGTTCAGCTTTTACAAAGACGGCCATGGCGAATGCTGCGGTGTGCGCAAAATCCAACCGTTGCGCCGCAAACTGGCGACCGTCACCGCCTGGGCCACGGGCCAGCGTCGCGACCAAAGCCCGGGCACCCGCAGCCAGGTTGCCGCGTTGGAAATCGACGGCGCCTTCTCGACCCCGGAGCGCACGCTGTACAAATTCAACCCGCTGGCGCAAATGACCAGCGAGGAAGTCTGGGGTTACATCCGCATGCTGGAATTGCCCTATAACAGCCTGCACGAACGCGGCTTCATCAGCATCGGTTGCGAGCCCTGCACCCGTCCCGTGCTGCCTAACCAGCACGAGCGTGAAGGTCGCTGGTGGTGGGAAGAAGCCACACAAAAAGAATGCGGCCTGCATGCTGGCAACTTGATCGCCAAGACCTGATCCGGCGCTGCCCCGCCTCGCCTGCGATGAATAAGGGGAACGAGGCTGCAAGCACGCAGCCTCGCGCCGTGTCTCAGCAGATGAGGCCTGCCTTGCGTTTACCGAAGACTTGAGCACAGAATTAGCAATTATTCTCAATAGCGTTTGAGCCTAGTTCTATGTCTTCGGGTGAACCTCCGTTTCAATCCGCGATTACAGACCTGTACTGCGAACATCACGGCTGGCTACTGGGCTGGCTGCGCAGAAAGCTGGGGTGTGCGCAGAATGCTGCCGACCTGACTCAGGACACCTTTGCCCGAATCCTTAATGCACGCGAGTCGGTCGCCAGCCTGCGCGAGCCGCGAGCGTTTCTGAGCACCACGGCCCGGCGCCTGATCATCGATCAGGCACGGCGCAAGAAGATCGAACAGGCTTATTTGCAAGAACGTGCGCTCACCGCCCAAGCACTGGAAGGCCACCACTCACCCGAGGCCATCCTGACCACCCTTGAAGCCCTTGAACACATCGCCTTTATGCTCGAAGGGCTGCCTGAAAAGACCCGCCAGGCGTTTGTGCTGTATTACCTCGACGGCCTCAACCAGGCCGACATCGGTCGCCAACTCGGCTTGTCTGATCGCACCGTTCGCAAGTATTTGATTCAGGCGCTGCTGCATTGCAGTCATAGCCTCACACCATGAGCAAGCCGATGCACAGCACGCCCCAGCAGATCGATGAACAAGCGGCCGAATGGATGATTTGCCTGCATGAAGGAGATTTGTCTGACGACTTGAGGCTCGCCTTTGAGCACTGGAAGCGTCAAAGCCCGCAACACGGCGCAGCGGCCGAGCGCATGCAGGAGGTCATTTCACAGCTGCAGTCATTACGCACTCAGGCAGCGCCAGCCAAAGCGGCGCTGAACGCAGCGTTCCCCTCGCCGCGCAAAACATCCGCACGCAAACCGATCGTTCGGGCCTTGGTCCTGGCGGGCTGCCTGATTATTCCGGCCACTGTGTTACTGCGCAGCCAGTACCCCGCGCGCTGGCTGGCCGATACCCACACAGCGCCCGCCGAATGGAAAACACTGCACCTGCCGGATGAGTCATCCCTGACCCTCAGCGGCGCCAGCGCCGTGAATGTGCATTTCGATAAGCAGCAGCGACGAATCGAACTGCTGCAAGGCGAGATACTGGTGGACGTGGCCCATGACGCCACACGCCCGTTTGTGGTGCAGACCGCCCAAGGCACCCTGCGCGCGCTGGGGACACGCTTCGTGGTCAAGCGCACGGGGGACACGACGATCCTGACCATGTTGCAATCGCGCGTCGCGGCGCACAGTGAAAACCGGCAACACGCGCTGGAGGTGGATGCGGGTGAACAGGCACTGATTGAGACTGACGCCATCCGCAGTCTGGGCCACATTGATCCGCAGCGAATCGATCACGCCTGGAAACGCCATCAACTGGTGGTTCAGGACCTGCCGTTGAGTGACGTGCTTGAAGAGATTGCCCGCCAGCGATACGGCCTTTTGACTTTCGACCGCGCGGCGCTGGCGGACCTGCGGGTGTCGGCCGTTTTACCGATGGACGATCCTGAGCGCGCATTGAACCTGATAGCTGAAACACTGCCTATCAGCGTCCGTCACTTCACGGCATTGCTGATCCGCGTGGACCGTGACACGCAGACTAAAAAATAATGATTCGCATTGCTTCCGCTTTTTAAAGGTCGCTCGTCAAGGTAGGTACATAGACTCTAAAGGACTGCGCCTACCATGCTGACTTCACCCAAAACCCGCGACCGCTTGCGTGCAAAGGCTTATGCACCGCTGTCACTGGCCATCCATTTGGTGGTTGCCTGTACCGCCGCAATGCTGGTCAGCACCGCTGCGCAGGCGCAAAGCAGTGCCTCGGTGCAGGTCTACAACATTTCTGCCGGGCCGCTGGGCGATGCATTGAACCGCTTCGCTCAACAAGCCGGGGTCGCGATTGCGTTCCAGCCCCGTGACGTTGACGGCGCGACGACTCAAGGCTTACAGGGCAGCTACAGCGAGATGGACGGTTTCGACACGCTGCTGCGCGGCAGCGGGTTCAGCGTGGTCAAAAGCCAGAACGGCTATTTGCTGCAAGCCACTCCCCAAGCAGGCGGCGCTCTGGAACTGGGCGCCACCGAGGTCAGCGCCAACCAGCTCGGCACCATCACCGAAGGGACTGGCTCCTACACGCCCGGAAGCATCGCCACAGCCACTCGCATGGTGCTCACACCCCGCCAAACCCCACAGTCGATCTCCGTCGTGACCCGACAGGCAATGGATGATTTCGGCCTGAACTCGATCGACGACGTCATGCGCCACACGCCCGGCATCACCGTGGCCACCTATGACAGCGACCGCACCAGTTACTACTCGCGCGGCTTTGCCATTAAAAACTTCCAGTACGACGGCATACCCATCTTGCAGGACCCGCAGTACTCGGCCGGTCACACACTCACCGATACGGCGATCTATGACCGCGTCGAGATACTCAAAGGCGCCACCGGGCTGCTCACTGGCGCTGGCGGGCCGGGCGGGACCATCAACATGGTGCGCAAAAAGCCTACCCGTGACTTCAAGGCCCACATCGATCTGGGCGCCGGATCATGGGACAACTACCGCTCGGAAGTGGACGTCAGCGGACCCCTGAGCGACAGCGGCCATGTGCGAGGCCGAGCGGTCGCGGCTTATCAGGACAAGCACTCATTCATGGACCATTACAAGCGCGACAGCGAGGTGTACTACGGCATTCTTGAGGTCGACTTAACCCCGGACACCTTGCTTACCCTGGGGGCCGACTATCAGGACAACCACCCCACCGGCTCGAGCTGGTCGGGCAGTGCATCGCTGTTCAACTCTGCGGGTGACCGGATCGATAACCCACGTTCGTTCAACAATGGCGCGAAATGGAGCAGTTGGGAGCAATACACCCGGACTGTCTTCGCCACGCTGGAGCATGACTTCGCCAATGGCTGGGTGACCAAAGGTCAGTACAACCATCAGATCAATGGCTACGACGCGCCGCTGGGAGCACTGCTTGATCCGGACGTGAACACCGGCAAGGCAAAAATCCTGGCGCGCAAATACACCGGCGAGTACGTCAGTGATAGCGCAGACCTTTACGCCACGGGACCTTTCAGCCTGCTGGGCCGCGAACATCAACTGGTCGTCGGCGGCTCGGTCTCTCGCTCTCACTGGACGGGCAAGGACTACACGAACGCGCTCATGGTCAATAACGCCTATGACTATTACCACTGGGACGGCGACGCACCGGAACCCGACTGGGGCAATGTCACCTCCAAAAACGATGAAATCACACGCCAGACCGGCACTTATGTGACGGGGCGTTTCAGCCTGACCGATGACTTGACCCTGATGTTGGGCACCCGCGTTGCCAACTACTCGCTAACAGGCACCAGCCAGGCCAAGGACACCGGCAAAGTGCTGCCTTACGCAGGCCTGATCTACGACATCAACGACTCTGTTTCGGCCTATGCCAGCTACACCGAAATATTCTTGCCCCAGTCTTACTACCGCAATCGCGATAACAAAATGCTTGAGCCAGACGAAGGCAGCAACTATGAGATCGGCCTGAAAGGCGAATTCTTCGACGGGCAATTGAACTCAAGCCTGGCGTACTTTGAAGTGCATCAAGATAACCGGCCCGAAGCGGACACCGCTTACAACGCCCACCCGACCAACCCTGACATTGACTACGCCTACAAAGGCATCAAGGCCACCACGAAAGGCTACGAGGCGGAAATATCGGGTGAAGTGATGCCAGGTTGGCAGTTACAGGCAGGCTACACGCACAAAGTCAGCCGCGATCAAAGCGGCAAGAAAGTGTCGACCTGGGAACCGGAAGATCAAATCAACCTGTACACCCGCTATAAATTGAGTGGCAACCTCGACAAATTGACCGTGGGCGGCGGTGTTCGCTGGCAAGGCACAGGCTGGCAAGTGCTGACCAACTACAACAAAGGCGGCGCGCAGGAGAAGTTTTCGCAAGACGCGTACTGGCTTGTCGATGTGATGGCCAGGTATCAGCTGACGGAGCATGTGTCAGCCACGGTGAACCTGAACAACGTCTTCGACAAATCGTATTACACCAATATCGGGTTTTATAACTCATCGTATTACGGCGATCCGCGCAATGTCATGGTGACAACGCGCTGGGACTTCTAACGCCACAATCGTCGCCTGTGGCCACTTATCGGAACGCGAACGCCTGCCAAGCTTTTATTGGCTTGAGTTTGCGGCGGAAGGAATGAGGGTGGTCACAGACCTGGCGACGGCTTCGGACTGCCGCCGTTGCCGGGAGGGGCTTACACAAAACACACGCGCACAAAAAAGCCTGCACATGGCAGGCTTCTTGTGGATCACAAGCGTTCAAGGGGCTTGTGTTCCGAATATGGCGCAGCGGACGGGACTCGAACCCGCGACCCCCGGCGTGACAGGCCGGTATTCTAACCGACTGAACTACCGCTGCGCGTAACATTGAAAGCGAATGGTGGGTGATGACGGGATCGAACCGCCGACCCTCTGCTTGTAAGGCAGATGCTCTCCCAGCTGAGCTAATCACCCTTGCTTCACTCTCGTTGCGGGGCGCATTCTCTCACACTTATTGTGTAAGTGGTTGTTTTTATTCAGTTTTTTTAAAAAACTGTCAAAAACGACCTTTTCCAGCGCCCTGCTCTTGGATTCCTCAGCAAGCTGTTGAATCTAAGCCTTTCAAGAAAAACCCCGCGTTAGCGGGGCTTCCCCAGATCACAAGCGTTCAAGGGGCTTGTGATCAAAATATGGCGCAGCGGACGGGACTCGAACCCGCGACCCCCGGCGTGACAGGCCGGTATTCTAACCGACTGAACTACCGCTGCGCGTAACACTGCAAGTGAATGGTGGGTGATGACGGGATCGAACCGCCGACCCTCTGCTTGTAAGGCAGATGCTCTCCCAGCTGAGCTAATCACCCTTTCACTCTCGGTGTGGCGCGCATTCTACGGAGCGACCTGAAGTCTGGCAAGCACTTTTTAAAATAATTTTCTTATGCACGACAAAGGCTTAGCGCAGGGTTGGCCTATGCGCCCATGAGGCGAATAATGCCGTCTTTGTATAAAGGAGTGATTCACCCCATGTGGTTCAAAAACCTGCTTATCTATCGCCTGACCCAAGATCTGCCTTTTGATGCGCAGGTGCTGGAAACTGCACTGGCCACCAAATTGGCCCGCGCCTGTTCAAGTCAGGAATTAGCCACTTACGGTTTCGTCGCCCCTTTCGGCAAAGGCGAAGACGCTCCCCTGGTTCATGTCAGCCAGGACTTCCTGCTGATCGCCGCCCGCAAAGAAGAACGCATCCTGCCCGGCAGCGTGGTGCGTGACGCACTCAAGGAAAAGGTCGAAGAGATCGAAGCCGAGCAAATGCGCAAGGTCTACAAAAAGGAACGCGACCAGCTCAAGGATGAAATCATCCAGGCCTTCTTGCCCCGTGCCTTTATTCGTCGCTCAGCCACCTTCGCCGCCATCGCACCTAAACAGGGTCTGATTCTGGTTAACGCCTCCAGCCCGAAACGCGCCGAAGACCTGCTCTCCACCTTGCGTGAAGTGGTGGGTTCGCTGCCGGTGCGTCCATTGGCTGTCAAAGTGGCGCCAAGCGCGACCATGACCGAATGGGTCAAGACTCAAAAAGCCGCCGAGAACTTCTTTGTCCTCGACGAATGCGAGCTGCGCGACACCCATGAAGACGGTGGCATCATTCGCTGCAAGCGTCAGGATCTGACCAGCGACGAAATCCAGCTGCACCTGAGCACCGGCAAAGTCGTGACTCAGCTGTCACTGGCCTGGCAGGACAAACTGTCGTTCGTGCTGGACGACAAACTGGTGGTCAAACGCTTGAAGTTTGAAGACCTGCTGCAAGACGAAGCCGAACAGAACGGCGGTGATGACGATCTGGGCCAACAGGACGCCAGCTTTACCCTGATGATGCTGACGTTCGGCGAATTCTTGCCGCAGTTGTTTGAAGCGCTGGGCGGTGAAGAAATCCCTCAAGGCATCGAATAACGCCTGTTCAGGAAGCACGCCTGACCGGTGATGCACGATCACCGGTCGGCTGCTTCCTATATAGAAAGCGCGTTAATAAAACTACGCTTCTGAAAATTCAGAGTTGCCTGTCAGATTATTCATGGGCAATATACTGCGCACAGCGAGGACGACCTCGCGACTCATCGAGTGATTTTCTGGGGACGACCCCATCAATTGATGGAGGTAAGCATGTCCTGGATTATTCTGTTTTTCGCCGGCCTGTTTGAAGTCGGCTGGGCTGTAGGCCTGAAATACACTGACGGCTTCAGCCGCCCCCTCCCCACCGCATTGACCATCGCCGCCATGGCGGTAAGCCTCGGCTTGCTGGGCCTTGCGATGAAGGAACTGCCATTGGGCACGGCCTACGCCATCTGGACAGGCGTGGGAGCAGTGGGCACGGTCATCGCCGGGATCATCCTGTTTGGCGAATCCATGGCCTTGTTCCGCTTGGCCAGCGTGGCGCTGATCATTGCCGGCCTGGTTGGCCTGAAAATCAGCGCCTGAACCCTCACTCGCCAGCGACTACAGCCCCACCCACTCTGTAGTCGCTGGCCAGGCCGCCCCCCCCCTGCCAACAATGGCTCTAGAGTGTCTGCCCACGTAGCGCCGTCACCTGCTCGCGCAGCCTTTTTTGCGTCGCTTCACTCGCCGCTATCGGCTCGCCAGCTACCAGTGTTACTCGCGACCACAACCTGCGCAAGAACCCCTTATTGGGATCGCGACTAAAGAAGCTGCCCCATAGCCCTTGCAACGCCATCGGAATGACCGGCACTGGCGTTTGCTCCAGAATCCGTGTGACGCCTGCCTTGAACTCGTTGATCTGGCCATCGGTGGTGAGCTTACCCTCCGGAAAGATGCACACCAGCTCGCCGTCGTTCAGGTATTCGGCAATTTTCTTGAACGCCCGCTCGTAGATCGCTTCATCTTCAGCGCGCCCGGCGATAGGAATCGTCCCTGCTGTGCGAAAGATGAAGTTGAGCACCGGCAAATTGTAGATTTTGTAATACATCACAAACCGAATCGGCCGACGCACTGCTCCACCTATCAGCAATGCATCCACAAATGACACGTGATTACACACCAGCAAAGCTGCGCCCTCATCCGGGATCGCTTGCAGGTTTTTATGTTGCACCCGATACATGGAATGGCTCAGCAGCCAGATCATGAAGCGCATGCTGAATTCGGGAACAATCTTGAAGATGTAGGTATTGACCGCGATGTTCAGCAGTGAAACCACGAGGAACAGCTCAGGAATCGTCAGTTTCGCCACGCTGAGCAGCAGGATGGTGACGAGGGCCGAGACCACCATAAACAGCGCATTCAAGATGTTGTTGGCCGCAATCACCCGCGCACGCTCGTTTTCTGCCGTGCGCGACTGAATCAAGGCATACAGCGGCACAATGTAAAAACCGCCAAACACGCCCAGACCCAGAATATCGAACAGCACCCACCACGCCTGGCTGAAGCCCAATACGGCCAGCCAGTCGTTAGGCTGAAGGGTCGACGGCATCTGCCCGGAATGCCACCACAGCAACAGGCCGAACACGGTCAAGCCGAATGAGCCAAAGGGCACCAGGCCGATTTCGACTTTACGCCCCGACAGTTTTTCGCACAGCATCGACCCCAACGCGATGCCCACCGAAAACACCGTCAGGATCAACGTCACCACGGTCTCATCGCCATACAGCCACTCTTTGGCGTAGGCCGGAATTTGTGTCAGGTAAATCGCACCGACAAACCAGAACCACGAATTGCCCACGACGGAACGCGACACTGCTGGCGTCTGGTTCAGGCCCATTTTCAAGGTGGCCCAGGACTCGCTGAAGATGTTCCAGTTCAGCCGTAATTCAGGCGTATCGGCCGGTGCGCTGGGGATCGCCCGGCTGGCCAGATACCCCAGGGCCGCCACGGAAACGATCACCACCGACACCACCCCTGCGTAATTGCTCGAAGACAGCATGATTCCCGCGCCGATCGTACCGGCCAGAATCGACAGGAAAGTCCCCATTTCTACCAGACCGTTCCCCCCGACCAGCTCATCCTCATGCAATGTTTGCGGCAGGATTGAGTATTTGACCGGTCCGAACAACGCCGAATGGGTGCCCATCGCAAACAGCGCGACCAGCATCAACGCCAGGTGATCGAAGGCAAACCCCGCCGCTCCGACCAGCATGATCGCGATTTCACCGAGCTTGATCAGACGGATCAGGCGATCCTTGTCGTACTTCTCGCCAAACTGGCCCGCCAAGGCTGAAAACAGAAAGAACGGCACGATAAACAGCAGCGCACACAGATTGACCCAAATCCCTCGGTCCCCCTCGATGGCGAGCTTATAAAGGATGGCCAGAATCAACGATTGTTTGAACAGGTTGTCGTTTAGCGCGCCCAGCGACTGGGTCACAAAGAAGGGCAGGAAGCGGCGCTTCCTTAGCAAGCTGAACTGCGAGGGGTGACTCATCATCCATGTTCTCAAGTTGCGCCAGAGGCTTTCTCATTGGAGGGCTGTTGTAACACCCGAGACACAACCTTGCCTCAGGTTATGTAACGGATGCCACCAGTCTCAGCGCATTCGTACAAAACCTGAGGCAAACTCTTACTTCTTCAAACCCGCGATGCAGGGCGAAACAAACAACTCGCCCCGGTAAGCGCCGATCAGGGTTTTACGCCCCACGATCAGCCACATCATCGCCAGCAAAGCCACCAGCGCACAGCCCGCAATCTCGAAGAACGTCAGGTGCAGCACGTTACCCAGACGCAAGGTGGCCAGCGAATACACACCCAGCGGGAACGTGAACCCCCACCACCCCAAATTGAACGGGATACCGTCGCGGTAGTAGCGATGGGTAATCAGTATCGCCATCACAATCCACCATAACCCGAAGCCCCACAGGGCAACCCCTGCAATCAGGCCCATGCCGTTGGCCACGTCACCGATACCGGCAAATCCATTGGCGGCAAAGATCGCAGGCGAGTTCGCGCCCAACAGCAACAAGCCGAGCGCTCCCGTACCAATCGGCCCCAAGGCCAGCCAGCTCGAGGCCGCCATGCTTTCGTGAGGCAATTTATGCAGCGCCATGCGCAGCATCAGGATGGTCAGGATGCTGAACGCCAGCGGCACCGAAAAGGCCCACAGGACGTAGCTGGTGATCAGTACGTGGAACTGCGCCAGCGAATCCGACAGGTGCGGCGCCAACTGCCCACCGCTGGCAGCCGCCACTTCAGCCGCCACCACCGGCAACAACCAGACAGCGGTCATCTGATCAATGCTGTGCTCCTGACGGGTGAACATCATGTAAGGAATCAGCACACCGAACGCCAGCGACATCGCCACGTCCAGCCACCACAGCACCTCGGCCACCTGCACCATGCCGCTGCCCCAACGGGCGACGCCAAACAGTAGAAAACCGTTGATGATGGTCGCCAGCCCCATGGGAATCGTGCCGAAGAACATCGAGACAGTTGAGTGGCCAAAAATCCGCCGTGCCTCATCGAAATACAGCACCCAGCGGGCGCCGTAGAGCACGCTGAATAGAATGAACAATCCGATATTGAACAGCCATAGCCCTTCAGCGACAGCGTGCAGGCCGGGAATGTTCACCGGCAACGAAGCCAGTGCCAATGCCAGCACACCGGTGCCCATGGTGGCGGCAAACCAGTTCGGGGTGAATTGACGAATCACCTCACGCGGGTGCTGCAAGGCGCTCAAGGGCCGTAAAGTGGTGTGGGTCGTGTTAGGGCAAATCATGGGTTCCTCCTGATCCTCGTGCGAGGTAGTGCAAGAGTAGAACTGAATCGAATATCTATATAACGGGTAATTTCTCTAACTGTTATCGACTTTACAGATATGTGCGATATGCGCGTCTTTCAAGAGCTGCGACACCTGGCCGCGCTGCGACCATCGTCGACACTGACGGCGCCTGAACATCATGCGAGACTAGCCCGCAGCAGCCGGATTGCTGCGACCTTATACCTCCAGGAGTCACCATGTCGTTGTCCAGCGGGCTGATCGCCGCCGTTGCCCTGGCCTATATGGCCGTCATGTTTGCCATTGCCTTTTATGGTGACCGGCGCAGCACCCCGCTGCCGCCGCGGGTTCGCGCATGGGTCTATAGCTTGTCGCTGGCGGTGTACTGCACCAGCTGGACGTTCTTTGGCGCCGTCGGCCAGGCCGCCGAGCAACTGTGGTCTTTTTTACCCATCTACCTGGGCCCGGTGCTGTTGTTGGTGTTTGCACCCTGGGTGCTGCAAAAAATGGTGATGATCAGCAAACAGGAGAACATCACCTCCATTGCCGACTTCATCGCCGCGCGGTATGGCAAATCCCAGTCGCTGGCCATTGTCGTGGCCCTGATCTGCCTGGTGGGCGTATTGCCTTATATCGCCTTGCAACTCAAAGGCATCGTGCTCGGCGTGAACCTGTTGATCGGGGCTGGCGCCGACGCCACGGGCACCCGCGCACAAGACACGGCCCTGATCGTGTCGCTGGTACTGGCGCTATTTACCATCGTCTTCGGCACCCGCAACCTCGACTCCACCGAACACCACCGGGGCATGGTGCTGGCCATTGCGTTCGAGTCGCTGGTCAAGCTCTTCGCGTTTCTCGCCGTTGGCGCGTTCGTGACCTTCGGCCTGTATGACGGCTTCGACGATTTGTTCAATCAGGCCATGCTCGCACCGCGCCTGGAGCAATACTGGAAAGAGACCGTCAATTGGCCTTCGATGGTGGTGCAAACCGGCGTGGCCATGATGGCCATCATTTGTTTGCCTCGCCAATTCCACGTCACGGTGGTGGAAAACATCGAGCCGCAGGATTTGCGGCTGGCGAAATGGGTGTTCCCGGCCTATTTGATCCTCGCCGCCCTGTTCGTCGTCCCGATCGCGCTGGCCGGGCAAATGATGTTGCCCAGCTCCGTCTTGCCCGACTCTTTCGTCATCAGCCTGCCATTGGCCCAGGCCCACCCGGCACTGGCGTTGCTGGCCTTTATCGGCGGCGCATCGGCAGCCACCGGCATGGTGATCGTGGCCAGCGTCGCCCTGTCGACCATGGTTTCCAACGACATGCTGTTGCCGTGGCTGTTACGGCACAAAAACGCCGAGCGCCCCTTCGAAGTATTCCGCTACTGGATGCTGTCGGTGCGCCGGGTATCGATTGTGGTCATCCTGCTGCTGGCTTACGTCAGCTATCGCCTGCTGGGCTCGACGGCCAGTCTGGCCACCATCGGCCAGATTTCTTTCGCCGCCGTGACGCAACTGGCGCCCGCCATGATCGGCGCGCTGTATTGGAAACAAGCCAACCGTCGCGGCGTCTTCGCCGGTTTGGCGACCGGCACCTTTATCTGGTTTTACACGTTGGTGCTGCCCCTGATTGCTCACAGCCTCGGCTGGCAATTAAGCCACTTCCCCGGCTTGGCCTGGCTGCACGGCAACCCGCTGGGGCTGCCGATTACACCGCTGACACAAGGCGTTGTGCTGTCACTGGCCGGCAACTTCACCGTCTTTGCGTGGGTCTCGGTGTTGTCGCGCACCCGCGTCTCGGAACACTGGCAAGCCGGGCGCTTCATCGGCCAGGAAATCAGCCACCCGAATGGCCGCTCCATGCTGGCGGTACAGATCAATGACCTGTTGACGCTGGCCGCACGTTTTGTCGGCGAAGAACGCGCGCGTCAGAGCTTTATCCGTTTCGCTTACCGGCAGGGCAAAGGCTTCAACCCAAACCAGAATGCCGATGGCGAATGGATTGCCCATACCGAACGCCTGCTGGCAGGCGTACTGGGTGCTTCTTCGACGCGGGCTGTGGTGAAAGCGGCCATCGAAGGCCGGGAAATGCAGCTCGAAGACGTCGTGCGCATTGCCGACGAAGCGTCAGAAGTCTTGCAGTTCAACCGCGCCCTGCTGCAAGGCGCCATTGAGAACATCACCCAAGGCATCAGCGTGGTCGATCAGTCCTTGCGGCTGGTGGCCTGGAACCGCCGTTACCTTGAGCTGTTCGACTACCCCGAAGGCCTGATCAGCGTGGGCAGACCGATAGCAGACATCATCCGCCACAATGCCGAACGCGGCCTGTGCGGCCCCGGCGAAGCCGAAGTGCATGTGGCCCGTCGCCTGCACTGGATGCGGCAGGGTCGCGCCCACACCTCTGAACGGTTATTCCCCAATGGCCGGGTGATTGAGCTGATCGGCAACCCGATGCCGGGCGGCGGGTTCGTCATGAGTTTTACCGACATTACGGCCTTCCGCGAAGCAGAGCAGGCGCTGACAGAAGCCAATGAGGGCCTGGAACAACGAGTGGCCGAGCGGACCCGCGAACTGTCCGAGCTGAACAAGGCGCTGATCGAAGCCAAGGGCGTCGCGGAAGCCGCCAACCAATCGAAAACCCGCTTTCTGGCTGCCGTCAGCCATGACTTGATGCAACCCATGAACGCCGCGCGACTGTTCTCCTCCGCCCTTTCCCATCAGGAGGAAGGACTTAGCCCGGAAGCCCAGAAGCTGGTGCAGCATCTGGACAGCTCCTTACGTTCTGCCGAAGACTTGATCAGCGATTTGCTGGATATTTCCCGACTCGAAAACGGAAAATTCACTCCCGATATCAAGCCGTTTGCACTCAATGACCTGTTCGACACGCTGGGCAATGAGTTCAAGGCGCAGGCCCAGGAACAAGGACTGACCTTCCGTGTGCGTGGCAGTCGATTGCGGGTGAGCAGTGATATCAAACTGCTGCGCCGGATTTTGCAGAACTTCCTGACCAACGCCTTTCGCTATGCCAAAGGCCCGGTCCTGCTAGGCGTGCGGCGTCGTGGCAATGCGTTGTGCCTTGAAGTGTGGGACCGCGGCCCGGGCATTCCGGAAGACAAGTTGCAGGTCATTTTTGAAGAGTTCAAACGCCTGGACAGTCATCAGACCCGCGCCGAAAAAGGCCTCGGGCTGGGCCTGGCGATTGCTGACGGTTTGTGTCGCGTGCTGGGGCACACCTTGCAAGTCCGCTCATGGCCGGGCAAAGGCAGCGTATTCAGCGTCAGCGTGCCGTTGGCTCAGAGTCAGGTTGCCCCACAACCGGTCGTCGCAGAGCAAAATGGCCAACCCGTGACCGGCGCCCAAGTACTGTGCATCGACAACGAAGACAGCATTCTGATCGGCATGCAAAGTTTGTTGACCCGCTGGGGATGCCGCGTCTGGACAGCGCGCAATCGCGAAGAATGTGCGGCCCTGCTCAATGAAGGGGTACGCCCACAACTGGTGCTGGTGGATTACCACCTCGATAACGGCGAAGTCGGCACTGAGCTGATGCGCTGGTTACGGGCCGAGCTGGGCGAGCCGGTGCCGGGCGTGGTCATCAGTGCGGACGGTCGCCCGGAGATGATTGCGCAGGTGCATGCGGCGGGGCTGGAATATCTGGCCAAGCCGGTAAAGCCCGCCGTGCTGCGGGCACTGGTTAGTCGGCACGTCCCGCTTTAAACCTGCGGCAGAGCGATTCACTGCGCCGCACACACGTCACTCTGCGGGGTGCGCCACGCCGTTCACGTCGGTCATGGCGCGCTCCAGCAGATCCGGCGGCAAGCTTTTACTGGCGCGCGCGCCCAGCAGCTTGAGTTGCTCGCTGCGGCTCACCAGGTTGCCACGCCCCTCGGTCAACTTGTTGCGCGCCGCGGCATACGCTTTGTCCAACTGCTGCAAGCGATTGCCCACCTCATCCAGGTCTTGAATAAAGAGCACGAACTTGTCGTACAGCCACCCGGCGCGCTCAGCAATTTCCCGGGCGTTCTGACTTTGGCGCTCTTGCTTCCACAAACTGTCGATCACCCGCAACGTGGCCAACAAGGTCGTCGGGCTGACAATCACAATGTTGCGGTCGAACGCTTCCTGAAACAGATTGGGCTCGGCCTGCAATGCTGCGGAAAAAGCCGCTTCAATGGGCACGAACAACAAAACGAAGTCCAGGCTGTGCAAGCCTTCCAGCCGCTTATAGTCCTTGCCTGCCAAGCCTTTGACGTGATTACGCAACGACAGCACGTGCTGCTTGAGTGCCGCCTGCCCGATGACCTGATCATCCGCGGCTACAAACTGCTGATAAGCGGTCAGGCTGACCTTGGAATCGACCACTACCTGCTTGTCGCCAGGCAGCATGATGAGGACGTCCGGCTGAAAGCGTTCGCCATCCGGCCCTTTGAGGCTGACCTGGGTCTGGTATTCGCGGCCCTTCTCCAGCCCCGCATGCTCCAGCACCCGCTCCAGAATCAGCTCCCCCCAGTTGCCTTGGGTTTTCTGTCCCTTGAGGGCCCGCGTAAGGTTAGTGGCCTCGTCACTCAAACGCAGGTTGAGCTGCTGGAGGCGCTCCAGTTCTTTGCCAAGGGAGAAACGCTCGCGGGCTTCTTGCTGATAGGTTTCCTCGACGCGCTTTTCAAACGACTGAATGCGCTCTTTGAGCGGGTCCAGCAACTGCCCCAGCCGTTCATTGCTGGTCTGCGCAAACCGTTGCTCGCGTTCGTCGAATATTTTACCGGCCAACTCTGCAAACTGCGCCCGCAACTCATCGCGCGAACCCTGCAGGTCGTTGAGTCGTTGCTGATGGCTTTCCTGCTGTTCGCGCAATTCAGCGGCCTGAGCGGCGGACTGAGCGTCCAGCCTGCGCAATTCAGTTTCTTTCTGGGCGCGTTCCAGACTCCAGGCATGGGCGGCATCCCGGGCGTTGTCGCGTTCCACCTGCAACAACTCCACTTCACGGCTCAGGGCCGCCAGCTCTGCCTGCTTGGCCGCATTGGCCTGCCCCAGATCACTGATCTCGTCACGGCTGGCATCGAGTTGCGCATTAAGACCTTCCTGCGCCAATTGCGCCATATTCAGGCGCTCTTCGAGCAAGGCCAGCTCAGCGTGATGCGCGCTGGCCCGGCGCTGCAGTTGCCAGATAAAAGCCAGCAGCGGCACGCCCGCCACCGCCAGGCCCAGCAGAATGCTGTTCAAGTCCAGGGCCATAACCCCTCCGCACACGGTAAAAGAGCAAGGTTAACCAAGCTGCGGAGTCGAAGACAGCTCAGTCTTCGATCTTGTTGAGTTCCTGCTGGGCTGACTCATCGCCCGCACGCGCAGCATTGCGCAATAAGGCCTGACCAATGCGCTGGTCGCGCTTGCTGCCGCAATCGCGGCACATCAGTTGACCCAGACGACTTTGCGCCAGCACCACGCCCTGGCGGGCAGGTTGCTTGAGCAGATGGCCCGCAACATGTTTGATGCTCGGATTGGTCCCCAGCCGCGGGTTGTCCAACAGCCAGATCGCTACGCGCAAAGAAAACCGTTTTTTGGGTGCTTCGGCAGGTGATCCGGAGGGCGTAACAGAGGAAGAGTTTGTACGAAACTTCATAGAACACTGTGGGGCAGAACAGAAGGCGCGCCACTCTACTCCTTTTTTCGTTTGGGTAAAGTCGAAAAAGGTCTACAACCCCGATCTAGAGCAACGGCGCGGGACAATCCACAGATCCTGTGGATAAGTCAGTGGACAACCCCCTTTTGCCCCCGCCAAACCCCCACAGGACGGGGGCCGAGGTCAAACTGACGATTTTTTCACCAATTCAAAAAAACGATGTTTTTCATTGACTTAAATTTGCGAAACAGGCTAAGCGGCTGTGTCGCTTGCGCCCTGCCATGCGTTTATATGACGCACTGCAAATGTGCACAAGTTCATACTCATCAGCAGGAATCGGCCCAAAACGTAATGATATCTGTAGGACTGTGCGCTCCCAAGAGGCGTGTAATCAGAGCCGTCGTTTACCCTCGCCCCCCTGCCCAATCGACTGGCGTTTTAGCAAAAACCGACTAACGGTTTGCTGCCATCCTTCGCCCCGTACAGAAAGTATTTTTGCTAGCACAGTTGCGTTTATTTTTTCAAGCCGTTAGTATCCGCAGCGTTAGTACCAAGCTGAAAGTCAATTGGGCCGAACAAATCCCCCAGCCACCTTCCCTAAAGAGAAGTCACGCTGATACACACGGGATCGACCCCCTCGATGGTTTCCAGGTAAATCTTGCGACGATACGGCCTTTGAACAAACACAAAGGGTATCGCCAAGCACTCTTACTCTGACCGAACCAACCTGCAAATTGATCAGGAACTTCACCCCGAGCACGGAACCTTAGCTCTTGTTGTGATTGCCTGCCCTCCTAAGTACCTACCTGCCAGCCCAAGCGCCACATACTTAAATGCGCTCCAACTGGCGGCTTTGTTCCAGTCAGGTTCTTCGTCACGCCAAAGATGGCTCGACGTCACTGGAACGTTTTAACGTTGCACGGATCATATCCGTGTCATTTGTAGGAACACCTAATAACTATGTCTACTCAAATCCATACTCAGGATGCCATTCGCACCCTAACCAACGCCTTCGCTCCTATGAACTGCCTGATTATGGCCGCTCGCAAAGGCTGCTTTAGCTTCACACTGGTCAACGAACACGGTATCGCACGTCACAGCGAACGCCTGTATCCCGATCAATACTCCAGCGCAGAACCCCTGCAAGCTGTGATTGACCGGACACGTCAGGCCTTGATCGCCTGACAACGCGGCCAGCGTCTATACAACAAGCCCTGCTCCAATAGCAGGGCTTTTTGTTGTCCTGAATTTAAGAAATATGCCGCATTGTTTAATTACTTGCGGGTATATAGCCACAACCTAGATGCTGCAAATGTTTTAAAAACAATCCTTTACAGCATAGATATGACACTACACTTCAACTCAAGCGGTTCATTCCGCTTCCGGCGAACCCTACCGACTCACAGCTGCCAAGCGCCTGGGTGTAGCCGGCCAATTTCAGGCTTCGAGGTTGCCATGGGTATCGCTGCCAGGGAGTTGAGCCTTTACGTGATCCGCCCGACGCTTCTGTATTTAGGCATGAACAATCCTAATGCAGAGGCGTTGTTGCTGGGCATTGCTGCAAGTCAGTCCAATCTGGGCTCTGCGCTGCATGATCGGCGCGGCCATGGTCTTTACTGCATCCGCGAACCCCGACACGCCGCACTGTGGGATGGCTACCTCGCCCATGACCCGGATCTGGCAAGCCTGGTCAGGGGGCTTGCCAGCCAGCACGCTTTTTTATGCAGCCCGCATCTGGAGCTAACTGTAAATTTGCGTTACGCCACCGCAATCGCATGGATGTTGATTGAAGAGCAAAAAGCCATCATCCCGGAACCCAATGATTTGCTGGGCATGGCTAAAATTTGGCGCCAAGTCTTTGAGCCACAAGGACGTTTACGTGACTTCACCCATGCTTGGGGCATCTGCGTTACACCTCTCAACCAGGTGGCCTGAGATTTTCAACCACCTCAACAACTAGAAAAAGATCCAAAACCGGTAGGATTGTCCTACAAAACATCGCTATCTCCTGCGATTTGGCCTATAGCGCTTAAACAAAAATGTTGGTAGCTTTCCACCCGGTGATCACAAGGAGTTCTAATAATGAAAAAAGTAATGCTCAAGACCACACTTAGCCTCGCCGTCACTTTGGCTTCCAGCCAGATTTTCGCCAGCGGCTTCGCCCTCAACGAACAAAGCGTTAGCGGTATGGGGACCGGTTTCGCAGGTCGTTCATCTTCTGCCGACGATGCCAGTACCGTCTTTGGTAACCCTGCCGGTATGTCCCGCCTTCAAGGTCAGCAAGTGACCGGCGGTTTCGCAGTCATTGATGCTTCGACTGATATCAAAGATGCCCGTGGCAGCATTGCCGGAACCAACAAAGGCGACATGGTTCCCTTCACTGGCGTGCCGATGGGTTTCTACACCAATAAGCTCAACGATCAGTGGTCGGTTGGCTTTGGTTTGTATGCACCGTTCGGTCTGGTGACCGATTACGAAGGTAGCTTCCAGGGCCGTGGCTTTGGCAGCAAAAGTGAAGTGAAGGTTGTCACCCTGCAACCGACCATCAGCTATGCCTTCAACGACCGTGTGTCGATCGGTTTTGGTCCGACCATCAACCGCATTGCCGGTACGCTTGAGTCCGAAATCCGTTTGACCCCGATCCCGCAAGCTCGTGCTGGCGACAACAACGTCAAGATCAAGGGTGATGACACGGCACTGGGCTTTAACGCCGGTATCCTGGTCCAGGCCACTGACACGACTCGCGTAGGTCTGACCTACCACTCCAAGGTTAAATACAAACTCGACGGCCACACCAATGTCACGGCCAGTTCCGATCCTTTCACCGCAGCGCGTCTGAAAAGCAACCGCTACGACGCCTCGCTGAAAATTGACACCCCGGAATCCTGGGACCTGTCGGTGACTCAAGAGCTCTCGGATGCCTGGAGAGTGTATGCCGGTACCACGTGGACCCGCTGGAGCCGCCTGAAAGACATCACCGTTGAAAACAAAGGTGTAACTGCCGCCGCAGGTGGTGCTGCCGCACCTCAGCTGTTCGGCACCATCACCGAAGAGCAGAACTGGCACGACACCTGGGCTTACGCCATCGGTACGTCGTATCAGCTCAACAAGCAATGGGTAGTGCGTACCGGTCTGACCTGGGACCAGTCGCCAACCAACAACACCAACCGTTCGCCACGTATTCCTACCGGTGACCGGACAATCTTCAGCCTGGGTGCCGGTTATGCCGTCACTGACGACCTGACCATTGACGTGGCCTACTCCTACCTGAAGGAAGAGTCCGTCAAGGTTCACGACGCCAAGCCACAGATTGGCAGCTTCTACGAAGCCAAGTATGAAAACAGCGCGAACGGCTTCGCAGTGGGTGCAACCTACAAGTTCTAATTCGCGACGAACCTCAGGGTTCATCTGCTGAATAAAAAAATCCCCGCCTCGGTGACGAGCGCGGGGATTTTTATTGACCGTCAATCAGGGTTTTGAAGCGATCGCCTTTTCGATCGCCTCGATCAGCTCCGGGCTGTCAGGTTTGGTCAGGCTGGAAAAGTTGGCAATCACATTGCCCTGACGGTCCACCACGTACTTATAAAAATTCCACTTCGGCGCACTGCTTTGCTCAGCCAGCACTTTGAACAGATGAACTGCGTCGGCCCCGCGAACCTTTTGCGGGTTGGTCATGGTGAACGTCACGCCGTAGTTCACGTAACACACCTTGGCGGTCTCTTCGCCATCTTTGGCCTCTTGTTTGAAGTCATCCGATGGCACGCCGATCAGCTCAAGCCCCTGATCCTTGTAACGTTGATTCAACGCTTCAAGCCCTTTGAATTGAGGCGCGAACCCGCAAAAACTCGCGGTATTGACAATCACCAGCGGTTTTCCGGCAAAACGCTGACACAAGTCGATGGACTCTTTTGAGCGCAACTTGGGCAGCGAACCTTCGAGCAGCGGCGGGCATTGGGCCGCCCAAACAGGTCCAGCACACGCCAACAACAGTACGGGCATCGCCATCCAGCGCTTGAGCATCATCGGTGTCCTTTTAAAAAATGCAGACCCTGAACTTACGCGCCAAGGCCATCAACTAGCAAGTCGCCATACCCAGTTGCAGCAAGGCCAGCCCACTCTGATGCCAACCCCACCACGCCAGCGCAATAAGGGCCAGCCCGGCCCCCACGCCGCCCAACCAGATCAAGGTCGAATTCACAACGCACCCTCCTGCAACTGCAAACGCGCAACAGGCCGCTCGCGTACCGGCACGTTAAGGGCAGCCGCTAACAGGCTCAAGCCAATCGAAACGTGCCAAATCAGGTCATAGCTACCGGTTTTATCGTAGACCACGCCACCGAGCCATCCACCCAGAAAGGCCCCCAATTGGTGGAACAGAAAGACGATACCGCCCAGCATCGACAGGTTACGCACACCAAACAGCGTCGCCACCGTTCCGTTGGTCAGAGGCACTGTCGAGAGCCACAAGAAACCCATGGCCATGCCGAACACGTAGGCGCTGAACGTCGTGACCGGCGCCCACAAGAACAGCGCAATGACCACCGCCCGCGCCAGATAGAGGCCGGTCAACAGGCGCGGTTTGGACATCCGCCCGCCCAGCCATCCCGCCGTGTAGGTGCCAAAGATGTTGAACAACCCGATCAGCGCCAGCACCGAGGTACCGACCGTCGCTGGCAGATGCTGATCCACCAGGTAGGCCGGTAAATGAATGCCGATAAAGACCACCTGAAAACCGCAGACGAAAAAACCAAAGGCCAATAGCCAGAACCCGGAGTGGCTGCACGCCTCTTGCAACGCTTGCTTGAGAGTCTGTTCGCCGCCCAGCGCTGGCATGGGCCGATCCTTGAGCATGCTCACCAGCGGGACGATTAGCGCGACCAACAGGCCCAACACCAACAAGGCGCTTGACCAACCGAGCCAACCGATCAGCCCCAGCGTGCCCGGCAGCATGGCGAACTGCCCGAAGGAACCTGCTGCGCTGGCGATCCCCATGCCCAGGCTGCGCTTTTCGGGTGGCAAGGCACGCCCTACAACACCGAGAATCACTGAAAACGAAGTGCCCGACAGGCCAACCCCGATCAGCAGCCCTGCGCTCAACGACAGCGACAGCGGCGAATCGGACATCCCCATCATGACCAGGCCCACCGCGTACAACACGCCGCCGACGATTACCACCCGGGCCGCGCCAAAGCGGTCTGCCAGCGCCCCGGTGAAGGGCTGCGCCAACCCCCACATCAAGTTTTGCAGGGCGATAGCAAAGGCAAACACTTCGCGCCCCCAGCCGAACTGCGCACTCATGGGCGGCAGAAACAGCCCGAAGCCATGCCTCACACCCAAGGACAGCGCCAATATCAACGCACTGCCCAACAAGACCCAACCGCTGTTACGCCACACCGTTGTCATTATTATTCTCCGGGAGCGGGTAAAAACCCTTTTGTAGACACGCGGCCGCCGCTCAGTCAGGGCCTGCCAGTTCATTCAACAGTTCTAAAAGTTGGGCACGTCGTGCCTCACCCAACCGGTCCATCAAGCGTTGCTGGGCCGCCTCCCAGGCGGGCAAGGCTGCCGCAAGACGCTCGTTGCCCGCCTCGGTCAGGCACACCAGACGGTTACGCTGATCAGCGCCTTCCGAAAGCTTCACCAGCCCCATGCCCTCAAGCACCCGCAAATTGCGGCCCAACGTGCTGCGGTCCAGCCCCATCGCTTCAGCTAGGCTGGAGATGCTCGGCCGATCGAGACGCTTGAGGTTGCTGAGCAGCGAATACTGGGCAACGTTGATGCCGAAGCCATCCAGGGCGCCGTCGTAATGCCTGCTGACGCCACGGGCGGCGCGCCGCAGGTTTGTGCATAAACACTGGGTCGGTAACATTTTGTATGTATATACCCGCAATAAAAGAGTGACAAGAATAAAACCGTAGCGGCTGTCAGCGCCTGAGCTGCCTTGAAGCGCACAGTGGCTGACCCCATTGCTCGTGCCCGCTCAACACGGGGGCTAGCCGATCAGGGCCAGCCCCACCAACACCCCCACCTCAAGCAACTCCAGCAGCGCGCCAGCGGTATCGCCGGTGGTGCCGCCCAATCGACGCATCATGATTCGGCGCAACCAGGCAAACCCGATGACAGCCAACACCAGCGACCAAACGCCACTCATGCCCGCCACCAGCACACATCCCAGCGCGCTGAAGCCCAACACCCACCAGCCTGCGGTGCGCGGCAAATGATCGGCCAGCGCCTGCCCCAGACCTCCCTCACGCACATAAGGTGTGGTCAAAAAAACAACCAACAACGCACTGCGCCCGATCAGTGGCACGATCAACAACGCCGCGAACTGTTGCTGATCGATCACCGCCAACAAGGCACAGAACTTGAGCAGCAGCACCAGTACTAACACCACCACGGCAATCGGCCCACTGCGCGGGTCTTTCATGATGGTCAGCGTGCGCTCGCGATCACCAAACCCGCCCAGCCACGCATCAGCGCTGTCCGCCAGGCCGTCCAGGTGCAACCCGCCACTGAACAGCACCCACACCGTTAGCAGCAAAGCGGCATGCAGCATAAGCGGCGCACCCGACAACACCACGTTGGCGCCGTACAAAACTACGCCCAACACCAGGCCCACCAGCGGGTAATACAGCAGCGAACGGCCCGTTTCCCGAGGCGAAGGCATGCCGGGTAACCGCACCGGCAAACTGCTCAGAAATTGCAGGGCAATCCAGAACGGTCCCTTCACGCACTCACCTCCCGCAACTCACCCTCAGCGCTGACCTGCACGTGCAACAAGGCGCCGTGGGGCACCGCGACGCTCAGCAGCTGTTCACGGGGCAAGCCGCGCGCCTGTGCCAATAACCGTTTGATCACACCGCCGTGGCAAACCACCAGCACTTTTTGCCCCGCGTAACGCTGTTGCAGGCGCAAAACCGCCGCTAACACGCGTTCGGCAAAGTCCAGTACCGGCTCCCCTTCGGGCGGCGTAAAGGCATAGGGGTCAGACCAGAACAAGCCCAAAGCCTCGGCATCGGTTTGCATCAAGGCCGCCGCGCTTTGCCCTTCCCACACGCCGAAGTGCAGTTCTTGCAAATCCGCGTCGAGGGTCAATGGCACCTCCAGCGTCGCAGCCAGCGCTTGCGCAAACAGGCGGCAGCGCTGCAAGGGCGAACTGACAATCCGGTCCCACGGCCCCTGCCCCTGAACCGCCTCGTGCATCTGCGCCCAGCCCAGTTCAGTCAGTGCATCGTCCAGACTGCCGCGCAAGCCGCCGCCCAGTTCGGTTTCGCCGTGGCGCAGCAGGTCCAGGCGTACAGTCATGCCGGACGATCCGCCACGGCCGCTTCGGCAAACGTTGCCATGTGTCCGTGCAGGTCGCAGGCCAGGCGCAGCAACGGCACGGCCAGCGCCGCCCCGCTGCCTTCGCCCAGTCGCAGGCCGAGGTCAAGCAAAGGCGCGGCCTCGAGGCTTTCGAGCACATGGCGGTGCCCGTGTTCGGCACCCCGATGGCTGAACACCAGCCATGGACGGCACTCGGGGTTCAACCGCACCGCGACCATCGCCGCGACCGTGCAGATAAAGCCATCCACCAACGCCACCACGCCCTCTTGAGCACAGGCCACATACGCACCCGCCAGCGCGGCAATCTCAAAACCACCCAGTCGGAATAACGTTTGCAACGGGTCGTCCAGCAGGCCTGCATGGAAGTCCAGCGCTTGCTCAATCACCCGCGCTTTATGGCTGACGCCCGCTGCGTCCAGCCCGGTGCCGGGGCCGGTCAGCAAGGCCGCAGGGCATTCAAGCAACGCGCTGGCCACGGCACTGGCCGACGCCGTGTTACCGATGCCCATTTCACCACCAATGAACAGCTCGCTGCCCTGTTCGCGGGCGCGCAAAACACTGTCGCGCCCTGCCTGCAACGCCTTCAAACCTTGGGCATCCGTCATGGCCGGGCCTGTGGCGAAGTTCGCCGTGCCGGCGCCCAGTTGCAGGTGACGAACACCCGCCAGATTGAGCATCGGCGTGACCGTGCCCAGGTCCACCACATCCAGTTGCGCGCCCAGTTGCCGGGCAAGCACGCTGATGGCTGCGCCGCCACTGACAAAGTTGTGCAACATTTGACCGGTAACGGCTTGCGGATAAGCCGAAACACCTTCGGCGACCACGCCATGATCGCCGGCGAAGAGGGCAATCCATAACTGATCGACACGCGGCTTGACCCGCCCTTGTAACCCGGCCAGTTGAATCGCCAGTGTTTCGAGCTGCCCCAGCGAACCTGCGGGCTTGGTCAGTTGCTGTTGACGCTCGGCCGCAGCCTTTTGCGCGTCACGGTCCGGGGATTTACACGGACGCAGCCACCACGGCGTATTCATAAGGCAGTTCCTTTCAACGTCAGGGGCAGGCCTGCCACGGTCAACACAACACGCTGACAGCGCTCGGCCAAGGCTTGATGCAGCCAACCGGCTTCATCGACATAGCGGCGAGTCAATTCGCCCAGCGGCACGACACCCATCCCGGTTTCGTTGCTGACAAACAGAATTTCACCCGGCAACCCTGCCAGGCACGCCAACAGGGCGTCGCGTTCAGCCGTCAGGCGTTGCGCGTCGTCCAGCATCAACAGGTTGGTCATCCACAGCGTCAGGCAGTCCACCAGCAGGCAGGTATCGGCACGGGCGTTTTCGCGCAGCACGCGGGCCAGCGCCAGCGGCTCTTCAATCAGCCCCCATTGCGCAGGTCGACGCTCGCGATGATGCCGTACCCGCTCGCTCATCTCGCCGTCCTGCGGCTGGCTGGTTGCAATGTACGTCACTGCGTAACCGGACTCGGCTGCCAGCTTTTCGGCCAGACGGCTTTTACCCGAGCGGGCACCGCCCAAAATCAGTTGCAGCATGTTCATGCACCTCTCAAGACAAAACAGCCCGCGGCATCGATTACACCGTTATTGCAGCCCACACAGTTGCCGCAGACGGGCCGTGTCCAAATGGTTTTCCACCAGATCGGCCAAGCGCTCAATGTCCCGCTCGCGCAGCGCGTGATAGTCCACTGCCTGAACGCTAGGCAGCCCGGCCCAGCGCAACAGGGCGCTGCAGGCTGCCGGCGACTCGAACAGACCATGCAAGTAAGTCCCGATAATCTGCCCGTCGGCGCTGCAAGCGCCATCGCAACGGCCGTCTTCAAGCTGCACGGCAGGCAGCTCAAGGGCGCTGCCGCGGGTTACACCGGCGTGAATTTCATAACCGCTGACCTCGGCGTTTTCCAGCGCCAGGCGCCCGCGCACATTACGCAGTTGTTTTTCAGCCTCAAGCTGCGTGGTGAATGCCAGCAGGCCCAGCCCGTCACTGGAGCCCGGCGCGCCTTCCAGCCCCAGCGGGTCGTGGACCTGCTCGCCCAGCATCTGCAAGCCGCCGCAAATCCCCAACACCCGGCCGCCGTAGCGCAAATGCCGCTCAATGGCCGTGTCCCAGCCATTGGCGCGCAGGTAGGCCAAGTCGCTACGAACGCTTTTGGAACCCGGCAGGATGATCAGGTCGGCGGGGGGAATCGGCTGACCCGGCCCTACAAATTGCACATTCACCTGAGGGTGCAGGCGCAGCGGATCGAAATCGGTGTGGTTGCTGATGCGCGGCAGCACCGGCACCACGACGTTGAGCACCCGGTCGGCCTTGTTGATCTGGCGCTGGTCGATGCCGTCCTCGGCTTCCAGGTGCAGGTCCATGACATACGGGAGCACGCCGATTACCGGTTTGCCGGTCCGCTGCTCCAGCCAGTCGAGCCCCGGTTTCAGCAGGGCAATATCGCCACGAAAACGGTTGATGATAAAACCCTGAACCCGCGCCTGTTCGCTCTCGGACAGCAATTCCAGAGTGCCGACCAAGTGCGCGAAGACGCCACCGCGATTGATGTCGGCAATCAGAATTACCGGGCAGTCCACGGCCTCGGCAAAGCCCATGTTCGCAATGTCGCCGGCGCGCAGGTTGATCTCGGCCGGAGACCCGGCTCCTTCGACCATCACCACCGGGTAGGCCGCACTCAGGCGGTCATGGGAGGCCAGTACGGCCTGCATCGCGATGGCTTTGTAATCGTGATAGGCCACGGCGTTCATGCTGGTCACGGCGCGCCCGTGAATGATCACTTGCGAGCCGGTGTCGCTGTTGGGCTTGAGCAACACCGGGTTCATGTCGGTGTGCGGCGCCAACCCGGCAGCCTGCGCCTGCACAGCCTGCGCGCGACCGATTTCGCCGCCCTCGGCCGTCACCGCGCTGTTGAGCGCCATGTTCTGCGGCTTGAACGGCACCACGCGCACGCCCTGACGGGTCAACCAGCGGCACAACGCTGTCACCAATGTACTTTTGCCCGCATCGGACGTGGTGCCTTGCACCATCAACGTGCTCATGGGGTTTCCTTGGTGTAAGCCTGCAAAGCCTGTTCAAGCTTGAGCCAGTGCGCCTCATCGGCGGGAAGGCCGAAACGCACGCTGCTGTTATGGGTAAACAGGCGCAGGAGAATGCCGCGCCGGGCCATGAAGTCGTACAGGTACTCGGCGTGCGGGGTCATCAGCCACTGAAACAGCGCGCAGCCCCCCTGAGCGGGCAACCCGTACTGGCTGAGCATCGCCACCAGCCGTTGGCTGGCCTGTTCGCTGCGCTGGCGTTGCCGGGCGTGCGCCTCGGTGTCGAGCAGGCACGCCTGTCCCAACACCCGCGTCGGCCCGCTGACCGCCCACGGGCCGACTTGCTCAGCGAGCAACTTGAGCAGCTTGAGTTCCGCCAGTACAAAGCCCAGGCGCACCCCCGCCAGCCCGAAAAACTTGCCGAACGAGCGCAGGACGATCAGCCCGGTGCGCTGGCTTTGCGGCGCCAGGCTCATCGTCGGCGTGTTGTCCATGAATGCTTCGTCGACCACCAGCCAGCCCCCGCGCTGCACCAGACGCGCATGCCAGTCCAGCAAGCGTTCGGGCGACAGGCTCAGGCCCGTCGGGTTATTGGGATTGACCACCACCAGCACGTCCAGCTTATCGAGGTAGAAATCGACTTCCTGCTCCATGATTTCGCGCACGATGTGCCCGTTGCGGCGCCAGGCTTCGGCGTGCTCGGCATAGCACGGCGACAATACCCCGACCTTGCCACTGCGGCGCAGACGCGGCAGCAACTGGATGGCGCATTGCGACCCCGGCACAGGTAACACGTGTGGAGCGCCGTAGTAGCTGCACGCGGCCTGTTCAAGGCCGTCATCGGTCTCGGGCAATCGGGCCCAGGCGCGCTCGGGTATGTGCCCGATTGCAAAGGGCCAGGGCGCCAGACCGCTGGACAGGTCCAGCCAGTCAGCTTCGGCAATCCCGTAGCGCAGGGCGGCCTGACGCAAACGTCCACCGTGCTCAAGCATAGAATTCACTCCCGACACACAAAATCAGCAGCCACAGCCACACGCCACGCTGCACCAGTTGCCAGCCGCGACCGATGGAATCGGCGTCGGCAGGCAGGCCTTCCCCCAACTGTGGGCGCTCGTGCAACTCACCGTGGTAAATTGCCGGACCTCCCAACGCTACACCCAGTGCGCCTGCACCGGCAGCCATGACCGGGCCTGCGTTGGGGCTGTCCCAGTGTGGCGCCTGTTGTCGCCAGCAGCGCAACGCGGCTCGGGTTTTGCCCAACACTGCGTAGGTCAGGGCCACCAGACGCGCGGGAATATAGTTAAGTACATCGTCGATACGGGCAGCGGCCCAGCCGAAACGCTCGAACCGCTCATTGCGATAGCCCCACATCGCGTCGAGGGTATTGCTCAGACGATAGAGCACCACGCCGGGAGCCCCCGCCACGGCAAACCAGAAAATCGCCGCGAACACAGCATCGCTGCCGTTTTCCAGCACCGACTCAGTGGCGGCTCGCGCCACGTCGGTCGCGTCCAGTTCGCTGGTCTGTCGACTGACCAGATAACCGACACGGGTGCGGGCTTCATCCAGGTCCTGACGGCGCAATGCATCAGCCACCGGTTGCACGTGTTCGCCCAAGCTGCGCATGCCCAGCGCGCAGTACAAGGCCAGAATGTCCACCAGCCAACCGATGTAAGGCAGCCATGACAACGCTGTGGCCAGAATCGTCAACGGAATGACCGCCAGCACCCAGGCCGTGACCCCGTGACTGCGCCAGCCGCGTCCACCGGAATTGAAACGCTGTTCGATACGGTCCGCCATACGGCCAAACGCGACCAGCGGATGCCAGCGCCTGGGCTCGCCCAACAGTGCGTCCAGCGCCACCCCGGCGACGCACAGCAACGCCACACTCATGGGCTCACTCCCCAATAGTTCTCGTACACCAATTCATTGAGCGGACGCGCCTGCGCCCACCCTTCCAGCACCAGCATAGGCGCCGGGTAAAACGCTTCGACCGGCCCCAGGCACAGCACCGCCAGCGGCTTGGCCCCGACGGGCAAGCCCAGCAGGTCCGCCAGCGCTTGCGGCTCGAACAACGACACCCAGCCCATGCCCAGGCCTTCAACCCGGGCGGCCAGCCACAGGTTCTGAATGGCGCAAGACAATGACGCCATGTCCATTTCCGGCAGCGTGCGCCGACCGAAAATATGCTTCTCGCGATCGTCCATCAACGCGGCCACCAGCACTTCGGCGCAGTCGTGGATGCCTTCGACCTTAAGGGTCATGAATTCATCGGAACGCTCGCCCAGCGCCTCGGCGGTGCGCACCCGCTCCTCCTCCACCAGCGCTTGAATCTTGTCGCGCAGCTCACGGCAGGTGATGCGGATAAACCGCCACGGTTGCATCAAGCCCACGCTAGGGGCCTGATGCGCCGCTTCGAGCAGGCGCGCCAACAGTTCGGGCGCAACGGCGCCGCCGCTGAAATGGCGCATATCGCGGCGCTCGGCGATGGCGCGGTACACCGCTGCGCGCTCTTGGGGACTGAATGCGTTGTCGCTCATGGCACCTTCACAGCACACGGCGCGAACAGCGCAGCCACGGCCTTGGGATTGGACGGAAAGTAAAAGTGCACATAGGACGCTGTCAGGCGGCCTTCGCGATACACCGCTTCGGCACCGCGTCCACCATTGGGGCTCAGGCCCCGGGCAATGGGTTGCAGCTCGGTACGGGTCAGCGAATGGTGATAGGTATGACCGCGCAGTTGGCCTTCAGGCAAGTCCACGGCTTGCAACGCCAAGGCCGCCAGACGCTTTTGCATGGTTGCCTCACCCGCCAGCACCCCCACCAGCTCGGCGCGCTGGCCGTCGACATCGGTCAAGGCATCGAGCAGGTACAACATCCCGCCACACTCCGCCAGCAACGGCTTGCCTGCGGCATGATGAGCGCGGATCGCATCAAGCATCGCGTGGTTACGCGACAGCTCAAGGTGATGCAGTTCGGGGTAGCCACCCGGTAAATACAGGCTGTGCGCAGCGGGAAGCTGCGTGTCACGGATCGGTGAAAAGAACGCCAGCTCCGCGCCCATGTCCCGCAGCAAGGCCAGGCTCGCGCCGTAGGTAAAGGCGAACGCTTCATCCCGGGCCACAGCAATCCGTACACCCGCCAGCAACGGCTCGACCGTCACCGGCGTCGGCGCGGCGAATTCAACAGCGGGTGGCAGCGCTACCTCGCAGGTGCTGGCCAGCGCGTCGGCTGCGGCATCCAGGCGGGCGTCCAGGTCATTCAACTCGCTGGCTTGCACCAGCCCCAAGTGACGGCTCGGCAACTCGATGCCGGTTTCCCGGGACAACGCGCCATACCAGCGCAAGCCTTCGGTCAGGCTGCCTTCCAGCAATTGCGCGTGACGCACCGTGCCCACCCGGTTGGCCAGCACCCCGGCAAAGGGCAGATCCGGCTGGTACCGCGCAAGCCCCAAGGCCAGGGCACCAAAAGTCTGGGCCATGGCCGTGCCATCGATGACACCCAGCACCGGCACCCCGAAATGACGGGCCAGATCTGCGCTGGACGGCGTGCCATCAAACAGCCCCATAACCCCTTCAATCAGGATCAGGTCAGCTTCGCCAGCGGCCTCCCACAGCAGGCGCCTGCTTTCCTCTGCGCCCACCATCCACAAATCGACCTGATACACCGGCGCACCGCTGGCGCGCTCCAGAATCATCGGGTCTAGGAAATCCGGGCCACATTTAAACACCCGCACCTTGCGCCCCTGATTGCGATGCAAACGGGCCAACGCGGCGGTAACGGTGGTCTTGCCCTGACCGGAAGCCGGCGCGGCGATCAACACCGCCGGGCAATGACGCGACTCTCTCATGCTTGAACACTCACAATTCGATGCCTTTCTGGGCTTTGATACCGGCCTGGAACGCGTGTTTGACTACGTTCATTTCCGTCACGGTGTCGGCCAGGTCAATCAGTTCAGGTTTTGCACCGCGCCCGGTGACCAGCACATGCTGCATCGGCGGGCGGGCTTGCAGGTCTGTCAGCACCTGATCCAGGTCGAGGTAGCCGTGCTTGAGCGCAATGTTCAGCTCATCGAGCACCACCAGCCCGATGGACGGATCGCGCAGCATGTCGCGGGACACTTCCCAGGCAGCCTCGGCCGCCGCGATGTCGCGCTGGCGGTCCTGGGTTTCCCAGGTGAAGCCCTCGCCCATCACGTGATAGCGCACTTGCTCCGGAAAGCGGCGGAAGAAGCGCTCTTCACCGGTGCTGTTGCGGCCCTTGATGAACTGCACCACGCCGCACTGCATGCCGTGGCCCATGGCGCGGGCCAGCATGCCGAAAGCCGAGCTGCTCTTGCCTTTGCCATTGCCGGTCAAGACCAGCAGCAGACCACATTCATTGGGTGCGCTGGCGATGCGCTCGTCCATGACGGCTTTTTTGCGCAGCATGCGCGCCTGATGACGTTCGTCGCGTTCGGGGGATTCATTCATGGCAGCTCTCCGTTGGGGCTGAAAAAAGCAAACGGGAGGCGGGGGGAGATTTAACAACAGCGACACACCGTCGCCCGCCGCGAGGTGCTGGATGGATCAGGCCGGTCTCCGGGCTCATGAGCGGGCCGCCTGCCTGGCAGCAACCCTGACCGCGCGCCTTCCCGTGTACAGACACAGTGGCACTCAGCGCGGTGTTGACTCATTTACCGTTGCGGGGGCAGCGCCGGAATCGTGAACCTGGCGCACTGCGCCCTGCCCCTCACCGGCTTCCCTGTTTCACCCTGCCAGCCCATGGCTGCAGAGCACCTGAAACAAGCGGCGAAGGTTAGAGGGTTGGGGGTGGAGCGTCAATTAAAGGAAGCGCTGACCTGCACTTCAAAACGGCATTGCCCTGAACCTTTGCACGACTAGGCTTCTCTATCACTTACACCCCACTCATGGAGATTCACATGCTTAAGCGCCAGCACGCTGTTGTCATCGTACTTGCAGCAGGGTTAGCCGCCTGTGGTGAGAGTTCGACCTTGCAAGTGGCGGATGGCACCGGCTCCTCGCCCAAGCTGCCTGAGCCCAACAAGACGCTGATTCCGACGGTCAATATCGCACCCGCCGTGGGATGGTCTCAGGGCGCCAAGCCGATTGCCGCCGAAGGGTTGCAGGTCAGCGCCTTCGCCGAGGACCTCGACCACCCGCGCTGGCTGTATGTGCTACCCAACGGTGATGTGCTGGTGGCAGAAACCAATGCCCCGCCCAAACCGGACGACAGCAAGGGGATTCGCGGCTGGGTGATGGAAAAGGTCATGGGCAAAGCGGGCGCGGGCGTGCCAAGTGCGAACCGGATCACCCTGTTGCGCGATGCCAATCACGACGGCATCGCTGAAACCCGCAGCGTGTTTTTGCAGAACCTGAATTCGCCGTTCGGCATGGCGCTGGTCGGCAACGATCTGTACGTGGCCGACTCGGACAAGCTGCTGCGCTTTCCCTATCAGGCCGGTGCCGACAGCATCAGCGCCCAGCCGACCAAAGTGGTCGATCTGCCGGGCGGCCCGCTGAACCATCACTGGACCAAAAACGTGATTGCCAGCCCCGACGGCAAAAAGCTTTACGTGACCGTTGGCTCCAACAGCAACGTGGGCGAGAACGGCATGGATAAAGAAGAAGGCCGCGCGGCGATCTGGGAAGTAGACCCGGCCACCGGCAGCCACCGGATTTTCGCGTCGGGCTTGCGCAACCCCAATGGCATAGACTGGGAACCGGCCACCGGCAAGCTCTGGACCGCTGTCAATGAACGCGACGAGATCGGCAGCGACCTGGTACCGGACTACATCACTTCGGTTAAAGACGGCGGTTTCTATGGCTGGCCCTACAGCTATTACGGCCAACACGTCGACGTCAGGGTCGACCCGCAAAACCCTGAATTGGTGGCCAAGGCCATTGCCCCTGACTTTGCCGTCGGCCCGCACACCGCGTCATTGGGGTTGAGCTTTGCCGATGGCAGCAAGTTGCCAAACTTCACCGAAGGGGCGTTTATCGGCCAGCATGGCTCTTGGAATCGCAAACCCCACAGCGGTTACAAAGTGATTTTCGTGCCATTCGCGGATGGCAAACCAACCGGCATGCCGATGGATGTCTTGACCGGGTTCCTCAACGCGGATGAAAAAGCGATGGGCCGGCCGGTGGGCGTGGTGATCGACAAACAGGGTGATCTGCTGGTGGCCGATGATGTCGGCAACAAAGTCTGGCGCGTGTCTGCCAAGTAAGGGGCTGTCTGGTTGCCCCGATAAAAAAAAGAGAGGCTGTGCAATCACAGCCTCTCTTTTTTTCAACAGTGCGGTTTATGGGTTGCGGGCCAGGTGCTGCTCGGTAGGCAGTACACGCTTGGCATTCAGATAGGCTTTTTGCCAGTAGGCTTTGGACAGGCTGTCGAGCTTGACCGTACCGCCCGTGGCCGGCGCATGAACGAAGCGCCCTTCTCCCACGTAAATCCCCGCATGACTGACCTGCGTCCCGCCACTGGTGGCGAAGAACAGCAGGTCGCCGGTTTGCAGCTTGTCTTTACCCACATTCGGCGCACTCATCACGATCATCTCGCGGGTCGAGCGCGGCAACGAAATGCCAGCGGCATCGTTATAGACGTACTTGATCAGACCACTGCAATCAAAGCCCGAGTCCGGAGTATTACCGCCCCACCGATAAGGCGTGCCCACCAGCCCCAGCGCACGGAACAACACATCGGCGGCGACGGGCGAGAAGTCATCAGAGGGGTTGGCAAATACCACCGGCTTTTTGGCCACGGGGGCGGGCGGCGGGTTGCTGGCGCAAGCGCTGAGCAGGGCTGCTAGAGTCAAAACTGAGAGGCGGGCCATGATTGACATAAACAGAACGTTCCTGATTCTGGATACGGCAACTCGGCCGCGAAACCTGAAACCGCGACAGGTACTACCTTCGCGGCTCAGGAATTTAACAATGCGACTGAATTCTAGCCCTTAGAGGCCAAACTTCAAGTGAAGCTTTAACTTTACTTGCGGGCTATGACGCTCGTTGGCGCCATGGCCAGTGCGCGCTTGGCTTCAATGAAGGTTTTGCTCCAGTAGGTATCGCCCAACTTATCGATACGCACCCCGCCACTGCGACGGCTGCTGGAGTGGATGAACTGGTCGTCCCCCAAGTAGATCCCGGCATGGCTGACACGCCCGCGACCGTTGGTGCTGAAGAACAGCAGGTCACCCGGCTTGAGCTTGTTACGCGCCACCAGCGGCGCATCAACGTTGATCATTTCGCGCGTGGAACGCGGCAATTGCATGCCAGCTTCTTCGCGGAACAGATAACCGATGAAACCGCTGCAGTCGAAGCCTGCTTCCGAGGTGCCGCCAAAACGGTAACGGGTACCGATCAAGGACATGCCGCGCTCAAGAATGCTGTCCGCCAATGCTGGCAGCTCATAAGGCTTGCTGTTTTCGGAGAATTGAGCCAGTTCTTTTTCGGTCGCCAGTTCTTCCTGATAAAGAGCGGAATCCTGGGACACAGATGACTTTTGAACCTGCCGGTCGACTACTTGCTGAGACACTGGCGAGTGCGCAGCGCAACCAAATAACAGGGTAACGAGTGCGAGGGGCACGAGGGGTGCGAAGCGATTTAGCATGGGCACGACCGTGGCTTGTAGGAAAAGTAGCCGCGACTATGCCAACTATGATCCTCATTTGCAAATTCAATCGATCTAAATGTGACTCGGCAGTTTTCTCATGACATCTAAGGTTTTACACCCCTGACGATAGAGTCTGCGTTCGCCACCCTGCTGGCGCGCGGTTTTTCTGGCGCCTGCCATTTGCCAGACCGGCTATAAAACGAGGGATTACCAGCCCAAGGTTTCTTTCAGAAAAGGGATGGTCAGCTTGCGCTGGGCTTGCAAAGACGCCTGATCGAGCTGCTCCAGCAGATCAAACAGCGCGCTCATGCTGCGGGTACCACGGGTGAGGATGAAGTGCCCGACTTCGTCGGTCAGGTGCAGGCCACGGCGCGAGGCGCGCAACTGCAAGGCTCGCAGCTTGTCTTCGTCAGACAGCGGTCGCATCTGGAAGATCAACGCGAGTGTCAGGCGGGATTTGAGGTCAGCCAGCTTGATCGGCAATTCTCGCGGTGATGCCGAGGCCGCGATCAACAGCCGTCGCCCGCTGTCGCGCAAACGGTTGAACAGGTGGAACAGCGCTTCTTCCCAGTCCGCGCGTCCGGCGACGGCCTGAAGGTCATCCAGACACACAAGCTCGTACTGTTCGAGGTTATCGAGGATTTCGATGCCGCGATCCATCAGCTCGCCCAACGGCAGGTACACAGCGGGCTCGCCCATCTGTTCAAAACGCAGGCAGGCTGCCTGCAACAGGTGCGTACGCCCGACGCCATGCTTGCCCCAAAGGTAGATCAGACTTTCTGTCCAGCCGGCGTCGGCTTCGCATAGACGCTCGACATAGCCGAGTGCAGCGGCATTGGCGCCTGGATAGTAGTTTATGAAGGTAGCGTCATCACGCAGACGCACACCTAGGGGCAGCTGAATCGGTTTCATGCTGACTGAACAGTTCAAACGAACCGTTAGTGGCCTCTGTGTAAAGTTTGCAAAGTTTATACCCGTTGTAGCCGGGCGCACAATGTAACAGACCACGAGCAAAATCAAAGGTTTGCGTTAAAGCCTTGGATTATTTGAGTTTTTGCCAACGCTCAAGCTCAAGCCGCGCCATAAAAAAGGCAGGCCCGCGAAACCAGCGGCCTGCCTTTTTCAACATGAGAAGACCTACAGCTCGGGGTCTTCTTCACCTTTATACACGTGCGACTCCTTGTACATGTCCTGCACATGGCGAACCAGCACCATGATCACGGCGGCCACAGGCAAGGCCAGCAGCACCCCGGTAAAACCGAACAGCTCACCCCCGGCCAAAATCGCAAAGATCACCGCTACCGGGTGCATGCCGATTTTGTCACCTACCAGCAATGGCGTGAGCACCGTACCTTCCAGCGCCTGCCCCACCATAAACACTGCGACGATTCCGAGCATCGGGTACAGGTCACCGCCAAACTGGAAGAGCCCGGCAATCAATGCCGCCCCAATGCCGATGATGAATCCCATGTACGGCACGATGGCCGCAATGCCCGCCATCAAACCAATCAGCAGGCCCAGTTCAAGCCCGACCAGCATCAGCCCCGCGGAATAAATCACCCCGAGCGCGAGCATCACCAGCAACTGCCCACGGACAAACGCACCGAGCACGTCATGACACTCTTTGGCCAGCGAAACGATTTGCTCTTCACGGTCACGCGGCAGCAAGCCCCGGATCTTGGCCAGCATGATGTCCCAGTCACGCAACAGGTAAAAAGCCACCACCGGGATCAATACCAGGTTGGCCAAAAACCCGATCAGTGCCAGGCTCGACGCCGTGGCCTGCGACAGCACCACCCCGACGACATCGGACGCCTCCCCCATATGCTCAGTGATCGCCGCCTTGATCTTGTCGAACTTCCAGAAGCCGTCGCTCAGGCCGAATTTGCTTTGCGCCCACGGCATCGCCGTATGTTGCAACCAGTCCAGCACTTGTGGCGCCAGTTGGTACAGTTTCATCAACTGCTTGGCCAGCAACGGCACCAACACCAGCACCAGCGCCGTCACAATCACGGTGAACAGCGTAAACACGGTCACAACCCCCCAGGTTCTGGACAAGCCGAGCCTCTCCAGACGGTCCACCACGGGATCGAACATGTACGCCAGAACGATAGCGACCAGAAACGGCGTGAGTATCGGATGCAAGAAATACACAAACAGGGCAAACACCAGCGCCACGCCCCACCATACCCATCGCCGCGAATCCGTCATCAAGCGTCCATCCTTTATAAAGAAGAAAAAACCTACCAGCGAAAGCGTAGCTGTGCGGCGGGCGTAGCGGCGGGCGTCTGACCCGCCTCAGTCACCGGCGCGCCCTCACTCGCCGGGATTTCCTGCAAATGCGCCAGCCCCAGTTGAGCGCGCAACTGCTCGGCACTGCCATTGACCTGATACACGCTACGGTCGCCGTCTATTCGCACAAGCTGCCCGCCAAACGGCTCAAGCAAACGCCCCAGCGAGGCATAACGTTCAAGGGTCATGCCGTGCACTTCCAGCAACTGCTCTGTGGAGATGCCCGGTTTGACCACATAACGCGGCGCCAGACGCTCACTCACGGCCAGCATCACCGCATCGGCCAACGCTGCCTGATCGGCCGCCTGCGCACTGCCCTGCTCCTGCTGATCGCCCAGCCACATCCGCCATTTGGCTTGCCACTGGCCGCCCTCTTCTCGGGCATGCACCGCCAGCAACGCATCGGCACCGTACCGCTCGGACGCTTCACGCAACGGCGCAGGGTTGGCGCCTTCAATATTGTCGACCGTGCCAACCAATTGTTCGCTCAAGTCCGCCAACGGCAAGCGCAATGGCAGCCCCCGGTGTTGCGCTGCACGGCGCAGCGGTTCGGCCGCCGACTGCCCGTCACCGACCAGGCTTGAACCTTCCACCGAGTCGGCCAGCCACCAACCCAGCAACGCCGGACGGTTGCTGCCCCACAACGACAGGCCCGCCTGACGCAACGCACGCTCGGTGCTCACAGGATCGAAGTCCACCTGCAGGCTTTCGGGCGGCCCGGCGTCATACCCGTACTGACGAATGATCTGCTGCGGGTCCTTGCGCACCGGCTCAAGAGCGGGGTTTTGCAGCGCCTTGGCATCGCCGGTCAGGCGGATGACCAGTGTTTGCAATGCTTTTTGCGTGGCTTGCGTGCGCTCTTCAGGCGACTGACTGCTCACCGGCTCACGCACTTGATACAAATTGGTCAGAATTTCGGCATGACTCGCCAGGCTGAAAAAGGACAAACAGCCCGCGGCTAAAAGATGATGAAAACGCATGAAATATTCCTGACGACAAAAAAGCAGTCTTGAAAGACCCGATAAACCCACTGCACAGGCTTCAGACAGGGCGCAAGCCAAATCATTCAGCGCGACGGCAGCGTTTTCACCCGGTCATAAAAAATCAAAAGTGAACCCGTATACCTTATACAGGCCTGCCCGCAGCGGCCAGTAAGACTAAATAAGGTTTTTTTCGCGCTATATAACCCTGCCCGTCGGCCCGAGGATGGCCGCTGCCCTTCAAGCCTGATAAAATCGCGCGCCTTCGCAGACCGGCGACAGCCGGGCACCCGGCAAATGTTTCATTCACAGCGATGAGCACTTGCCAGCGGGCCCTCTGAGATCGGTCGACCTCCCCGAATCCCCCCTAAAGGCCTGGATTATGAGCAAGCAACCATCCCTGAGCTACAAAGACGCCGGTGTAGACATCGACGCCGGTGAAGCATTGGTCGAACGCATCAAGAGCGTGGCCAAGCGCACTGCACGCCCGGAAGTGATGGGCGGCCTCGGCGGTTTTGGCGCCCTCTGCGAAATTCCTGCCGGTTACAAGCAGCCTGTTCTGGTCTCCGGCACCGACGGTGTGGGCACCAAGCTGCGTCTGGCCCTGAACCTGAACAAGCACGACAGCATCGGCATCGACCTGGTGGCCATGTGCGTGAACGACCTGATCGTCTGCGGCGCCGAGCCACTGTTCTTCCTCGACTACTACGCCACCGGCAAACTCAACGTTGAAACCGCGACCCAGGTGGTGACCGGTATCGGCGCAGGTTGCGAACTGTCCGGCTGCTCGCTGGTAGGCGGCGAAACCGCTGAAATGCCGGGCATGTACGAAGGCGAAGACTACGACCTGGCAGGTTTCTGCGTCGGCGTGGTCGAAAAATCCGAAATCATCGACGGCTCTAAAGTGGCTGCCGGTGACGCCCTGCTCGCCCTGCCGTCTTCAGGCCCGCACTCCAACGGTTACTCGCTGATCCGCAAGATCATCGAAGTGTCCGGTGCAGACATCGAAAACATCCAGCTCGACGGCAAGCCGCTGACCGACCTGCTGATGGCTCCGACGCGCATCTACGTCAAGCCGCTGCTCAAGCTGATCAAGGAAACCGGCGTGGTCAAGGCCATGGCGCACATCACCGGCGGCGGCCTGCTGGACAACATTCCGCGCGTGCTGCCTAAAGGCGCCCAAGCCGTGGTGGACGTGGCCAGCTGGCAGCGTCCTGCGGTATTCGACTGGTTGCAGGAACAGGGCAACGTGGCCGAAACCGAAATGCACCGCGTCCTGAACTGCGGCGTCGGCATGGTGATCTGCGTGGCCCAGGCTGACGTAGAAACCGCCCTGAACGTGCTGCGTGAAGCCGGTGAACAGCCTTGGGTCATCGGCCAGATCGCAACCGCCGCTGAAGGCGCTGCGCAAGTCGAGCTGCAAAACCTCAAGGCGCACTGATGCCTGACACCTGTGATGTAGTGGTGCTGCTTTCCGGCACCGGCAGCAACTTGCAGGCCTTGATCGACAGCGATGACGTCAAGGAAAGCCCGGCCACCCTGCGCGCGGTGATTTCCAACCGCGCCGACGCCCCGGGCCTGCAACGCGCCAAGAACGCGGGGATCGACACCCGTGTACTGGATCACACAGCATTTGAAGGCCGCGAGGCCTTTGATGCTGCACTGATCGAAATCATCGACACTTTCAATCCGCACCTGGTGGTACTGGCCGGCTTCATGCGCATACTCAGCGCTGACTTCGTGCGCCACTATCAGGGGCGCCTGCTGAATATCCACCCGTCTTTACTGCCCAAATACAAAGGCCTGCATACGCATCAGCGCGCACTGGAAGCGCAAGATCGTGAGCACGGTTGCAGCGTGCACTTCGTGACCGAGGAACTCGATGGCGGCCCCCTGGTCGTACAGGCAGTGATACCGGTCGAGTCTGAAGACACGCCAAGCAGTCTGGCGCAACGGGTGCATGCCCAGGAACACCGGATCTACCCGCTTGCAGTGCGCTGGTTTGCCGAGGGTCGCTTGTCTCTCGACGAACAAGGTGCATTATTGGACGGTCAATTACTCCCGGCCAGCGGCCACCAGATACAAATCTAGGAGATTTTATGCGTCGTGCCCTGCTCCTTGCCCTTAGCCTGCTAGCCATCCCAGCAGTGCAAGCGGCCGATCTTCAGCCTTTCAAGGCCAGCTACACCGCCGACTGGAAACAGTTGCCGATGAGCGGCTCCGCAGAACGCAGCCTGACCAAAGGCGCAGACAACGTCTGGACCTTGAACTTCAAGGCCTCGATGCTGATCGCGAGCCTGAACGAAGTAAGCACACTCAAGCTGGAAAAAGACCAGCCGGTGCCTCTGAGCTATCACTTCGAACGGGGTGGCCTGGGTAAAGCCAAAAAAATCGACCTGAACTTCAACTGGAAGGACATGACGGTTACCGGCACCGACAACAAGACGCCCGTGACGGTAAAACTGCTAACCGGCATGCTCGACAAGTCGACCTATCAACTGGCCCTGCAGCGCGACGTCCTGGCCGGCAAAAAGTCGATGAGCTACCAAGTGGTTGATGGTGACGAAGTGGACACTTACGACTTCCGCGTCATCGGCCCTGAAGTGGTCAGCACCAAGGCCGGCAAAATCAACGCCATCAAAGTCGAGCGCGTCCGCGACCCGGCCCAGAACAAGCGCATCACCGAGATGTGGTTCGCCAAACAGTGGGATGGTTTGCTGGTTGCCTTGCGCCAGGTTGAAAAAGACGGCAAGGCATACAACATCATGCTGCTCGACGGCACGGTGGACGGCAAGACAGTCAAAGGCAAATGATCCGCGACTGACAGCACCGACTAAAACCTCGCTCCGGCGAGGTTTTTTTTCGACTTTGAAACCCCGGCGAAGATGAAACTTTTGTCATAAAACTTTCCGCTAATGACGCAAACACCCCGCACCACAAGGGCTGCAAGGTTTTTTCGTTATTCCGACACATGACAGCACACCCGCTAGCCATTTACTTAGCTAGCTAACAAACCCTATAAATAAGACCTGCGACGACTTGCCGCATCCCCCATCAGAATTTGGAGCAAGCAGATGACTATCAAAGTAACTGAGCGCGACGATTCGCGTATATTTCACCAACTCGTGGCCCACGGTGTTCACCTGTGGGATGTTCACCAACAAGACGTCTTGGTCGGTATGTTTCACCGCGAAAGCGACGCCAATGACTACAAGGCCGAGCTGGAAAAGCTGGAAGCGCAAAAGCGCCGGACCTGAAGCATTGAAATAACTGTCTTGAAAACAACAAACCCCGCCGAAGCGGGGTTTGTTTTGACCGTCATGAATACGTGTTTACCACATCAGGTCATCCGGAATCTGGTACGCCGCGTACGGATCGTCTTCTTCAGGTGTTTTAGGCTCAACCAGAATGTTCAGCTGCACGATCCGGCGCGGGTCGCGTTCCTGAATCTTCAGAGCGGCTTCGCGCGGGATGACTTCGTAACCCCCCTGGTGCTGCACGATCGCCAGCGAACCATTGGCCAGCTTATTACGCATCAGCGTGTTGACCGACAGGCGCTTGACCTTCTTGTCGTCAACGAAGTTGTAGTAGTCCTCAGTGCTGAGCTTGGGCAGGCGCGAGACTTCAATCAATTGCTTGATTTGAGCGGCGCGGGCCTTTTGTTCGGCCTTCTCCTGCTGCTGACGGTTCAGCTCCTGGTCGCGCTTGATCTTCTCGGCCTTGGCTTCGGCCGCCAGGCGCTGCTGAGTGTCATCGAGCTCGATCTGGCCTTTATGGGCCAGACGCTGCTGCTTCTGCTTTTCTTTACCGGCCTGTTTGGCCTGCTTCTCGTTAACCAGTCCGGCTTTGAGCAACTGGTCGCGTAGGGAAATGCTCATCTACTTACTCACTTAGGCAAACTCAGCCGCAGCTGGGTAAATTCTTTTCCTGGCGCTTGGCTTCACCCCAGAGGGCGTCCAGGTCTTCAAGGGTGCAATCTTCAATGGGTCGCAGGGTATCGCGCAATGCCTGCTCGATAAACCGGAAACGCCTGTCAAATTTGGCATTTGCACCGCGCAAGGCGGTTTCAGGGTCGACTTTGAGGTGGCGCGCCAGATTCACCACGCTAAACAACAGGTCGCCGATCTCGTCATGGATGGCCGCCGAGTCGTTGTCCGCCATGGCCTGCAGCACTTCATCCAGTTCTTCGCGCACCTTGTCCAGCACCGGCAAGGCCGCAGGCCAGTCAAAGCCGACCTGTGCGGCGCGCTTCTGCAACTTGGCGGCCCGCGAGAGGGCGGGTAATGCCACGGGCACGTCATCGAGCAACGATAGCTGGAGCGGCACCGAGGCTTTTTCGGCCCGTTCTTGCGCCTTGATTTCATCCCAACGCTGCTTGACCTGTTCTTCGCTCAGGCGCGGCACGTCCAGCGGCGCGTACAGATCGCCCGTCGGGAACACATGGGGATGGCGGCGGATGAGCTTGCGGGTGATGCTGTCGATCACCCCGGCAAATTCAAAGCGGCCTTCTTCACGGGCCAACTGGCTGTAATAAACCACCTGAAACAACAAGTCACCCAACTCGCCCTGTACGTGCTCAAAGTCGCCCTGCTCGATGGCATCAGCGACTTCATACGCTTCCTCAAGGGTGTAAGGCACGAGGGAGGTCCAGGTTTGCTTGATGTCCCACGGGCAACCGAACTGCGGGTCACGCAGCCGGGCCATGAGGTGGAGCAAATCGTCGAGGTTGTACATCACGGATCTCTTCTACAAAACGCTGTGAGCAGGACCGCACGCGAGGCTGCTTACCCGCCTCCACTGGCTGAAGGCGGGGTAGCTCGGCCCTTATCGCGGCTCACTGCGCCCGATACGCCGGGTTTCAATGATGTTCGGCAGTTGCGAGATTTTGCCCAGCAGACGCCCCAGCGAATCGAGCCCCGGAATCTCGATGGTCAAGGACATCAGCGCGGTGTTGTCCTCTTTGTTCGAGCGGGTGTTGACCGCCAATACGTTGATCCGCTCGTTGAGCAGCACTTGCGACACGTCACGCAGCAGCCCGGAACGGTCGTACGCCCGAATCTCGATATCCACCGGGTAGGTGGAAACCGGGATCGGCCCCCAGTTGACCTGAATCATCCGCTCAGGCTCGCGGCTGCCCAGTTGCAGCACCGAGGCGCAATCCTGGCGGTGAATGCTCACGCCACGCCCCTGGGTGATGTAACCGACGATGGCATCGCCCGGCAGCGGCTGGCAGCAACCGGCCATTTGTGTGAGCAGGTTACCCACGCCTTCGATCTGGATGTCGCCGCGCTTGCCCGGTTTGTAGCCGGTGGCCTTGCGCGGGATCAGCTCCATCTGCTCGTTGCCGCGTTCGGGCTCGACCATTTGCTGCGCAAGGTTGATCAACTGCGCCAGACGCAAGTCACCCGCGCCCAGTGCCGCGTACATGTCTTCGGCGGTTTTCATGTTGGCCTTGTCGGCCAGCTTCTCGTAATCCACCGCAGGCAGGCCCAGACGGCCGAGTTCGCGCTCAAGCAGGGTCTTACCCGCGGCCACGTTCTGGTCACGCGCCTGCAACTTGAACCAATGCACAATCTTGGCCCGGGCCCGCGACGTGGTGATGTAACCCAGGTTCGGGTTCAGCCAGTCGCGGCTCGGCGTGCCATGTTTGCTGGTGATGATCTCGACCTGCTCACCGGTTTGCAGGCTGTAGTTGAGCGGCACAATCCGCCCGTTGATCTTCGCGCCCCGGCAGTTATGGCCGATTTCGGTGTGCACCCGATACGCGAAGTCCAGCGGTGTAGCGCCTTTGGGCAAGTCGATGGCGTGCCCGTCCGGGGTGAAGATATAGACCCGGTCCGGTTCGATATCGACCCGCAGTTGCTCGGCCAGACCACCGATATCGCCCAGTTCTTCGTGCCATTCCAGCACTTGGCGCAGCCACGAGATTTTCTCTTCGTACTGATTGGACCCGGCCTTGACGTCAGTGCCCTTGTACCGCCAGTGCGCGCATACCCCGAGTTCGGCCTCTTCGTGCATGGCGTGGGTGCGGATCTGCACCTCAAGTACCTTGCCCTCCGGCCCGATCACGGCGGTGTGCAGCGAGCGATAGCCGTTCTCTTTCGGGTTGGCGATGTAATCGTCGAACTCTTTCGGGATATGGCGCCACAGCGTATGGACGATGCCCAGCGCGGTGTAGCAATCGCGCATCTCGGGCACCAGCACCCGCACGGCTCGCACGTCATAGATCTGGCTGAAGGCCAGACCCTTGCGCTGCATTTTGCGCCAGATGGAATAGATGTGTTTGGCCCGGCCGCTGATGTCGGCGTCCACGCCGGTGGCTTCCAGCTCCGTACGCAACTGATTCATGACATCGGAGATGAAACGCTCGCGATCCAGGCGACGCTCATGGAGCAAGGTCGCGATCTGCTTGTACTGCTCAGGCTCAAGGTAACGGAAGGACAAGTCCTCCAGCTCCCACTTGATATGGCCGATGCCGAGACGGTGCGCCAAGGGCGCATAAATATCGAACACCTCGCGGGCCACGCGGTTGCGTTTTTCGTCCGGGGCATTCTTGACGGCGCGAATGGCGCAGGTGCGCTCGGCCAGCTTGATAAGCGCGACGCGCACATCATCGACCATGGCCACCAGCATTTTGCGCAGGTTCTCGACCTGGCCCTGAGTGCCCAACACCATCGACTGGCGCGGGCTCAGGCTGGCGCTGATCGCGGCCATGCGCAGCACGCCATCAATCAGCTTGGCCACCACCTGGCCGAAGCGCTGGGTAACGGCGGGCAGTTGAATCTGGCCTTCACGTACGCCGCGATAGAGAATCGCCGCGACCAACGAGTCCTGATCCAGCTTCAAATCCGCGAGGATTTCAGCGATTTCAAGCCCGGTGCGAAAGCTCGACGTGCCTTCGGTCCACAGGTTTTTCGCGGCATTGGCTTGCTGTTCGGCCTCGCGTGCAAACTCACAGGCTTCTTTCAAGGCTTCACGGTCCAGCGCGACATCCACACTCACGGCATGATCAAGCCATGCGTCGAGGTTGAGACTGCCGTCGGTGTTGATCGGCTGGTGTGCTCTGACCTGTACCATCTTGCTTACCTTCCCTACGGCGCACATTCAGTGCGCCGAAATCACCGGCCCGAATCCCGATTCCACGCCACAGGGCCAAGTCGCGTGGAACTGCGGGCCCGTAGAAATAGACAGACCGTCCTAGTCTGCTTCAAATAACGCCATTGCCTCGACATGCGCGGTTTGCGGAAACATATCGAGGATTCCGGCACGTTTTAACCGATAACCCTGCTTCATCAGCTCAACCGTGTCACGCGCCAGCGTGGCCGGGTTGCACGACACATACACCAAGCGTTTGGCCCCAAGGGCAGACAGCTTGCGTACCACTTCATAAGCGCCGTCACGGGGCGGGTCCAGCAGCACGGCAGAAAAACCGTCTTTGGCCCATGTTGCTTGCGCCAGCGGCTGCGACAGGTCGGCCTGAAAAAACGCTGCATTATGCAGGTTGTTACTGACCGCGTTTAGCGCAGCGCGTTCGACCATCGTCGCAACCCCCTCAACCGCCACCACCTCGCGGACCTGTTTGGCCAGCGGCAACGCGAAGTTACCCAGCCCGCAAAACAAGTCAAGAACCCGCTCGTCGGCTTGGGGCGCCAGCCATTCCAGCGCCTGAGCCACCATGGCTTCGTTGACCCCTGCATTGACCTGAACAAAGTCGCCGGGGCGATAGGCCAGTTGCAAATTCCATTGCTCTAAACGGTAGCCCAACGTTTGAGTCAAATCGACAGGCTGCGGTTCACCTTCGCCATGCAACCACAATTGGGCACCGTGGGTGAGGCAAAACCCCTGCAACAGCTGCATGTCTGCTTCGCTGAGCGGCGCCATGTGGCGCAGCAGCACGGCAATCGCCGACCCACTGAACAACTCGACATGGCCCAGCGCCCTCGGGTTGCTCAACTGACGCAACAGAGCGGGCAGCCCGGCCATGATAGGTTGCAAAGCCTGTACCAGAACCAAACAGTGATCGATGGCCACAATGTCCTGACTGCCAGCCGCGCGGAAACCGACTTCCAGCTGTTTGGCACGCGCATCCCAACGCACCGCAATGCGGGCGCGGCGGCGGTAGCCGAACTCGGGCCCGGTCAACGGCGCGGCCCACTCCTCAGGTTCGACAGCCGCTACCCGCGACAACTGCTCGGCCAGCATGCGCTGTTTAAGTGCAAGCTGCTCGTCGTGGGGCAGGTGCTGCACGCTGCAGCCACCACAGCGCCCGGCATGGGCACACGGGGCGACGCGGCGCACTTCACTGGCTGTAAAGACGCGCTCAGTGCGGGCCTCAACGATTTTGCCGTGGGCACCCAGCACCCTGGCCTCCACGTCTTCACCGGCCAGCGCACCGCTGACAAACCAGGTCCGGTCGTCAAGGAAGGCAATGCCGCGGCCATCATTGGCCAGACGCTCAATGCGCAAACGCTGTTTTTTGCCCGTGGGCACTTGCGGGGCCTTGGTGCCGCCAGCCGGCTGAAACCGCAGGCCTCTTGCTTGCTTAGCCATCAGTTCGGCGCATCGTAAATGCCGGTCGACAAGTAACGGTCGCCACGGTCACAAATGATCGCGACGATCACCGCGTTTTCCACTTCCCGGGACAACCGCAGCATCGCGGCCACTGCACCGCCCGAAGAGACGCCACAGAAGATGCCTTCTTCGCGGGCCAGTCGACGCATCACGTCTTCAGCTTCGCGCTGGGCCATGTCGACGATTCGGTCCACCCGGTCAGCCTGATAAATCTTTGGCAGGTATTCGGTTGGCCAGCGGCGAATGCCGGGGATGGCGGCGCCTTCCATCGGCTGCAGGCCGATGATCTGGACGTTGGGGTTTTGTTCTTTCAAATAGCGCGACACGCCCATGATGGTGCCGGTGGTGCCCATCGAGCTGACAAAGTGGGTGACGCTGCCCTGGGTCTGACGCCAGATCTCCGGGCCGGTGCTGGTGTAGTGCGCTTCGGGGTTGTCACCGTTGGCAAACTGGTCGAGCACCTTGCCGCGACCTTCAGCCTGCAGCTTGTCGGCCAGATCGCGCGCGCCTTCCATGCCCTCTTCCTGGGACACCAGAATCAGCTCGGCGCCATAGGCGGTCATGGCCGCCTTGCGCTCGGCACTGGAGTTGTCAGGCATGATCAGGATCATCTTGTAGCCTTTGATCGCAGCGGCCATGGCCAGTGCGATGCCGGTGTTGCCGGACGTGGCTTCAATCAGGGTGTCGCCGGGCTGGATCTGGCCGCGCGCTTCGGCGCGGGCAATCATCGACAGCGCCGGGCGGTCTTTGACCGAGCCCGCCGGGTTATTCCCTTCGAGCTTGAGCAATAACGTATTGGTGGTGTCGCCGGCCAGGCGCTGCAAGCGCACCAGCGGCGTGTTGCCGACGCAGTCGGCGATAGTGGGGTACTGCAAAGTCATGGCGTATTCGCAATCCGGACTGCGGGGTCGCACATCATACCGACAAACGCCAATTGGCCATATCACGCAAAGTGCGGAGCTTATGGCGAAAGGCTATAAGCCCGGCCCTCGAAGGCTGTGTCATCGCTGTCGGGCAGCCGTTTACAGATGCGGGGGCAAATAGCACGGCAATCGCAGGTGTACCCGCAGCCCCTGAGAGGTGTTTTCCGCCCACAGGCTGCCGCCCTGCAGCCGCAAGGCATTGCGCGCGATGCTCAAGCCCAGGCCAAAGCCGCCATCACCCGGCCGTGAGCCATCGAGTCGGGTGAACGGCGCAAAGATACGCTCCAGTTCGTGCGGCGCGACACCGCCGCCCTGATCGTCGAGCCATAAGTGCCACTGGTCGCCTTCACGCTGGCCGCTAAGACTGACGACCCCGGCGGGCGGGGAATGCCGAATGGCGTTGCGCAGGATGTTTTCCAGCGCTTGCGCCAAGCTGTTGAGATGCCCTTGCACCCAACACTCGGCGCCCACAAAACACGGCAGACGCGATTCGGGCCAGCCGCTTTCAAAGCGGGCGTTTTCGCTGATCATTTCCCACAGCGCCTGCACCTGAATCGCTTCCACCGGCAGCGGCCCGCGTTCGGCGTCGAGCCAGGCCAGTTGCAGGGTGTCTTCCACCAGACGCTGCATGCCATCGACCTCGCGGCTCAATCGCTCGCGCAACGCGGCTTCGCCCTGCTCGCTGTCGCAGGCCACGCGCAAACGGCTTAAAGGCGTACGCAGCTCGTGGGACAAGTCACGCAGCAACTGCTGCTGTTGGCTGACGGTGCTTTGCAAGCGCTCCGACATTTGATCGAACGCGCGCCCCAGATCGCCCAACTCATCCTGACGGCTGGTGGTCTGGCTCGACACCCGCGCGCCCAATTGGTCGGCGCGCCAGGCGTGAGCCTGCTCGCGCAGTTGATTGAGCGGCACGATCAGCAGGCGATAAAGGCCGACACACAGGAGTAAGGTGAACAGGCCAGGGATCACGCCATTGGTGATGATGCGCCAGACCCACTGCGAATACCCCGGCATGAAGCGCTGTGGCAGCTCAATGACCAGATAGCCGATGGACGAGTCGCGCGGGAACGGCACTTTCATCCACGGGCGGGCATTTTTCAAATGACTGATGGGCCAGTCCACCCCGCGCAGGAAGGTCAGGCGCTGGCTTTCACGTTCATTGAGCGGGTAGCTGCTCAGCGACTGCAAATCCTGACCGATGACGCCGACCCAGCCGCTTTCGACGTGCCCCAGCGCCTGCAACCACTGATCGACACCCGCTTGTCCTGCCTGCTCCCAAGCGGTTTCTGCCTCACCGGCGTAACGCATCAGCGTGCTGCGGGCCTCATGGGAGAGAAAACCGGTGCGTTTGTCCATGTAGCGGCCCCACGACCAGCTCAGCCAGATCATGAGCAAACAAAAAGCGACCAGCAGGCAGGCCAGTTTCCAGAACACCGAGTGTTTGCCGGGGACCTTATAAGGCATCACTGGCACTCAGCACGTAACCCTTACCCCACACCGTGCGCACTTCCCGTGCGTGATAACCGATGCTCTTGAGCTTGCGGCGGATCTGGCTGATGTGCATGTCGAGGCTGCGATCGTGGGGCGCGTAGCCGCGTTGCAGCACGTGCTGGTACAGAAACGCCTTGCTCAACACTTCATCGGCATTGCGGTAAAGGGTGTCGAGCAGGCGGAATTCGCTGCGGGTCAGGCCCGCGTACTGCGCGCCATGGCGCACGTCGCTGGCGGCGTCGTCGAAGACCAACCCGCTTTCCTGGTCGACAGGCAGCGACACGGCACTGGCACGGGGCGTGCGGTCCAGCGCCACCCGCCGCAGGATGGCCTCGATGCGCACTTGCAGTTCAGCCATGCTGAACGGTTTGGGCAGGTAGTCATCGGCGCCCAGTTGAAAACCGTTGATGCGGTCGGCTTCGGCGCCCAGGGCCGACATCAGAATGACGGGCAATGCATGGGTCTGGCGCAGTTGCGTGAGCACCTGCAAGCCATTCATGCCGGGCAGCAGAATGTCCATCAACACCACGTCAAAGGGCTGCTGTTGCGCCAGGTTCAAACCGTCCTGACCGTTTTGGCACCAGAACACCTCAAACCCGGCGCGCTGCAACTGCGCTTGCAGGTAAGCGCCCAGCACGGGGTCGTCTTCGATGGCCAACAGGCGGTAGGGGTTGTTCACGGCGGGATTCATTAGCGTCTGCAAGTCATTCTCAATCGGCGATTATTCAAGATTGAACCGACGCGGGCAACCGCCACGCCAGTGGTTGTCGATTGATGACGATCAATGCCGCGACCCGCAGGGCAAATTTCTGCAAGTCGGGCGCGGGGCAAATCGCTACACTGCCAGCAAACCTGCGCCGGATGCGCGGGGCAAGATCAGAAAAACGTGGAGCTGGAGAATTGCGTGCTTAAAAATCTGGGAATCAAAGGCCGCGTATTGCTGCTCACGTTACTGCCCGTCACCTTGATGGCCATGGTGCTGGGTGGCTACTTCACCTGGGTGCAACAGTCCGAGTTGCAGTCCCAGCTGTTGCAGCGCGGTGAAATGATTGCCGAACAGCTCGCACCACTGGTCGCGCCCGCGCTCGGGCGGCACGACACCGCCCTGCTGGCACGCATCGCCACCGAGTCCCTGGAGCAACAGGACGTGCGGGCCGTGTCGTTCCTCGACGCCAATCACGAAACCCTCGCCCACGCGGGCCCGGTCATGCTCAATCAGGCACCGCTGGGCAATAGCACGCAGTTGCTGCAACGCACTGACAACGACGCCACGCGCTATTTACTCCCGGTCTTTGGCCGTCATCGCAACCTGGCGGGCGACATCATTCCCAACGAAGCCCATCGCCTGCTGGGCTGGGTCGAGCTTGAACTGTCCCACAGCAACATGTTGCTGCGCGGTTATCGCAGCTTGTTTGCCAGCTTGCTGTTGATTGCCAGCGGGCTGGTGTTCACCGCCTTGCTGGCGTTGCGCATGAGCCGCACGATCAATGCACCGCTGGGCCAGATCAAGCAAGCCGTGGCCCAACTCAAGGACGGGCGACTTGAAACCCGCCTGCCACCGTTGGGCAGCCATGAGCTGGACGAGCTGGCGTCGGGCATCAACCGCATGGCCGAGACCTTGCAGAACGCGCAGGAAGAACTGCAAAACAGCGTCGATCAGGCCACCGAAGACGTGCGCCAGAACCTCGAAACCATCGAAATCCAGAACCTTGAACTGGACCTGGCGCGCAAGGAGGCCCTGGAGGCCAGCCGCATCAAGTCCGAGTTTCTGGCCAACATGAGCCACGAAATCCGCACCCCGCTCAACGGCATTCTGGGCTTCACTCATTTGCTGCAAAAAAGCGAGCTGACCCCACGTCAGTTCGATTACCTGCACACCATCGAAAAGTCGGCCGACAACCTGCTGGGCATCATTAACGAGATCCTCGACTTCTCGAAAATCGAAGCCGGCAAACTGGTGCTCGACAGCGTCCCGTTCAACCTGCGCGACTTGCTGCAAGACACGCTGACCATTCTCGCCCCGTCCGCCCACGAGAAAGGCCTGGAGCTGGTCAGCCTGGTGTACCGCGACACGCCGTTGTCGCTGATTGGCGACCCGCTGCGGCTCAAGCAGAGCCTCACCAACCTGGTCAACAACGCGATCAAGTTTACCCGCGAAGGCACCATCGCCGTGCGCGCCATGCTCGAAGACGAGGATGAGGACGACGGCAGCGTGCAACTGCGCATCAGCGTTCAGGACACCGGCATCGGGCTGACCAGTCAGGATGTGCGGGCGTTGTTTCAGGCCTTTAGCCAAGCAGACAACTCGCTGTCGCGCCAACCCGGCGGAACAGGTTTGGGACTGGTGATTTCCAAGCGTCTGGTGGAACAGATGGGCGGCGAAATCGGGGTCGAGAGCACCCCCGGCGAAGGGTCGGTGTTCTGGATCAGCGTCAAGCTGCCCAAGGCCCGGGATGACGTGGAAGACCTGCCGGGCGCGCCGCTGCTGGGCCGTCGGGTGGCCTTGCTGGAAAAACACGACCTGGCGTGTCAGGCCTTGCAGCACCAGCTCGAAGACTGCGGGCTGGCGGTCACGCCCTTCAACACCCTCGAAACCCTGTGCAATGGCGTGACCAGTGCCCATCACACCGACCAGGCTTTCGATCTGGCGGTGTTTGGCGTCACCGCCTCGGACCTGCCGCCGGAACGGCTGAATCAGCCCATCTGGGACCTCGACCGCATGGGCTGCAAGGTGCTGGTGCTGTGCCCCACCACCGAACAGCAACTGTTCGCCGCCGCCGTGCCCAACTCCCATGAACAGTTACAGTCCAAACCCGCCTGCACCCGCAAGTTACGCCGCACGCTGGCTGATCTGGTCCAGCCGCGTCACACCCGTAGCGAGCGCGGCGAGTTACTGGCCAGCCGCGCCCCGCGAATCCTGTGTGTCGACGACAACCCGGCCAACCTGCTGCTGGTGCAAACCCTGCTCGAAGACATGGGCGCGCACGTCACGGCCGTGGACAGCGGCTATGCGGCGATTGATGCGGTCAAGGCCCACGCCTTCGATCTGGTGCTGATGGACGTGCAAATGCCCGGCATGGACGGCCGCGAAACCACAGAGCTGATTCGCCAGTGGGAAAGCGAGCGCCAGTCCACCCCGCTGCCCATTGTGGCCCTCACCGCCCACGCCATGGCCAACGAGAAACGCGCCCTGCTGCAAAGCGGTATGGACGACTACCTGACCAAGCCCATCAGCGAACGCCAGTTGGGCCAAGTGGTGTTGAAATGGACCGGGTTGGCGCTGATCAACCAGGTCAACGATAGCCAACAGGAACCGCCGACCCCTGACACGCAACTCCCCGTGCTGGATCACGAGGAGGGCTTGCGGTTGGCGGCCGGTAAACAGGATCTGGCCGCAGACATGCTGGCCATGCTGCTGGCCTCGCTGGAATCCGACCGCGAAGCGATTCGTCAGGCCCGTGAAGCCCGGGACAACAGCGCCCTGATCGAACGGGTTCACCGCTTGCACGGCGCCACCCGCTACTGCGGCGTACCGCAATTGCGCGCCGCATGCCAGCGTACTGAGACGCTGCTCAAGCAGGAGAGCCCCAACGCGTACGCCGCACTGGACGAGCTTGATCACGCCATCGTCCGCCTTGGCGCTGAAGCCCGAAGCGCCGCCTGACACTTTCTGCACTCAACCAAGGAAGACTCCCATGCGCATCCTTTTGTTCAGCAGCCAGACCTACGACCGCGACAGTTTCACCGCTGCCGCGCAACACGACGACCTTGAGCTGCACTTCCAGCCCGCGCGCCTGAACCTCGACACCGTGGCCCTGGCCCATGACTACGAGGTGGTCTGCCCCTTCATCAATGACGACTTGAGCGCCCCGGTGCTGGAGCAACTGGCCCTTGGCAAAACACGCCTGATTGCCCTGCGTTCGGCCGGTTACAACCATGTCGACTTGCCCGCCGCCCGGCGCCTGGGCCTGAGCGTGGTGCGCGTACCGGCGTACTCACCCCATGCCGTGGCCGAGCACGCCGTGGCGCTGATTCTGGCGCTCAACCGTCGCCTGCACCGCGCCTACAACCGCACCCGTGAAGGCGATTTCACCCTGCACGGCCTGACCGGGTTTGATGTGGTGGGCAAGACTGTCGGGGTGGTCGGCACCGGGCAGATCGGCGCCACCTTCGGCAAAATCATGGCGGGCTTCGGTTGCAAACTGCTGTGTTTCGACCCTTACCCCAACCCGGCCCTGCTGGCGCTGGGCGCCGAATACGTCAGCCTGCCCGAGCTGATCGCGGGCTCGCACATCATCAGCCTGCACTGCCCGCTGACCGCCGAAAACAAGCACATGATCAACAGCCAAAGCCTGGCCACCCTGCAACACGGGGCCATGCTGATCAACACCGGGCGCGGGGCGCTGGTGCACACGCCTTCCCTGATCGAAGCCCTGAAAAGCGGGCAACTGGGGTACTTGGGGCTGGACGTGTATGAAGAAGAAGCCCAACTGTTCTTCGAGGACCGCTCCGACCTGCCCTTGCAAGACGATGTGCTGGCACGCCTGCTGACGTTTCCCAACGTCATCATCACGGCGCATCAGGCGTTCCTGACCCACGAAGCCCTCAGCGCGATTGCCGCCACCACATTGGAGAACATCGCGGCCTGGAAAGCCGGATCGCCCCACAACCTGATCGAAGGTTAAGCGGCCACGCCTCGTGGATTGGCGTCTGCGTGCTAGCATAGCGGCCTATTTGGAGGACCCATGGTCGAACACGATTTCCGCTACAACCTGCTTAGCCCGCAGCACACCCTGATCGAATGCCGCTCCTTGGCGGCCGGCCTTTATCAAGTCACCGGCAACGGTGGCTCGATTCAGAACGGTGACGTGCTGGTGGTCACCCTCAAGGGCAGCAAAGACCTGGCCATGCGCCTGACCGTCGAAAAAGTCCGTCACCTGATCAACCCTCGCGGCCAGTGGGTGGCCGTCGCCAAAGGCCCGGTGTTTGGCGAGTTGTCGATTCACGCGTGGCAGGTCAACTGCGACGGCTGCGCCAAAGAACTGAAGTTCGAATTCGCCGTCGACGCGAAGTTGGGCGCCAAGGCGCAAAAACCGGCCGCCAGCGCGCGCATTGCCGAATTGGGCTGGCGCACCGAAGGCAGCAAGCACCTGTGCCCAACCTGCCAACAAAAGGAAGCGGCATGAAGCGTTTGACCCTGATGGCCCTGCTCGGCGCCAGCCTGATGGGCTGCGCGGGTGACCCGGTGAAATTGCAACAGAACCACACGTACGTGCTGGAGTGGATCGGCGAACGTCCGCTGATCGACAACAGCCACCTGACCGTCACCCTGGACGATGCCGGTCGTGCCTATGGCAGCGGCGGCTGCAACCACTGGTTCGCGCCGTACACGCTGGACGGCCAACGCCTGACCTTCGGCGGCGTCGGCAGCACCCGCAAGGCGTGCGCGCCCGCGCTGATGGAGCAGGAGCACCGCTTCTTTGAAGCGCTGCAAACCGTGGAACGCTGGGATATCTCGCCCATTGAGCAAGTGCGTTTCTGGCCTGCCGAAGGCAAGCCGTTGCGCCTGTGGCCCGAAGAAAGCTGATCTCGCGTCACCGGTAGCCGCAGCCCGGGGCGGCGGCTACCGCGTTTAATGACCGCGCAGTTCCTTGATCTTGGCCATCACCCCTGCGGCTGTCTGTTCACCCATCAACTGCGCCTGCACCTTGCCCTTCTCGTCGAGGATGTAGGTCACCGGCAGCGCTTCACTGCGCGGCAGCTCAAAGACGTCAGCCGGGTCCTGAGCCAGCACGGTGAAAGTGATCCCCAGCGCAGTCGCCGCATCGCTCAGTTCCTTGCCTTGCAAACCGTCGAAATTCACCCCGAACACCCCCACGGACTGCCCTTGCAGCTGTTTTTCCAGCGCATTGAGTTCCGGGATCTCCACACGGCACGGCCCGCACCATTCGGCCCAGTAGTTGATGACTTTCCACTGTTTGTCCAGGCGCTCGGACGCCACTTTCTGGCCGTGCTGGTCAACCCCGTAATCATTGCCGCACCCTGCCAGCGCTAAGGTGGCAGTGAGGGCTGCGAGCGCCATGAGTCGCTTAAACATGCGTTGATCCTTCTCAATAAAGACACACAAACAATCGGGGGACGGCGGCCAATTACCGCATACGGTTCAGGCGCGGCCGTCAGGCGGGTAGAATAGCCGCCACCTTACCCAAGATGCGACCCGCACATGACCGATCTGACGCTTTATCACAACCCGCGCTGCTCGAAATCGCGCGGTGCGCTCGAACTCCTCGAAGCCCGTGGCCTGTCGCCCACCGTGGTGCGCTACCTCGAAACACCACCCACCGCCGCCCAATTGACCGACCTGCTGGCCAAACTGAAAATCAGCGCGCGCCAGCTGTTGCGCACCGGCGAAGACGAATACAAAACCCTGAATCTGGCCGACAGCAGCCTCAGCGACGCGCAGTTGATCGACGCCATGGCCGCGCACCCCAAGCTGATCGAACGCCCGATTCTGGTGGCGGGCGACCGCGCAATCATCGGGCGACCGCCTGAAAACGTGCTGGAGATCCTGCCGTGAGCACCCCTTACATTTTGGTTCTGTATTACAGCCGTAACGGCTCGACAAGCGACATGGCGCGGCATATCGCGCGCGGGATAGAACAAGGCGGCATGGAAGCGCGCTTGCGTACGGTGCCAGCCATCTCCACTGAATGCGAAGCCGTTGCCCCGGCGATTCCGGCTGAAGGCGCGATGTACGCCAGCCTCGATGACCTCAAGCACTGCTCAGGGCTGGCGCTGGGCAGCCCGACCCGTTTCGGCAACATGGCCGCGCCCCTGAAGTACTTTCTCGATGGCACCAGCAATTTGTGGCTGACCGGCGCACTGGTGGGCAAGCCCGCAGGCGTGTTCACCTCCACCGCCAGCCTGCACGGCGGTCAGGAAACCACCCTGCTGTCGATGCTGCTGCCGCTGATGCACCACGGCATGCTGGTCACCGGCCTGCCTTACAGCGAGTCGGCGTTGTTGCAGACCACCGCAGGCGGCACGCCCTACGGGCCTAGCCACCACGCCGGGGCCGACGGCAAACGCGGGCTGGACGAACACGAAATCGCCCTGTGCCGCGCCCTCGGCCAGCGCCTGGCCAGCATCGCGTTGAAACTGGAGACGCCCCGTGGCTAAAAAGCCCAAAGTGTTGCCCTCCATCGAATGGCTACAGCCTCGCGTGCGCTTGATGCGCCTCTTGAGCCTGGTGTGTTTCTTCGGTTTTATCGGCTTGCTGTGCGTGTATTACCTGATGTTCGCCGACTTGCACGGCGCACGCCCGTGGGTGATTTTGCTGATCGAGCTGGTGCCGCTGATGTTCCTGGTGCCGGGCATGCTGATCGGCAATCCGCGCGGCCATTCCTTCACCTGTTATGTGATCAATCTGTACCTGATCAAAGGCGCCCTGGCGGCGTTCGACCCCAATCGGCAAGTATTCGGATTGCTGGAAATCGCCGGGAGCGTGGCGGTGTTTGTCAGTGCGATGCTGTTTGTGCGCTGGCGCCATCAGCTGGATCGACGGCTGGCGGGAGAGTAATCCGCCACCGTGCGTCGATCCGGCCGATGGTGGTCAATGATTGACGGTCAGTGCCAGCATCTGTGACAGCTGGCACATCGGCCGCCCGCTCTCGGCGTGCCACTGATTGAACGCATTTTGCACAATCGCCAGATCCCGCAGGCTGGTGGGCGCCTTGTCCACCAGCTTCTGCGCATTCAATGCGGCTACCACATCATCGCTGGGCACGAACGTGTCTTTACCGACCATCCGCAAAAACCGTGGTGCCGAAAGGCCGCCCAACTGATGCCCGTGTTTGGCCAGGTACTTCCACAGCCCGACAATGTCAGTCACAGGCCAATCAGCGATGAAGGCACCGAAACTGCCGTGTTCGTGAGCGATGTCGAGCACCATTTGCGCATTGCGCGGCACGCTTTTGAGCTTGCCCAAATGGCGAATGATCCGCGCATCCTGCATCAGCCGCTCCAGGTGTTCGGCGCCCATGAGCACCACTTTTTCCGGGTCGAAACCGAAAAACACCTCTTCAAACACCGGCCACTTTGCGTCGACCACGCTGTGCTTGAGCCCGGCGCGAAAGACCCGCAGGGCCAGGGTCGAGAGATAACGATCATCGGGGATCGCCCGCAATTGCGCGGCCGTTCGCGGCACGGGCAACCGGGCTTCGAGCGCGGCTGCCGAACCAAAGCGGTTCAAGCAATATTCGTGCAGCCATTTGTAATCGCGCATGCCCTCTCCTCTTGGCAAATAGAGTGTCACTGGGGGATCTGAGCCCTGCCCAGGCCTAGAGGTTCAGCAAATTAACAAAGCGCGGCGTGGCCGTTTCGTCGATTTTCAGGCTGGCGAAGTCGAACAGGTTGCGATCGGCCAACTGTGACGGGATCACATTCTGCAAGCTGCGGAAGATGCTCTCGGTGCGCCCCGGCGTCTTGCGGTCCCATTCCTGAAGCATGTCCTTGACCACTTGACGTTGCAGGTTTTCCTGCGAGCCGCACAGGTTGCACGGGATGATCGGGAATTGCTGCAAATCGGAGTACGCCTGGATGTCTTTCTCGTTGCAGTACGCCAGCGGACGGATCACCACGTTGCGCCCGTCGTCGGACAGCAGCTTGGGCGGCATCGCCTTGAGGGTGCCGTTGAAGAACATATTGAGGAAGAACGTCTCCACGATGTCGTCGCGGTGATGCCCCAATGCCATCTTGGTCGCACCGATTTCATCGGCAAAGGTGTAGAGCGTGCCGCGCCGCAAGCGCGAGCACAGGGAACAGGTGGTCTTGCCTTCCGGGATCAGTTCCTTGACCACCGAGTAGGTGTCTTTCTCAACGATGTGGTACTCAACGCCCAGGGCCTTGAGGTAGGCCGGCAACACCTCTTCCGGGAAGCCCGGCTGCTTCTGGTCCATGTTCACGGCAACGATTTCAAAGCTGATCGGCGCCACTTTCTGCAAGTGCAACAGCACGTCGAGCAGGGTGTAACTGTCTTTGCCGCCCGACAGGCAGACCATCACCTTGTCGCCATCTTCAATCATGTTGAAATCGGCAACGGCCTCACCGGTCAATCGGCGCAGGCGTTTCTGGAGTTTAATTTGAGAGACCGAGAGAGTGCCCATAGCGCTTCAATTCCGCGAGTTAAGACAAAAAGGCGGCGATTTTACCCTTAAAGCGCCCGTACACGAACCCCCTCTGGCCGCCCTTAAGACGTCTCGGCAATTACGCCAGGGGCTGACAGCACAATATGCTCTAACGCCCCGGCGTCATTAACCACGGGGTTTCCTATACTGCGACATAAGGCCGCAAGCCCTGCTTGAACCTCACATATCTGGCTGCGCGACCGGCACGCGTCCCACTGGGGGCGATGCGTTTTATTACAGGAGCGACAGCCATGATCCATCACGTTGTGGGCCTCTTTACCCACCCCGATCAAGAGTGGCGGCAAATACGCGGCGATGCCGAAGAAAGCATCAGCCACATGTACCTCACCCATACCCTGATCCTGGCCGCGATCCCGGCCATTTCCGCGTTTATTGGCACCACCCAGGTCGGCTGGGTCATTGGCAGCCGGGCACCGGTCATGCTCACCACAGAAAGCGCCCTGTGGATGACGGTCATGTCCTACCTGTCGATGCTGGTGGGGGTCGGGGTGATGGGCGCATTCATTCACTGGATGGCACGCACCTACGATGCCCAACCCAGCCTGGCACGGTGTGTCGCGTTCGCTACGTACACCGCCACGCCGCTGTTTATTGGCGGGTTGGCGGCGCTGTACCCGCACATGTGGCTGGGCATGGCCGTGGGCACGGCGGCGATTTGCTACACCGTGTATTTGCTGTATGTCGGCCTGCCGACCTTCATGAACATCGACCCCGATGAAGGGTTTCTGTTTTCGAGTTCGGTGCTGGCCGTCGGTTTGGTGGTGCTGGTCGCGATCATGGCGTTTACCGTGATCGTATGGGGGTTGGGCGTCGGCCCGGTCTACACCAACTGACGGGGGCATCCTGTAGCCGCCTCCTGCGCTAGCGGCTACAGGATTAACAGCCGGGTGAACCGCTCGGCACTTTGACCCTTCGCCCGCTTCAGGCTTGCGGCATAATCGCGGGCTCTGGAGAACCGAACCGCATGCCCGAGCTGCTCAATTCCCGCGTCGAAGACTGTTTCAACCTTGCCGAAGCGTTTTTCAAGCGCCCTTTCAAGCGCCCCGTGGTCAGCTTCAAGCTGCGCGGCCAGAAGGCCGGTGTGGCGCACCTGCATGAAAACCTGTTGCGCTTCAATCCACAGCTGTACCGTGAAAACCGCGACGACTTCCTCAAACAAACCGTGGCCCACGAAGTCGCGCACCTGATCGCCCATCAACTGTTTGGCGACCGCATCGCGGCCCATGGTGAAGAGTGGCAACTAATCATGCGCGGGGTGTACGAACTGCCGCCCAATCGTTGCCATACGTATGACATCAAACGCCGCAGCGTGACCCGTTACATCTATCGCTGCCCCTGCCCGGACAGCGACTTCCCGTTCAGCGCCCAACGCCACGGGTTGGTCAACAAAGGCCGCCGCTACCTGTGCCGCAAATGCCGGAACACGCTGCTGTTCACGGGCCAGACCCGAATTGAATAAACGGGTACAAAAAATGGGGGGAAGGTTCACCGACGCATCTCCGAACATTGGATAACACAAGAAGTGAACCAGCGCTGAAGAGGTGTTGATTGAAAAACAGCACATACCGTTCTGTACGAAAAGTAATGTCATAAACACCGCCTAGTACAGGCCAGCGAAACCACTGCCGCGTAACTGCCAGTACGTCAATCGGCAGCGCTTGCGGGGTGTGGGTCCATAGCGGGTCCTGGTCGATGTCGTAGGCACCGGTGTAACTCGGTTGGGCCAGCAGGCGCATCGGTTGGTGGCGCAGGGCCTGGGCCACGGGGACGAAGGTGCCGGGTTCGTAGAGGTAGTGGACGGTTTTGCCACTCGCGCAGAAAGTCTGCGCGCGGCGCTCTCTCAGTTTTACTGACACTCAACATGCATGACACCACACTCCGAAAGACACTCGACTGCCCCTGCCAGAATTGCATTTAAATAATCTAACGCATTGCAAATATCAGTTATATACGCAATTAGCCCCTTATATCACCTCAACGTAAAATCTCACTATTAACCAATAAACATACGCCACCAGACTTTTTAACCAGACTAATTGGCTTATGTGTATTACCACCATCCAAAGATATCTCCACCAGTAGATCTTGGTTTTCGAATGATTGAAGCTCCTCAATAAGCTGGCTAATTTTTTTACCTTTCAATACCCACTCTGGATTATTTTCACGCTCACCCATCTCAATCACCAATACGTTTTAAATTTATATTAGAAGTTCCAGCGCGCCGTTCTCTACTACCGAGCGTCTTGACAGAACCTGCCATCTTTCATACTCATCCATTATGCCCGTCAAGATCTCTTGCAATGTAGCCTTTAACTAATTTGAATACTGCCTGGCCGCCATGAATCTTTTCATTAATTTCCTTAAATCCCCAAATTCCAGCTGCTTTCGCAGCCTTCTTGTTAGTTTTAAATACTAATTCAGTCGCTAAGCTAGTTTTTTCATCTTTACTGGTGCATTTATAATGCGCCAATCCCAACGCATCAACCCACTCCACCGGATTGGGCGCATACGCATACAGGTTCAACCCACCCGCATAACTGATCGGATCCTTACTGACAAACCGTCCGACCCGTGGATCATAGTGTCCATACCGATTTTAGTGCAGCCCCCTTAAGATAAGCTAAAACAAAATTTATAAATCATCACCAACAATCTTCCCTGCGATTGCAAGCTCGAGGGCTAAAGTAAATTTAGGTGCAATAACCTTAATCTCATCTGGATCAAGACCTCCAAAATTAACACTAGAAAAGCAAGGCTCATCGTTATTACCCCGATAGTCCAACAACAAACAAATTGGCCCGCCGTCTGAACCAATGGCCAATACCTTTTTTCCGAGATACTCATTTATCTTATAGTCCTCATTCAGAGACACCAAGTCCTCAGCAGGCCAAAATGACAAGCGGATATTTGTTAATACTCCTTCCCCTCCATTTGACCACTGCATAAAATTTTTGTAATCCTGCGGCAGCTTAAAGCCAGTAATCTGCTCAACATTTTCCAGAACATTTTTAGATACTCCCCTCTCACAATGCCATAAAGAAGAAAGCAACATTATGCATTGATTAATTTTCATTCACCCTCCATAAAAATGCTTGTAAGCTTGCTTTATTGCTTTTCGCCTGCACTTTTCACTAATTCCAGCAACACCAAGGTCACGGCATGAATTATTAAACTCATCCTCCAACGAGTTCCACCATTTGTGTTCTTCATTTCTAACCCTCGTATCCTTCCATGCATTTTGCAATGCCAGTCACAGTTTAATGTTGTGGTGAGCGAGGTAATATAATTGCGGGAGCTCCTCCACGGCTATAACCAGGCACATTAGCTTTCGCCCATGCATCTTGAATTAGATGGTGTGATTGTAATCCGGAAGGCCTTGGCGAAGGTTGACCAGAATGCGTAGTAATACCACACGGGTTACATAGACAACGCGCCAACCCCAACGCATCAATCCACTCCACCGGATTAGGCGCATACGCATACAGATTCAACCCACCCGCATAACTGATCGGATCCTTACTGACAACCGTCCGACCCGTGGATCGTAGTATCGATACTGATTGTAGTGCAGCACTGTTTCGTGATCGTGGTATTGCCCCTGCAACCTGATCGGGTTGGTCAGGCCTTTCTGCCGTGCCCAGTTCGAGCACTGTTCTATGACTTCGCTCCAGCCTTTGTACTGCGCCGCTTAGGCCACGTGGCCGTGGTGCTCGGTAGTTCAAGCGTGGTCACACTGTTACCTGGCCAGCGCCTCAAAAAGTTGCGCCTTGAGCTGATGGAGTCCTGGGCGATGTCGTAGACCCCTTCGTAAGTCAGCTGGGCCAGCAAGCTGATCGGTGTTGGTGCAGTGCCTGAACCACAGTCACGAAGCTGCCGGATTCAGAAATGTAGTGCACGATGCACCTGACGGCACGAGCTGAAAGGTCTTTTTACTCCCATACGTAGAAAAACATGCTCCCCCGACATGCGGGGGCATATGTTTTTAGATCTAAAACTTGTGATTTCACACAATCTCCTTCGGCGACGATCTCTGTAAAAGGACATGATCCGCCATAGTCATGGAGCTACATCTTTGTGGGCCTCAAACTCCCAAAATCCCAATTTTGAAACTTTTTTTGCTACCTCACCCCAGCTCGCCCCCGAACAGCCCAGCAAAAACTTCTCAATAGAGTGAATGATTTTTTTTATAACTATACTCACGGACAATTAGATAGTGCACTCCTATAAGACCGTCATTTATTTCAAGATGACTTGCAATCCACTTCGGGGTGCAAACCTCAATATCAAATGACTCCTCGCCATCCTCACCTGCGGGCCCAATCATTGCCTGTAGCAAAAAACAGAAACTATCCGAGCATTCAGGCTGGTAACTTTTAAGATTGTAAATGTCAGGGCTATGAACCCGTTTCAATTCTGCATTCATAGTTTAGTCCGTGATATCCAAGTGAGCATTTGACTGCCATTTTTTTGTTTCTTGACCGGGAAATCTTTGCTCAAAATTAGCCTGAGCTCCCTGCTGATATGGTTTGTAAGCAGGAGAACTATACTGTCTCAACTTGCCTTGCGATTTCGAATTTCAGTTGGTGTTTTCTCTAGCAATTTCATGTTAGCTGGAGTTTTTGTGCACCTTTAGAACCTAGCCGACGATGTACGATTTTTTAGTGCCAGAGCTTAACTTATCCCCCTCTTTCGTTATCTCATTAAGCATAATTTTTTTTTCAAAAATTTTCCATGTTCATTTGTAATGCAACACCTAAGCATCCCCTTAGCCCCCATAAAAACAAATAGATTTTCCATTATGGTGTTTACACTCTGAACCACATAATAGTAGTTCTCATTTTACATCATTAGCTCGTCTAGATCCCACATCGGGCAGTTCTTTTTCATTATTCAACCCTCTCAATTATTGAAACACCGTTCACAGGTACTAAGTCCTTAGAGGAGCTCCGATCAACTTGCCGCAACCGTGCGGCAAGTTGAAAATCCCGCTGAATTTGGCGCTATTGACCGCGAAATATCCCGTACGCGCCGCCTTGGCGAGCGTGTCAGCCCATTTCTCCGTGTAACGCGCGTAATTAACCCATACCCATCAGCTTTTTTCGAGCCATCCACAAATTGGACAAGGCAAACAGCGTGGTCAATTGAGCGATGTTTTTCATCCGTCCGCGAAAGTGCACTTTCACATAACCGGACTGACGTTTGATCACCCGAAATGGGTGTTCGACCTTGGCCCGTGTCTGGTCTTTGAGGTACTCGATTTTGCGCTTGGCTTTGTACAGCACGCTGCGCTTGCTCAGCTTGGAACAGGTGCTGCGTCGCATGGCGATTTGCCATACCACTTCACGGTTATCATGCTCTTTGCGCTTCTCGACACCGGTGTAACCAGCATCGGCGTAGATCGCGTTTTCCTCGCCGTGCAGCAGTTCGGCAACCTGAGTGACTCGGCTACATTCCCTGCGGTGCCGTGAACGTGGTGAACCAGCCCCGACTCAACGTCGGCACCAATATAGGCCTTCATTCCGAAGAAATGTTGATTGCCTTTTTCGTCTGATGCATCTCTGGATCGCGTTTACCGTCTTGGTTCTTAGTCGAACTAAGCGCGTGGATAATCGTCGTATCGACGATGGTGCCATGGCGCAGCGAAAGGCCTTTCTCCTGCAAATAACCGTTGATGACCGCCAGGATCGCCGGCGCCAACTTATGTTTCTCCAGCGGGTGCCTGAAGTTCATGATCGTGGTGTCTTCAGGGATCGGCGCGCTCAGGGTCAAGTGCGCAAACTGGAGCATGGGCGTGATTTCACACAGCGCTTCGTCCATGGCAGGATCGTTCAGCGAGAACCAATTTTGCAGCATGGTTTCCAGCGGATACGATTTGCGGCCACCGCCAGCTTTCGGATAATACGGCTCGATCAACGCCAGTAAACCGCTCCAAGGCACAACCTGATCCATCTTGGCGAGGAACCGTTCACGGCGTGTTTGCTTGCGCTTGCTCGCGTATTCGAAATCGGGAAAGCTCATCTGGCTCATGAAGCGCTCGGGTCAGGTGGTGAGGCTGTATTTCAGCATGCTTGGAGACTTGTTCGGAGTTTCCCTAGGCGGATGATATCTTTCATTTAGTTATTTATCTCAATTGCTCAACAATATCCGTAAAATCAATGTTTAATATTGGTTATTGAGGCTAATGACAAACACTCTATGTATCGTGCTTGGTCCATATTTTCGTGTTACAGGCAAGCGTCTTCATATGCATTTTTTTGCCATCAGACAGTGACGAAAAATATTTATCGATTGCAAAAAAATCACAGCCATTAGGTATATCAATAAAAAAGATAAGTACTCTATGAGGGTGTGTATATCCCTCTCACTTCATCAATGAATCCCACTATCTTTACCTTTGTCTTGTCGGAACTATTTTCAGCAAAAAAACTGAGTACAGCTATGTAATTGTTTACGCCAAATAACCCATACACCTCAAGGCTTGACTTTGCTTTTTAAAGCGCTTAAGCAATTATTCAGTATTTGCAGGATTTCATCTTTTGAATAAAAAAACTCCTCGCCCGCACTCATTCCACCTAGTAGATCGAAAGCTTCGCTCAACTGCTTGTCCTCGTATTGATAAATGCACTCGTCAAGTCGCTTGGCATAAATATACTTTGCAAATCGTAAAGGATCGTAAGGTACAGACTCTACATGATCTATTAACTCCACCAGCAATCGGGTCTCTTTTTCGTAGTTATTCATAACTAGCATCCACATTGACATTTTTTAATGGCTCTGCCGCTAGGGCTCGCGATGCCTTGATCAATATCTGATCTCGTTGGAGGATAGTGTGGCAGATCTAATAGCTCCCCATTGTTCATTTTTGGGTGAACACGATTTACCGCACCGAAATGATAATAGGTTTCCTCCCATGTACGCACTTGGCCAGTAGCTGAATTATATTCCGTGACATGAGATCTCCCTCTGGTGGGGCCCGAAGTTCTGGCTAAAGCTTCCTTATCGTAATACCTGATGCGACCATCCGGCAGTTCACGTATACGCTCAGCAGATTTTTCTGCACTTTGTAAGGCCGAAAGTTTGCGTTTTAGCTTTTGCGCAGGGCTATCGCATCTTAATCCAAGCGGATCAACCCACCCCGTTGGATTCGGCGCATACGCATACAGATTCAACCCACCCGCATAGCTGATCGGGTCTTTGCTGATAAAGCGTCCGACCCGTGGATCATAGTACCTATACCGATTGTAGTGCAGCCCTGTTTCGTGATCGTGGTATTGCCCCTGAAACCTGATCGGGTTGGTCAGGCCTTGGCGTTGTGCCCAGTCCGAGCGTTGTTCTTTGACTTCTCCCCACGCTTTGTACTGCGCGCTCCAGGCGATTTGGCCGGTGTGGTAGGTGAGTTCTTGTGGCGTGCCGAGGTGGTCGCACTGGTACCACGCCAGTACGTCAATCGGTAGCGCTTGCGGGGTGTGGGTCCACAGCGGGTCTTGGTCGATGTCGTAGGCACCGGTGTAACTCGGTTGGGCCAACAGGCGCATCGGTTGGTGGCGCATTGTCTGGGCAGGGCTACTTTCCCAGGCGAGGGTGTTGCCGTAGAGGGTCATAACTCAACGCTATTAACTTACGAAAAACTTTATGACTCTATCTCGAATTCATCGTCTCTAATTTTAAGTGCAATTTCCAAAGGCCCCAAATAAAAAAAACCCCATTCTACATCATCAAACTCACCTACGGACTTCAGTACAAAACCATTAGAACTCGCCACACGACAAATAAAGCTCAAATCACTTACAACCTCCCCAGACCACCCTCCTTTTAATAATCTATCAACATCACACCCTTTTGGAAAACAAGCAAAATATGAACAGCGCTCATTCAAAATAATATTTATCACAGAGCTTGCTGAAGACAAAGTCAAAGCAGTTGCTCCGTAAAACTTTATACCACTTCCCCCCTCAACCACAAACTCTTTAAAGTCATTACCACACAACACCTCTAACCCTCTCAGCTTCAGCGCACCCCACAACCTCCTATAACGAGTTATACGAGTATCAGGCTGCCAAGCACTGGTACCTACCAATAACCAAACATCATAATCGGGCAATCTTTCTTGAAGCATCTTGTAGAGCCCCTTAAAAACTTGCAAGAGGGCGCTCTCCTCACGCACTTTTACCAACCAACTTATTACGGTTAGCTTACATTCACCTTCCTCGACCGACCGACCCAGATGGATTACATCATTATCTGAAAAAGCGTCTTTAGCAATTGTCACTGCAACCTTAGTAGTCATAGTGGAAACCTGATTCATCATTAAAGTGAGCACCTCTATTCTGTGGGTTTCCTGTGCCAAAATCGTGTCCGCCTGAATCATCTCTAACTCTTACTTTTTTAATCCCCCCGCCTGGCGCAGCGACTTCAAATTCATAAATTTTTCCTGGCTGTCGATTTCCACGTTTATCCACGTTATGAATTACCCTACTTGGCTGCTGACTTGTCGGAATTCCTGACTGGCGCTTAGCTTCATTAAACGCTCCCCGACGACCAGCCCCTTCAGGCGTCATATTCTTAGGAGCTGAATTTTTTACTTCACTATCACAAATACAACGCGCCAACCCCAGCGGATCAACCCACCCCGTTGGATTCGGCGCATACGCATACAGGTTCAACCCACCCGCATAGCTGATCGGGTCCTTACTGACAAACCGTCCGACTCGTGGATCATAGTACCTATACCGATTGTAGTGCAGCCCTGTTTCGTGATCGTGGTATTGCCCCTGAAACCTGATCGGGTTGGTCAGGCCTTGGCGTTGTGCCCATTCCGTGCGTTGTTCTTTGACTTCTCCCCACGCTTTGTACTGCGCGCTCCAGGCGATTTGGCCGGTGGGGTCGGTCAGTTCTTGTGGCGTGCCGAGGTGGTCGCACTGGTACCAGGCCAACACGTCAATCGGCAGCGCTTGCGGGGTGTGGGTCCACAGCGGGTCTTCATCAATGTCATAACCACC
>NZ_MLCT01000090.1:0-1737 GCF_001806145.1 Pseudomonas sp. BS-2016
AACCCCAGCCAGTGAACATGATCACCAGCGCGGCAATGATCACGCCGACGGAGCCCAGCATGTCGCTCCAGACTTCCAGGTAGGCGCCCTTGACGTTAAGGCTCTCGCCACTGGCAGCGCTGAGCAGGCGCATGGAGATCAGGTTGACCACCAGCCCCAGCAGCGCAATCACCAGCATGCCGGTGGACTGGATTTCGGCGGGCGCCTGCAGCCGCTGGTAAGCCTCGTACAAGATGTAGAACGCCACGGCGAACAGCAGTAATGCATTGAAGGCGGCCGCCAGGATCTCGAACCGCGCATAACCGAAGGTGCGCTTGCGATCTGCCGGGCGCTTGGCGACTTGGATCGCCACCAGGGAAATCGCCAGGGCCAGGGCGTCGGTCATCATGTGCGCCGCGTCCGACAACAGCGCCAGGCTGCCGGTGATAAAAGCGCCGATGACTTCGGCCAGCATGAAGCTGCCGGTCAGCCCCAGCGCGATCCATAACTTGCGTTCGTGGCCGGCGCGTACTTGGGCGTGGCTGTGTCCTGCGCTCATGAAATGTCCTCGTGGGTTGGGATGGGGCGGATCATAGAGCTATAGGCCAGATCCACTGGCATGGTTTGCAAAATTGTCATCTGAGCGCCAGAGGGTCGTTAGCTTCGGGCGCACCAAAATCGTTCATGCACGCGTTGGGGAAGATGTATCAGGTATGCTTTTCGGGCCGAAACAAAAAGAAACATATTAGCCAACCTGCTCGATAAGGAGTTCCGTCTTGGAGTTATCGACTGCCGCGTGGATGGTTCACGACACCCGCCTCATGCTCTGCGTGCTGTTGGCGATCGCCAGCATCATTGTGCTGATCAGCGCGACCAAACTGCCACCCTTCCTGTCGATTCTGATCGGCACCTTTATCGCCGGGGTCGGCGCCGGCCTGCCACCGGAAGAAGTGGCAAAGGCTTTCAGCAAAGGCGCCGGGACGATTCTCGGGGAAGCCGGGATCATCATTGCCCTGGGTGCGATGCTCGGCGCGCTGATGGCCGAATCCGGCGCGGCCGACCGTATTGCCACCACGTTGCTCGGGCTGGGCAAAGGCAAGTCATTGCCCTGGGTGATGGCGTTGGTCGCCATGGTGATCGGCCTGCCGCTGTTCTTCGAAGTGGGCCTGGTGATGATGGTGCCGATCATCTTTGTGATGGCCAAGCGTTCGAACCAGCCGTTGCTGAAGATCGCCATCCCTGCACTGGCGGGCATGACCACCTTGCATGCCTTGATGCCACCTCACCCTGGGCCGCTGATTGCCGTAGGCGCATTGCACGCCGACCTGGGCCTGACCATGTTGCTGGGCTTTTGCCTGGCGGTGCCGGCAGTGATCCTGGCCGGGCCGCTGTATGGCAACTGGCTGTCCAAGCGCCTGCACGTGGATGAGCCGGCCGATATCGGCGCCTTGTTCAGCGCACCGCCCAAGGCCCCGCGCCAGCCGAGCTTCGGTGTGTCGCTGCTGATCATTCTGTTGCCGGTAATCCTGATGCTCGGCAGCACCTTGGCTAAAGTCGCGTTGGCGCCGGAAAGCACCCTCGCCCTGACCTTGAAATTCCTCGGTGAACCGCTGGTCGCCCTCGGCCTGGCCGTAATCGCCGCGGTCGTCTGCCTGGGTTGGGCGGCGGGCATGCCACGCGCCGACGTCGGCAACACCCTGCGCAAAGCCCTGGCGCCCATCGCCGTACTACTGCCGACTATCGGCGCCGGCGTCAGCC
>NZ_MLCT01000091.1:0-1634 GCF_001806145.1 Pseudomonas sp. BS-2016
GGATTTCTGGGTAACGACCGGGCGGGCGGGGGCTTTTGGAAAGGGCCCTGCCGTTGACGGTCTGCGAAGGCGCGCGATTTTATCAGGCTTGAGGGGCAGCGGCCATCCTCGGGCCGACGGGCAGGGCATATGAGCTCAAAAAAATGCAAATCGGGCCGGTAATCGTGCGTATTAAGGTATAGCCTTGAGCTCGCTAGCGTTATGACAGTATGAAAACTTACCGGGACCCTGTGAATGTTTTACCGGTCGCTGTGTCACAGCCTTGCCAAACCGAGATCACGCGGTCTGTTCCAACCGCTAAATTTGTCGTTCGGGAATCTTCCATGCGTCTGTGTAAATTCTTCTTTGTAGGCTGCTTGTCGTTGGTCAGCCTGGCGAGTCATGCCGAAACCCTCAATGGCCTCTATCAAGTACTTGAACCAGTCAGCAGCCAGTCGCCCCAAGAGCGCGACCAAGCCACCCAGCGTGCCGTGCAGACCCTGGTGATCCGCCTGACCGGCGACGCCAAGGCCGCCGATGGCCCGGGCCTGGCAGCGATCCGCAAAGACCCGCAACAAATCATCAGCCAGTACGGCTACGACGCCGGCCCGCCGGAAAGCCTGCAAGTAGACTTCGACCCGGTCAGCACCGACCGCGCCTTGCGGGATGCGGGCCTGTCGATCTGGGGCAGCAACCGGCCGTCGATCCTGGGTTGGTGGCTGAACGATTCAACTGAAGGCAGCAGCCTGGTCGGCGATGGCCAGGCCGTTGCCCAGGCCCTGCGCCGAGCCGCGCAACACAGGGGTCTGCCGCTGCGCTTGCCGTTGGGAGACCTGGATGAACAGGTAGTCGCCACCGCGCCGAATCTTGAAAGCCCCGACGCCACGCCTTTGCGCGCAGCCTCCGAGCGTTACGGTGCCGATGCTTTGCTGGCGGTGCATGCGCGCCAGGAAGGCAGTCAATGGCAGGCCAAATGGCGCCTGTGGCTGGGCGACAAGGCTGAGGAGGGCACCGCCCAAGGCGCTGACACTGCCGCGCTCGCCGATGCGGTATTGCTGGCGGTCAGCCAAAAGCTGGCGCCACGCTTTGCGGTCAAGCCGGGCGTGAGCACTGAGCAACTGCTTGAGGTACAAGGCATGAACCTTGAGCGCTACGCCGCCCTGGGTCGTTTGCTGGAGCCCTTTGGCGGCCAGCCGCAGTGGGTGGATGGCAACCGGATTGTGTATCGCGTCAATGGCAGCGCCGAACAACTGCGCACCCAATTGAGCCTGGCCAAGCTGCAGGAAATTCCTGCTGGCGAAGCCCCGGCCCAGCCAGCCGTGATCGATGGCACGCAACCGGCTGTTGCACCTGAGCCCCAGGCGCAATTGCGTTTTCGTTGGTAAATAGTGTTCCTCCTTCTATATAGAAGAAGGGCGTAAAAAACAGATGGAGTGGTTTATGGCGGATACGCGTCGTTGGGTGTGGCTTGGCGGGATTGTCCTGCTGTGCGTTTTTGTGTTCTTGCTGCATTCGATCCTGACGCCGTTCCTGGTGGCGCTGCTGCTCGCCTACCTGTTCGATCCGGTGGTGGATCGCCTGGAAAAAGTCGGCATGTCGCGCACCTGGGGCGTGATCACGGTGTTTGCGCTGTTCACGTTGATCATCACGGCGCT
>NZ_MLCT01000092.1:0-1471 GCF_001806145.1 Pseudomonas sp. BS-2016
GCTCACGTGAGCTGCAAGCTCATGACTCTAGCAACTGCTGATAACGCAGACCTTACATACCAACAAGAAGGCTAGACATGAAACGTATTCCCTTGATGTGGCAAATCGTTGCCGGGCTGTTGCTTGGCGTGCTTGTCGGTTGGTACTTCAATACCCATCCGCACTATCAGGCATGGGTCAGCGTGCAGGTTCTGAAACCGCTTGGTGACATCTTTATCAAGATGATGAAGATGGTCGTTGTGCCAATCGTGTTCTGCTGCATGATTCTGGGCATTGCCGGTGGCCCAGACAGCAAGTCATTTGGCCGCATGGGGGTGCGCTCGCTCGGTTATTTCTTTGCGATTACCGCGCTGGCCGTCGTCATAGGCTTGTGTTTCGCAAATCTCTTCGAACCGGGAACAGGTACCGATATTTCCGGTGTTTCGCACGGTGCCGCATCCATCACGCTGGAGCCGCCCAAAGGAGCGCTGGTAATATTGCAGAACATCGTGCCCGATAACGTATTGGCTGCGATGTCCGAGGGGAAATTGCTGTCGGTGTTGTTTTTTGCCGTGCTGTTCGGCTTGGCATTGAACGCCTTGCCGAAAGAGAAAAACGCACCGGTCATCGCACTGCTTCAAAGTGTTTGCGATGCGATGTTCAAGGTTGTCTCCATGGTTATGGCTTATGCGCCTGTGGGTGTGTTCGGCATGATCGGCGCGACCGTGGCGACGTTTGGTTTCGCTTCCTTGTTGCCATTGCTCAAGTTGATTGGTGTTGTGTACCTGGCGCTGATTGTTTTTGCGTTGGTGGTACTTGGCGGTATCTGTTACTTGATAGGCGAAAACATTTTCAAGTTGATCGGGTACTTGCGCGATGAGTTGATGCTCGCGTTCTCAAGTGCCGCCTCAGCCGCAGTGATGCCGCAGTTGATGACAAAGATGGAAAGTTACGGCGTGCCGCGTCGGATCGTCAGCTTCGTGGTGCCGGTGGGGTATGCGTTCAACCTCGATGGTGCGTCGATTTTTCTTGGGGTGGCGACGATCTTTGTCGCGCAACTCCATGGCATCGACCTGTCGTTATCCCAGCAGATCCTGTTGGTGGTGACCATGGTGCTGACTTCCAAGGGCGCAGCAGGGGTGCCAGGTTTCGCCATCATCATCTTGTCAGCGACATTGGCCTCAGCAGGTCTTCCACTGGAAGGCGTCGCGTTGATCGCTGGCATTTTCAGGATCATCGACAGTGGTACCACTACGTTGAACGTGTTGGGCAATGCCATTGCGCCGTTAGTCATCGCCAAGTGGGAAAAGGTCGAGCTCAGACCTTCAACGGATTATCCAGCCGCACGGGCCTAGTCGTTTGCAGGAGCAACGATAGGCGAGAACGCAGGGGGTCATTCGTCAGGTATTGCTAATGTTTTGTAGACGACCGGTCTAGTTTTGGATAGGCTCTCGTCATTATGAAAAAATCTAATCTGGACATGCGACAGCAC
>NZ_MLCT01000093.1:0-1889 GCF_001806145.1 Pseudomonas sp. BS-2016
GTTGGAGGCACGGATCAGTGCTGAGCATTTATTCAAAGTTGAACCGGAGGGCGGCCGGGCCGATGCGCATATAGAATTCGTCGTGTCCGAATGGGGCTTTGCCTTGAAAAACTACAGTGCAGAGCTTTATCCAACAGTGGGCATTGTAGCGACCATGAAGCTCGGCGACGCAGTAGTTTGGAGGAATTTCGAAACTGTCACAGCGTTCAGTGATGGAAATGTCCAGGCGTATACACCTCAAGAGTACTCAACAAACCCTGAAGCTCTCCGTAGCGCTTTGCAGAATGCTTTCGAGTTAGTGATAGCTAAACTAATAGCTGATTTGAAACAATAGGCGCTATAAGGCGTAGGGAGAAAAGGGTACAGATTTATTTGAATGAGGCTTGAAAAGCATATTAAATAAATATGTCCCCTTTGTTCTGCTGTTTGTCACGGTACTCCAGTCAGCAATATATTAAACCAAATTCCAGGGTTTAATGGGTTTGCTACATTGCACGATGGTTGGATGATTAACTTGAAAGCTCACAAACAAGCTGATATGTCGTTTTTTGAAAATTTGGGCAGCATGCCGCCTGCTCTGCTTGTAAATTATGGAGCACTGTACGATAAGTACCGCCCAGCAATTGAGTCGCAGAAAAAGCGTGAAAATTAATAAATGGCTTTTGGTAGTATTATTGTCGGCCTTGGCTGGCTGCGCACCTTCCCATTCCAATTGGGAAAATGGAATGAATCTATGGGTAGGTACTCATTTCGATTCCCACCTTTACAAAGACTGCACTCGAGGATGTGGCGACTCATATTGGTCGCCTGTAAATAAAAATAAGACCTTTGATAAGGTTGTTGATGAAAACGGAGGCAGGCGGTATTACATAACTTGGATTAGAGATTGCCGATATTCGGTTTTTGTCGCTGCGGATCGGCTAATAAAGTCATGGAGATACGAAACTTCTAACGTAAAAGGATGTTATGTCTTTTAACTGTTGTTTTAAGGGAAAAGAAAAGAGAGAAAAGGGGGCGAGAGAAAAGGAAGAGAAAAGGGGGCGGATTTATTTAAATTAGAGTTGAAGAGCATATTAAATAAATCTGTCCCCTTTTGTTCCTTTTGTTCTTTTGTTCGCAACGGCCCGTGAGAACTCTTATCCAGGACGAATCAGGCCGGTATTGGTTGCAAGGGCAAGGTGGGGGAAAATTACCCCTTCAGGTTCTTACGATTTTGTCACATTGCCGGATGGGACTATCAAGGTAAGCCGCCCAAATGTGAATGAGCAATTTTCAACCCATCTGGGGTAGCGTGGGGGGGAAATTAAATATGCCGGCTCTATACGCTTTGGTAATAATGACGGTCCAGAGCGAGGAAAAATAACAAGATGGGATAATAGTTCCGGTCATTATCAGCCACCTGCTACTCTAAAGGCTAACTCTGGGTTACCGGAAAACTCATTTAATCCAAGGAAATAGTTTGGTATGGATTCAAGATTGATATCACTCTGTAAAGAGTTGGCGAAAATGACTTCTGATCAGGCGGCAGCTTGGATATTGAGCCGGTACCCGCTTACTTCAGATAATTGGGGTGAAGCTTTATTACTCCTTCCTCATAGATCTTGGAAAAAACCAGAGCAGAAACGTTTAGCGGATTATTATTTTAAGAAAATTCCGTTCTCTAGCGCTAGAGGATATGAAACCTTCGCGTCAATTATGCCAGTTAAGTTAATGGTTGCATGCATTAACGATGCATTGCCCAAAGATCCTAGCAGGCTCGAGTTATTGTTTTATCATCTTGTCCCAGTGCTTAAGTGTTTTGCGAAGAATGATGCAGATCGAAAAATTATTGAGACTTTACTTTCGGCTTTTTCGATAAATTTTCCAAAAGATAATTGAGAACAAAAGGA
>NZ_MLCT01000094.1:0-1904 GCF_001806145.1 Pseudomonas sp. BS-2016
TTTACCGAACAGTTTGCCGCCACGGTTGGCCAGGGCTTCTACGGTCAGTTGCAGGTTACCGACCAGGCTGGCCATCAGGCCGCCGCTGGCGTTGTCGACGCTGTTGGCGGTGACGCTCAGGCTGTCGCCCTGCACGGTGCCGCCCTGGTTATCCAGGCGGGTGGTGTTCAGTTCGGTGAGGGCGCCGCCGCTGAGGATCAGGCCTTTGCGGTTGCTTACATCCTGGCCGCTGTAGCTCAGGCCTTCGGCGCCGGCCAGCAGTTGGCCGTTGTCGTTGTTCAGGTGCTGGGCGGCGATGTCCAGGCGCTTGCCGCGCAGGGTGCCGCCGTCGTTGTTGAGGGTGGTGAGCTGCTTGACCAGCACGCTGCGTTCGCCCGCGTCGATCTGGCCGCCGACGTTGGTGAGCAGGTCGCTGACCTTGAGCACCACGTCGCCGCCGTTGCTGACCAGCGCGCCTTTGTTGCTGTTGGTGAAGGTCTGCGCGGTGACGTCGACGGTCTGGCCCAGCAGGATGCCGGCGCTGTTGTCGAAGCGCTCGCCTTGCAGTTGCAGCAGGCCCTCGCTCTGGATGCGGCCCTGGGCGTTGAGCAACTGGCCCGGGCCTTTGAGCAGCAGGCTTACGCCCAGGGCACCACCGGCCAGCAGGCCGGCGTTGCGGTTGTCGAGGCCCGAGGCGCGCACGTCGAGGTGGTCACCCAACACGCGCCCGGCGCGGTTGTCGATGTCGCCGCCGGCCACGTCGAGCAGCAGTTGTTTGCCGACGATCGTGCCGCTCTGGTTATCCAGGTTCGCGGCGTGCAGTTCGATATCGCCCTGCCCGGCCTGCAAGCGGCCCTGGGCGTTGTTGAGCTGTTGCGCGGCGGTGAGGGTGAGCTTGCCGGTGTCGGCGCTCAGTACGCCGCCTGCGTTGCTGCTGAGGGTGCCGGCCGTAACGTTCAGATCGGTGCTGGCCTGGGCGAAACCCTGATTGTTGTTGAAGGTGTTGGAAACGGCGAGGTTGAGCGCGCCGCCGTCGGCCTGGATCAGGCCCTTGAGGCTGTTGTCGAGGTTGCTGGCAGTAACGGTCGCGGTCTTGGCCACCAGCACGCCGTTCTGGTTGTTCAGGTTGCCGGCGTTGACGGTCAGGTCGTTGGCGATGACTTGGCCGCCGCTGTTGTTCAGGTTGGCGCTGGTGAGCACCAGGCTGCCACCGGCCATTTCGATATGGCCCTGGCGGTTGTCCAGGGAGGCGCTGTTGAGCGTGGCGGCCTGGCCTTCGCCGAAGCGGATCAGGCCGCCTAGGTTGACGATGGCCGGCGAGCTGATCACCAGGGTTTGTTCGCCAAACAGACGTGCGCTGGCGCCCTGGTTGGTCAGTTTGGCGCTGCTGACCTCGACGGTCTTGGCCTGAATAATCGCGCCCTGGTTGGTCAGCGCTTGTGCGGCGGTAATCGCCAGGGCGCGGCTGGCCAGCAGGTTGCCGCTGGTGGTGACGGTTTGCGCGTTCACCACCAAGTCGCCCGTGGTGTTGCGGCTGTTGTCGGCGGCGACGCCGGCTTCGATGATGCCGGGGTTGTTCACGCTGGCCGCGTTGATCTCGATGCGCTGGTCGGCGGCGATGCTCTTGCGGTTGACCAAAGCCTGGGCGCTGGTGACCTGCACGTTGCCGTTGGCGTAGACCTTGTCGGTGAGGTCGATGTTTTGCGCGGTGATCTTGACGTTACCGGTGGCCGCCGCCTGCGCCATGCTCAGGCGCCCGTTGGCGTCGAGCTGAATATCGCCACCACTGGCGGCCAGGGTGCCGTCGAGCTTCACGCCCACACCGGCTTCGGTGCCCACCAGTTTGATCGCGCCGGCATACATGCCACCCAGGGCCGAGGAGTCGATCGCCAGCTCCGGCTTGGCGCTGCCGTCATCGGCGCGGG
>NZ_MLCT01000095.1:0-1949 GCF_001806145.1 Pseudomonas sp. BS-2016
GCCTCACGGCGCAGTAGAACTTTCCCATCCAGAGGAAGGTTTCTTCATTGTGAGGATGAAGAGCTATGGCCGGGCGCCTACGTTTTTGTTAATGACGGGGTATGAACAGGTACGGTCTGTTGTCGCGGCGTTGGCGGGTGATTGGGAGGCGGCCAAAAGGGTTGAGCTGATCCTTCCGGCAACTGGCATTTGCAACTCGGATTTCGATGAGGCTGATGATCGCCTTGAAGCTTCGGCTAGTCAGACATCTTGTTGCGCGACGGCGGGAACATTTCCTGAGGCCGCACCTCTTACCTCGCCGGGTTGTTGCAAAGCCTAGAGCACTGCCGCCTAACCCGCCCTCGACGTCCGGGGCAGGTTAGGGGCGCCCTTCTTATTTCTTCTGCTTGTCCAGGTAGTCCTTGAACCAAGGAACGACCTTTTTCTGCTTGCGCGACAGACTCATTACAAAAACCATATATACCGCCGCAGATATTTGTAGATAACTGGAAAGCGAGTTACGTGACTGACGCGGCAATATAGGGCTTTCATTGAAGCTGGACGGCGGAATCCAAACGTTTTTATGGATTACTGTGCCATTAGCTCTTTACCTGGTATACGGAAAATCATATATTCGTTATACCGTATATGAGCTGAGATTTCACAATGACCAGCAAAGCCCGTGTCCTGTTCGTCTGTACCGCCAATGCGGCCCGCTCTCCGTTGGCCCAAGCGTTGCTGAGGCATACCGATTCGGAGCATTTCGAGGCGTTCAGCGCCGGCACAACTCCGACTCAGGTCGATCCACGCACCTTCGAGGCACTCTCCCACATCGGTGTGAGCACGGAGGGATTACGTAGCAAGTCGATAGACGAGTTCCGTGGTGAGCGTTTCGATTACGTCATCACCTTGTGTGATAAAGCCGCAGCGGAATGCCTGTCCTTACCTGGAGCCGAGGAGGCATTGGCCTGGAGTTTTGACGACCCGGTTACCAGCACCAAACCCGATGCCTTCCGTCACACCCTTCACGAAATTCATGAGCGCATCAAGATGTTCGTCTTGGTCAAAAACAAACACTGAGAAAACGATATGGCTGACCATCTGACACCGACCACTGTTTTCAAATGCCTTGCTGACGACACTCGGGTCCGCACGATGATGCTCATCACCCGTGAAGGAGAGCTTTGTGTTTGCGAGCTGACCTGCGCGTTGAACGAGAGTCAGCCAAAAATCTCCAGGCACCTAGCGCAACTGCGTACTTGCGGCCTGTTGTCGGACCGTCGGCAAGGCCAATGGGTGTATTACCGACTGCACCCGAATCTTCCTGATTGGGTTCATCAAGTGCTGACCACCGTGCTGAAAAGCAACAAGCACTGGTTGAGCCCTGATGCCAAACGCCTTGATGAAATGGGTGACCGTCCTGAACGGGCAGCCGTGTGCTGTGAAAGCAAAATCGCCTGATTCCGCCTTCGACTACGAGATCGCTCGATGAAAATCCTGTTCCTGTGCACTGCCAATAGCTGCCGCAGCATCCTTTGTGAAGCAGTCTTCAATCACTTGGCGCCGGAAGGTATGAAAGCCTACAGCGCGGGCAGTCAGCCGAAAGGCGAAGTACATCCGCTGAGTCTCAAGACGTTAGAAAGCGCTGGTATTTCGACGGAGGGATTGATCAGTAAGTCCAGCGATGTCCATGTGAACTTGGCTCCTGATTTCGTCATCACGGTGTGCGACAAGGCTGCCGGTGAGGCCTGCCCGGTATTTTTCGGACCGGCCACGAAGGCGCACTGGGGGTTGGCTGACCCGTCGGAATACCACGGGACTCAAGAAGAGATCGGGGCGGCTTTTGAGGCCACTTTGGAGCAGATCAGAACCCGTATTGAAGCCTTTCTGGCTTTACCGCTTTCCCAGCTGAGTGCCGAACAGCTCAAGGCAGAGCTGGCCCTGATTGGCACGCTGTAATCACAGGAGCA
>NZ_MLCT01000096.1:0-1643 GCF_001806145.1 Pseudomonas sp. BS-2016
GTCGATGCCCATGACGGTGGCGCCGCGCTGGGCCATGGCTTCGCTGAGGATGCCGCCGCCGCAACCGACGTCCAGCACCTTCTTGCCGGCCAGGTTGACGCGCTCGTCAATCCAGTTGACCCGCAGTGGGTTGATATCGTGCAGGGGTTTGAATTCGCTCTCGCGGTCCCACCAGCGGTGAGCCAGGGCTTCAAACTTGGCGATTTCGGCGTGATCGACGTTGCTCATGGTGAATCCTCTGAATCTGATAAGTCGGTGTGTCGCGGCTGAACCCAAGGCTTCAGCCGCGTCGTTATTCGCTGTGCCCGCTGATGCGTTGGCCCCAGGCAATGGCCGTGGCGGTCAACTGTTGTTCATCCATGCGGGTCAATTGCCGGTCGTCGAGCAATGGCTTGCCGGCAACCCAAAGGTGTTTCACGCAATCGCGCCCGGTGGCATATATAAGCTGTGAGACCGGATCGTAGATCGGTTGTTGCGCCAACCCGGAAAGATCAAAAGCGACGATGTCTGCCGCCTTGCCGACTTCCAGGGAGCCAATCTGGCTGTCCAGGCCCATCGCCCTGGCGCCGTTGAGTGTGGCCATGCGCAGGGCGCGGTGGGCATCCAGCGCAGTGGCCGAGCCGGCCACGGCCTTGGCCAGCATCGCCGCCGTGCGGGTTTCGCCGAGCAAATCCAAGTCATTGTTGCTGGCAGCGCCGTCGGTGCCGATGGCCACGTTGACGCCAGCCTGCCACAAGCGCTCCACCGGGCAAAAGCCGCTGGCCAGTTTCAGGTTCGATTCCGGGCAGTGAATGACGCTGGTGTTGCTTTCTACCAGTAAAGCCAGGTCGTCTTCGCTGATTTGGGTCATGTGCACGGCCTGAAAGCGCGGGCCCAGCAGGCCAAGGCGAGCCAGGCGCGCCAATGGCCGCTCGCCGGTCTGCTCGACGGCTTGCTGCACTTCAAAGGCAGTTTCGTGAACGTGCATATGGATCACGGCGTCCAGCTCTTCGGCGATCACCCGGATCTTTTCCAGGTTGGCATCGCACACGGTGTAGGGCGCGTGGGGGCCGAAGGTGATTTTGATGCGCGGGTGGTGCTTGAGGTCGCCGAACAGCTCGATACCCTGGCGAATCGCCTCGTCGGCACTGCTGGCGCCGGGGATCGGGAAGTCGAGGATCGGCAGTGCGATCTGCGCACGCATACCGCTGTTGTGCACGCAGTCACTGGCGACCTTGGGGTAGAAATACATGTCCGAGAAGCAGGTGATGCCGCCCTTGATCTGCTCGGCAATGGCCAGGTTGGTACCGTCGCGCACGAACGCTTCATCGACCCACTTGGCTTCGGCTGGCCAGATGTGCTTTTCCAGCCAGGTCATCAGTGGCAAATCGTCGGCCAGGCCGCGGAACAGGGTCATGGCTGCATGGCCGTGTGCATTGACCAGGCCGGGGCTGAGCAGCATGCCGGGCAGTTCACGCACCTCTTGCGCCGCCAGCTTCAACGCCGCGTCCCGTGGCCCGATAAAGGCAATGCAGCCATCGCGGATACCCAGGCCGTGCTCCTTGAGCACCACCCCAGCGGGCTCGACGGGTACCAGCCAGGTCGGCAGCAGCAACAAGTCGAGCGGGGCGGCAGTGGAGGTCATCGCAGGCTTCTTCCCAGGC
>NZ_MLCT01000097.1:0-1890 GCF_001806145.1 Pseudomonas sp. BS-2016
GTATGTCGGTCGATGCGATGCAGGGGCACCAGGGCGGGATTGTCCAGGCGCCGGATCAAGCGTCGCAACAAGGTGTGCTCGACGTACTCGCCAGCGGGTGTCACTGGCAGGAAATGCGGTTTGTCCGCCACCACCAGGTGCTCATCCGCGTACAGGATGTTTTCCAGCACCGGAATCACTTTCTCGTTGGGCACTTCGCGAAAGTAATAGATGCACAAGCCTTCCTTGTAGCCCAGGCCCAGGCTGATCGGGCTGCCATTGACATCCAGCACCCGGCCGCGGGCAATGCGGTCCAACCATTGTTCGCGGCCGATGGCCGGAAAGTGTGCGCACAGGCAATCGAGCACCGTCACCCAGGAGCCCGGCGGCAAGTACAGGGTGCTGGCTTGGTGCTGGGAGGGGGAAAAAATGGAAGTGGACATGCCGACGCTCAAAGCCTGGAAAACAGGCGGGCATTATCGCCCATGGCGCGCGATTGCCTAGGGCCTATCTCAGGCCTTGGCCAGTTGAGCTCGCAGCACCGGCGAGGCGCTTGCCGCCTCGGTGAATTCCTTGAGCCAGCGCAGCACGTCCACCGCTTCCCAACGACCCGGGTCATACAACGCGTAGAGCAACCCCTGATAACCCACCACATCCAGCTGCTTGTGATAACCGGCGCGCTGGAACAGCGCCTCGATTTCCGCGAAGCAGGTGTTGAAATGCACTTTGTTAAACGGCGTCTTGCCTTCCGTGACCAGGCCATCGAGGCGCAGTTCGTTCACCGCGTCACGCACCACATCGGCGGACATGCGATTGACGCTGCTTTTAAGTTGTTCAACATTCACCACGGGCGTTCCCTCTATTCAATCGCTGTACGAATATACAGTAACTTAATATTTGGAAAGCCGCCATCGCATAAATCTCAGCGCAGGAAGGTAACCACCTGCGCGGTGTCGAACGGCCAGTCCAGTTCCGCCCCGGTGTCCGTGCGGCGAAGCACCGGAATCCGCAGGCCGTAGACGTCTGTCAGGTCCTCCGGATCGGCGATATCCACCAACTCCACCAACAACCCGTGCTCGACGAGCGGCATGACTTCGGCTTCGGCAATCTCACACAGATGGCAACCCAGGGTGCCGAACAGCTGGCATTCAGGAAGCATGATGAAAAGACTCGAACAAGAAACGAACGTCCATTCTAATCCCAACAAGCCCCTGTAGGAGCGAGCTTGCTCGCGAAAAACTCCCGCGCGCCGCGTTCACTCAGGAACCCCGCGTTATCGTTGACGTTTTTCGCGAGCAAGCTCGCTCCTACGGTGCAAAAAGCCTGATCCAGATCACCATGGCCTATAACTGATTCAGCGATTCTTGCGGCTTTTTGCCGCTCGCCCCGCAACGGAGATGCCTGTGTTCGCCAACCTGCTGATTATTCTGGCCTCATCCCTGGTGGTGATTGCACTGTTTCGCCGGCTGCAGCTGCCGCCCGTGCTGGGCTACCTGTGCGTAGGCCTGGCAGTGGGCCCCACCGCGCTGGACTGGGTCAATGACAACGAAGACCTGCCGGACCTGGCCGAGATGGGTGTGGTGTTCCTGCTGTTTTCCCTGGGGCTTGAGTTTTCCCTGTCGAGAATGTTGGCGCTGCGCAGCGTGGTATTTGGCCTGGGCAGCCTGCAAGTGCTGGGGTGCGGGGCATTGCTGGGCGCGTTATTGATGAGCTTTGGCCTCGCACCTGGCGTCGCGTTGTTACTGGGCGCAGGGCTGGCGTTATCGTCCACCGCCATTGTCAGCAAGGAGTTGACCAGCCTGGGTGAAGTCTTCAGCAGTCATGGGCAGAATGCGATCGGCGTGTTGCTGTTCCAGGATGTCGTAGCGGTGTTGCTGCTGACATTGGTACCGGTATTTGCCGGCAGCAGCG
>NZ_MLCT01000098.1:0-2140 GCF_001806145.1 Pseudomonas sp. BS-2016
GAGCTTTGCGAACAGCACAACGACTATGTCACCCGGGAAATATTGCGGGTGCAGTTGAATGACACCGAAGAAGATCACACCTACTGGCTGGAAAAGCAGTTGGGCCTGATCAAGTTGATCGGCCTGGAAAATTACCTGCAATCGCAGTTCTGATTCCCGGCTATAAAAAAGCCCCCGTCACCGCAAAGTGGCAGGGGCTTTTTATTGGGCGATGAAAAAATCAGGCCCTGTCGCGTTCCAGCAACGGTTTCAAGTAGTAACCGGTGTGCGATTGAGGCATTTCGGAAACCTGCTCCGGAGTGCCCACTGCGATGATCTGGCCACCCTTAGAACCACCTTCTGGCCCCAGGTCTACCAGCCAGTCGGCAGTCTTGATCACATCAAGGTTGTGCTCGATCACCACCACGGTATTGCCGTGGTCCCGCAAGCGGTGCAGTACGTCCAGCAACTGCTGGATATCCGCGAAGTGCAGGCCAGTGGTCGGCTCATCGAGGATATACAAGGTTTTGCCGGTATCACGCTTGGACAGCTCGCGAGACAGCTTGACCCGCTGCGCCTCGCCACCCGACAGCGTGGTCGCTGACTGCCCCAGCTTGATGTACGACAGGCCCACATCCATCAGCGTCTGCAGCTTGCGCGCCAGCGCCGGCACTGCGTCGAAGAACTCGCGAGCTTCCTCGATCGTCATTTCCAAGGTCTCGTGGATGCTCTTGCCCTTGTACTTGATCTCCAGGGTCTCGCGGTTGTAGCGCTTGCTCTTGCACACATCGCACGGCACGTAGATGTCCGGCAGGAAGTGCATTTCCACCTTGATCAGGCCATCGCCCTGGCACGCTTCACAGCGGCCGCCCTTGACGTTGAACGAGAAGCGGCCCGGCCCATAACCCCGTGAGCGCGACTCTGGCACGCCAGCGAACAACTCACGGATAGGGGTAAACAGCCCGGTGTAGGTGGCTGGGTTGGAGCGAGGCGTACGCCCAATCGGGCTCTGGTCGATGTCGACCACCTTGTCCAGATGTTCCAGGCCCTTGATGCTGTCGTGAGCCGCCGCTTCCAGGGTGGTCGCGCCATTCAGGGCGGTGGCACTCAGTGGGAACAGGGTGTTGTTGATCAGCGTCGACTTGCCCGAACCGGAAACACCGGTCACGCAGGTCAGCAGGCCCAGCGGAATCTCCAGGTCGACATTGCGCAGGTTGTTCCCGCGCGCGCCCTTGAGATGCAGCGCCATCTTCTTGTTACGCGGCGTTCGCTTGGCGGGTACTTCAATCTTCACACGCCCCGACAAGTATTTGCCGGTCAGTGAATCAGGATGTGCCATCACCTCGGCAGGCGTGCCTTCAGCAACGATATGGCCACCATGCACGCCCGCGCCGGGGCCGATATCGACCACGTAGTCCGCCAGGCGGATAGCGTCTTCATCATGCTCCACCACGATCACGGTATTGCCGATATCGCGCAGGTGTTTCAGCGTGCCCAGCAGGCGGTCGTTATCTCGTTGGTGCAAGCCAATCGAAGGCTCGTCGAGGATATACAGCACGCCCACAAGGCCCGCGCCGATCTGGCTGGCCAGGCGAATGCGCTGTGCCTCACCGCCAGACAGGGTATCGGCACTGCGGTCCAGCGACAGATAGTCCAGGCCCACGTTGACCAGGAACTGCAACCGCTCGCGAATCTCCTTGAGGATCTTGTCGGCAATTTCGCCACGACGACCGGTCAGCTTCAGCACGCCAAAGTATTCACAGGCATCGCCGATCGGCAGGTTGGTTACTGCAGGCAAGGTCTTCTCGCCCACCCATACATGCCGGGCTTCACGGCGCAGGCGCGTGCCACGGCAATCCGGGCATGGCTGTGTGCTGAGGAACTTCGCCAGCTCCTCGCGCACGCTCGCCGATTCGGTTTCGCGGTAACGGCGTTCCAGGTTCGGCACGATGCCTTCGAACGGGTGCGAGCGCTTGACGATATCACCGCGATCGTTCAGGTATTTGAAGTCGACATTCTGCGAACCGCTGCCATTTAGAATGACCTTCTGCTGGTCTGCCGGGAGTTGGTTGAACGGTACTTCCAGGCTGAACTTGTAGTGGGAGGCCAACGACCCAAGCATCTGGAAGTAGTAGACGTTACGTCTGTCCCATCCGCGTAT
>NZ_MLCT01000099.1:0-1398 GCF_001806145.1 Pseudomonas sp. BS-2016
GGGCACACCGATCTGGGCCAGCAGTTCACGTCGCCGCGGGGAGCCCGAGGCCAGATAAAGCGAATTCATTGCAGACTCTCCCTGTGGGGTTCGATAACCAGGCAGAGCCTCGCAATCCATTCAATTGATTTTATAGCGACGACGCAGCCCACGCAGGCCAAAACTGATCCAGGGCCATAACAAGGCGCTGACCAGCGCCGGCAGAACCAAGGCCAGGGTCGGCTGGCGGTTGCCGGTCAACGCGCTGAGCCATAGCTGCACCAACTGCGCCAGGCCGAAGATCACCAGGATCACCAGGCACTGCTGCCACATCGGGAACATGCGCAAGCGCTGCTGCAGCGACAGCACCAGAAAGGTAATCAGGGTCAGGATCAACGCGTTCTGGCCTAGCAAGGTGCCATACAGCACATCTTCGGCCAACCCCAGGCACATGGCCGTGACCATGCCCACCTTGTGCGGCAGGTTCAATGACCAGAACGCCAGCAACAAGGCCAGCCAGAGCGGGCGAAGGATTTCCATGAACTGCGGCAGCGGCGAGACGCTGAGCAGCAAGCCGATGGCGAAGGTCAGCCAGACGATCCAGCCATTGCGTGAATGAGTACCCGCCATTAGTCCCCCCTCTGCGGTGTGGTGGCCGGAGCGGCGGTCGGTTTAGCCGGGCGCGCGTTATGCGCGGCAGGTTTGGCCGGCGTTGCCACAGGTGCTGCAGCTGCCGGTGCAGGTGACGTGGCTGGGGCGGGTGCAGGTGGGCCAACAAAAGCAGGTTTTGGCACCGTGGCCGGCACGATAGGCGCGGTGCCATTCTGCTGGTCCTCCGCTTCCTGGGCCTGGGCAGCGTCGTTAGCGCGCTCTTCCGGGGTGCGGTTGTCGCTGAACACCAGCAGCAGGTAACGGCTGCGGTTCAGCGCGGCAGTCGGTACCGCCCGAACGATAGCGAACGGCTGGCCGGAATCGTGGATCACCTCTTTGACCGTCGCCACCGGATAACCCGCCGGGAAGCGCTGGCCCAGGCCAGAGCTGACCAACAGGTCGCCTTCCTTGATGTCAGCGGTATCCGCCACATGGCGCAGCTCCAGGCGTTCCGGGTTACCGGTGCCGCTGGCGATTGCGCGCAAGCCGTTACGGTTGACCTGCACCGGAATGCTGTGGGTCGTATCCGTCAGCAATAGTACCCGCGAGGTGTAGGGCATCAACTCCACCACCTGGCCCATCAGGCCACGGGCATCGAGCACCGGCTGGCCAAGCACCACACCGTCGCGCTCACCCTTGTTGATGATGATGCGGTGGGTAAAGGGGTTGGGGTCCATGCCGATCAGCTCGGCCACTTCGACCTTTTCGTTGACCAGCGCGGAAGAATTGAGCAACTCGCGCAGCCGAACGTTCTGCTCGGTGAGGGCC